>JAOTTL010000063.1:0-20221 GCA_029864385.1 Betaproteobacteria bacterium | reverse complement strand
GGGCGTCACGTTTTATGTGGGCGGTCTTCTGTACCAGCGCGTGCTGGCGGTCAAAACGTAGGGGACAAACCACCCGGAACGTCTTCAACAGTGCCTTCGTGGCCCGTTGTCCAAGGTGGCCTTCAGGCTCTTGACACCTGCTTTACTTCGTCAGTCAGGCTGCCAGCCCGCCATTACGATAACGACCGGAAACGGAAATTCCGCTCCGCAGCGTGCAGCCTAGTATCGTCGCGCTTCGAGAGGCCCCAATGATCGACTCGCCCCGGCGGCCACTTCCAGTCGTCTGGGCTGCCGACCTTGTAGGTGTCGTCGACACGCTCGATCTCGGAGGTGTATTCGAGCACCGCGCCGAACGGCGCGACGTAGTACGCGAATACGTTGTTGCCCGGCCCGTGCCGGCCGGGGCCCCAAGCCGGCTCGATCCCCGCGTCCCTGAGCCGCCCCACCCCGCGCATCACGGCGTCGAGGTCTTGCATCTCGAACGCCATGTGGTGCAGCGCGGAGACGCCCGTGCGCACATAGGCGAGAGAATGGTGCGCGCTGTCGCAGCGGATGAAATCCATTATTCTTGTCCGGTCCGACAGCTTGAATCCCAGCACGTCGATCGCAAACCTCGTGCAGGCGTCGGCGTCGGTTGCATTGATGGGAACGTGCGTCAGCGCGATCGGCTTGTCCGGGTCCTTCAAGTGCGGCGCCGGCTTTTCGTCGGTCACGAAGCGGAAGCACTGGCCCTCGGGGCCGGCTAGCCGGAAGCCACTGGGCGCGCCGGGTTCATCAAGCTCCACGGCGCTAGGCTCGACCAGAATTCCGCCGGCCGCCGCACGTGACCGTAACCGTTCGAGATCTTGCTTCGATCCAGAAAACGTGACCGACACGACTGCCGGGCTCACAGCCTCCGCAATCGCCATCACGTAAGGATGGTCTCCCGTGCCGCGAAGATAAGACGCCTGCTTCGTCTTTCCCGCGTCGACCAGGCCCCAGATGCCCTCGAGAAACTCCACCGCCGCGCCCGCCCGGGGCATCTCGAGTTCTACGCTGCGAAGTCTCATGGGTGATGGGTGATGCGTGATTCGTGACGGGTGATGAGTGATAGGTGACGGGCCAGATGCGGACCGTTACGTCATTGCTTGGTCACGCAATTACTTGACTTTGATTCCCGCTGTTTTCGCCACGTCAGTCCACTTTTTTATGTCGTCGTGGACCATCTTCCGGATCTCGGCCGGCGCCATGATCTGTGTCTCAGCGGCCGCATTGGCGGCCAGCCACTTTCGGGTATCAGGATCCTGGAGAACGGCTACGATTTCGCGGCGCAGCTTCTCTGCGCGGGCGCGGGGCACGCCGGCCGGCACGACCGCGCCCCACGAGACATACACCTCGTAACCCGGAAAGCCGGACTCGATGACGGTCGGAACATCGGGCACTGCGGACGTGGAAACCATGAGCAAGGTATCGCCGTCCGCCGGCGATTGCGCAGCGAGATGGGCTCCAATGATGCCGTTCGCGCCGCCGCGGTTGTCGATCACGATCTGTTGGCCGATCCGCTTGCTAAGCTTGATACCGATGTAGCGGCCCAGCACATCGTTGCTGCCGCCCGGCGGGAACGGGATGATCCAGCGGATCGGCTTGTTGGGAAATTCAGCGGCATGCACCGCCGACAACGAAACCAGGATCAAACCCACTACGGCGAGAATCATCCGACGATACGGTTTCATGTTGAGCGCCTCCTTTGGTGGACCGTGCGCTTTGCAGCATTTGCTTTTTTTGAAAACTGTCGTTCGCATGATGGACGAGTTTAAAATCCGAGACAAGCTGATTTACGTAGCAGCACGTACTGCTAAAAAGGTATTAATGTCAAGAGGTTAAGCTTTACGCTGGTGCGCGGGTATCCGCGCGCGCTCACGTCGGCAGGGGACGAGCGCGCGCTACTGGATTTGACCTGGCGCAACGCCGACAGCGCTCGTAGCGATTTTTTCGACGGGACACAAACGCCACAAGCGATAACAAAACGATCGCCGAGCCCGGTCGGGACACGTTCTGGCTTCTGGTCACGCGCCGAGCGCGGCGGCGAGCTCGCCGAAATCCTTAGCGATGATGTCCCAATCCTCCTCGGCGCGTAGGTTGTCCTGCTGTCCGGGTCCGTACTCCGTCGGGCGCGCCACGAACCCGGTGCGCATGCCGTGAGAGCGGGCATGCTTCAGGTCATAGTTGTGTGCGGCGACCATCATGACTTCGTGCGGGCGCAGGCCGAGGTAGGCAATCGCACCGAGATAGACTTCGGGCGCCGGCTTGTAGCGTTTGAAGAGTTCTCCGCACAGGATTAAATCCCACGGCAGCCCGCCGAACTTCGCCATGTTGACGAGGCAGGCGACATCGCCGTTCGAGAGCGGCGAGATGACGTATTTTTTCTTGATACGCCTGAGGCCGGCTACTGCGTCTGGCCAGGGCTTGAGCCGGTGCCAAGCGCGGTTGAGGAAGACACGGTCCTCCTCATCAAGATCGCCGAGCCCGTAGCGGGAAAGGATTTCGTCCAGCTTGCGGCGGTAAATCTGATCGATCGTCTGCCACGGCGAGCGGCCGCTGTTGACCGCGTCCATGCCGGGGCGGTAGCAAGTCTTCCATTCGTCAATCAATGCCTCCCAATCGATATTTTTGAGCTTCTTGCGCCGGCTGAAGGCCTGGAAGTCGCCTTTGATGCTCTTGCGCCAGTCGACCACGGTGCCGAACGTGTCGAAGGTCAGCGCCTTAATGCCGGTGATCTTCATGATGGCGAATGATAAGCGATCGGAACGGTTGCCAGCGCGGCCCGTCCGCCCATCGTGACGTTCCCCTGACGCAGCGCTTAGATCGCTTCGCTGGGCGGCAGCCCGAGCCTGCCACACCATCGCAGATGAAGGCGACGCCCATCCCGCGTTTGCGGCGGAAAGGGCCCTTGATTGGATTGCAAAAACTCCCTTTACCGGGCATGCAAGTCCGGCACGAGTATTGCGCTTGACGGTGAAAAGCCGATCATATAGTTTCCTTACTATCAAATAAGGTAAGAATAACGGGGTTGTCAAAAACGGCGCCCCACACCTGTGGATCTGCCCGATGGAGGAGTCCTATGAACGTTAGCCGGATTTCACGTTTTTCAGTGAGGATGACGACCGCAATTTTTGTAGCGGCCCTTGCCTTGACCTGGGGCGTAACCGACCGCTCCGCGTACGCGCAGGACAAACCGAAAAAGGTCGTGCTGCGCTTCGTCGCGGACTTGCCGCCGCCGCCGCATCCCGCGGGTCTCGCGATGAAGTATTTCGCCGAACGGCTGCCGCAGGTGATCCCTGGCAGCGAGGCGCGCCTCTACTACGCCGGCGCGCTCTACACCATACCCGAAGCCTTCGAGGCCATGCGCCAGGGCAACCTGGAGTTGAGCTTTATGCAGATCGGCAAAGGGGCGTCGGTTGAACCGTACATGATGACCGTGGTCGGGCCGGGCGTGCTGACGACGGTCGGGGCGGTCGACTCGCTGGAAAAGACGCAGACGTACCAGATGTTGGTCGAGCGGCTTCAGAAGAGGCAAGCCGTCAAGGTGTTCGGCGTCGGGCACATGAGCTTCGGCATGGGCATCGGCGGCAGGGATAAGCGCTTTGCGAAGCCCGCGGACTTCGAAGGCCGGAAGCTGCGCAGCATGGGGCCGGTCGAGAACGCCTCGCTCTTGGCCTGGAATGCGTCGCCCGTCGTCATGGGATTCGGCGAGGTGCCGAGCGCGCTCGAATCGGGCGTGATCGACGGCCTGATGACGAGCATCGGCGGGTGGTCGAGAGTACGCGAGCAGGCGCCTTACTACACCATGGGCGGCGCTGGCGCCTTCATCGGCGACTACTACATGGTCAGCGCGAGCCTGCGCTGGTGGCGCCGCCTGACACCGGCGACCCAGGCCGCGCTCCAACAGGTCATCGCCGAGACCATTCAGGTCCAGAAAGAGTACAACTGGTGCGTTGACAAGATGAGCTACGACAAGTACGGGACCAAGGATGTGTCCAAGCCGGGGATCTACTGGATGAGCCCGGAGGAGGTCACCGCGATGGTGGATATGGCGGGAGACAAACCGACCCAGTACGTGAAGAGCAAGACGCCGAAGGAAGCGGACAAGTGGATCGATCTCTTCGTCAAGGAAGGCCGCGAGCTGTCAAAGAATAATCCATCCGGTTCATCCTGGATCGAGAAGATTGACTGCGCGAAGCATGCGTCGGTTATCGTGATCAAGTAGCCCGAGGAGTTTGTCGGACTTAGGTCCGACAAACTTCTAGAATAAGACCGCTCACAAGAAGACGGAGTGGATAGGCAGTGAAAGCCGTTTTTCAAACTGACGCGCGCGCATTGGGGGCCGGGACGATGCGGTATCTCCGGTTGTGTTTTAATTCCGCGGGCGGCCTTGCGGTTAGCCGCCTGTCGGGCCGTTGAACCCGACAGGGGGCCTGGCGCGTGGAACGGGCATACGCGATCTGGCGCGCGTTCCAGGACCGTTTCCTGGCGTACGCCGCGGCGCTCCTGCTGCTCGGGTGCACGCTGCTCGCGCTGCTCGAGGTCATTCGGCGCTACGTGTTCGGCGTCTCCTTCGAGTGGCAGCAGGACGCCGTCACCTTCTTCATCCTGAGCGGCGTTTTTCTCTACTTCGGCATCGCGCAGCGGCGCGAAGCGCACCTTACCGTTACCCTGTTCGTGGAGCTCGTGGAGAAGCTCGGTCCGCGCGTGCGCCGCGCGGCCGAGGTCCTCAGGCTCATCGTTTTCACCTTCTCGCTCGTGTTCCTTCTCGCCGTGGTGTGGTGGGGCATTCCCGAAGTGCTCGAGAGCCAGCATTACGACACCCGCACGGAGAGCCTCCAGTTTCCGATGGCGCCGTTCCTGTGGGTGCTGCTCGTCGGCTTCTTCTTCATGGCGGTGTCGTTGTTCTTCCAGATCTACCGGGAAATCCAGAGGCTGCGAGGCCGCAGTGTCCTCGTGGAGCCGCCGGATGAAGGCGAGATTCCGCATTGATGTGCTGATTTCGAGCAGCCTGTCGGATTTGGCGGTGCGACCGGCTGCTAGCAGCAAAACCGCCTGAGAATTAGGAGATTGTCGGATCAAAGTCCGACAAACTCTTAGGGAGAGGGGAGCGGATGTATCTCGTTGGGATTCTGGCGCTGGTGCTGCTCGTGCTGAGCGTGCCGATCGGCATCGCGCTCGGCGCCGCCAGTGCGGTGTACATCCTCATCGACCCGCTGCTGGAGCCGACCGTCATCTTCCGCGCCTTCTTCAACTTCATCGGGCGCTACTCGTTGATGGCGATTCCGCTCTTCATCTTCGCGGGCTTCCTCATGGAGCGCACCGGCCTGATCGGGCAGCTGTTCCGGTTCGCCGACGCCCTGGTTGGCTGGATGCCGGGCGGATTCGGGATCGCGACCGTGCTTGCCTGCGTCATGTTCGCGGCGATCTCGGGCTCGAGCGTCGCGATGGCGGCGGCCATGAGCCTCATCGCGATCCCCGAGATGCTAAAACGCGGCTACCCGCCGTGGCTGGCGTCCGGCATCGTCGCCGCGAGCGGCGGGATCGCCATGCTCATTCCGCCGAGCATTATCCTGATTCTCTACGGTATTGTGACCGAGACCTCGATCGTGCGCTTGTTCTTCGCCGGGGTCGTTCCGGGCATGTTGCTGGCCGTCAGCAATATCGTCGCCATGATCTTACTCGCGTGGTACTTGAAATTGCCGCGCGGCGAGCTCGACCTGCGTGAAGCGGCCCGCGCCGGCAAGGTCGCCCTGCCGGCGCTCGGCATGCCGGTCGTCATTCTCGGGGGACTCTACGGAGGATTCTTTACCCCGACGGAAGCCGCCGCGGCCGCCTGCGGCTACGCGCTGCTCTACGGGGCCATCACCGGCCGGGGCCAGTTCATCAGGGAGCTTCTGCCCACGACCTGCCGCGCGTTAAACCTGTCGGCCGTCGTCCTGTTCCTGGTGGGCAGCGTGGGCGTGTTTCAGTTCCTGGCCGCGAACCTGTACTGGCCGCAGATCGTCACGAAAGCCGTGGTCGACATGGAGCTGACTCAGCTTGGCTTCATCTTCATGTTCATGCTCGCAGCGCTCTTTCTCGGGATGTTCCTCGACGGTATCGCGATCGTGCTGTTGACGATGCCGGTCGTGTACCCGGTCGCCCTCGCGCTCAAGATCGATCCGATCCACCTCGGCATCATGCTCACCATCGCCGTCGAAATGAGCGTCGTCACGCCCCCGGTCGGCCTGAACCTCTTCGCGGTGAGCAGCACTTCGAAGATCCCGATCAGCCAGGTCACGAAAGGCGCCATGCCGTTTTTTTCCACCGACGCCATGGTGTTGCTCCTGGTGATCTTCTTCCCCGCGTTGGCGCTCTGGCTGCCGAACATGCTCATCTTGGACGTGTTCAAGTAGGCGCGGGAGCGGGTCGGGAACTCACGGCGGTCCTCTCGCGGCAACGCGAGCGGGCCCGGCGCGGCGGTTTTAGCTGATCCGATTGGGGATCGCCCGGCGGATGTCGCGCGACATCTTCACCGCGGTTTCCAGCCCGCGGTAGTAGCCGGGAATATAGGACATCTCCTTGTAACCCAGCGCCCGGTAGAAGGTGCGTGCCGCGAAATTATTCACGCGCAGCTCGAGGGTGACGGTCATGATGCCCGCGGTGAGCGCCGTCTCTTCAAGCCATGCCATCAGCTGGCGCCCGATGCCGCAGCGCTGGTGCGACGGTTTGACGGCGAGCAGGCTCAGGTGTCCCGTGTTGTCGCCGTATTCCATGATGGAGAAGCCGACGAGATTGTCCCTGACCCCGGCAACCACGACATTGGTGTTGCGCGCCCGGACTGCGCTCGCGACCCGCTCGGGCGGCCACGACCATCCTCGCAGGCCGACCTCGATCAGATAACGCGACATCACCGCGATTTCGTACGCATCGGCGGGAAGCCCAAGACGGAAGATCGGAGTAACCATATCGGAAGGTCCGCGTCAGCTCCTTTTATAGCGCGGTCGGCGGCGGGTGGCAACTGGTGCCGGCTTCCAGCACGCGGATGTCTGCCGGGAACGGAAGCCGGCCGGCATGTTATCGTGTAGCGAGAGCTTATCAGCCGACATCATGACGATCATTGATGCCTTCATCGTAGCGGCCTTTCTCGTCTATGTCGTGGTCGTAGGCCTGCGCGACCGGCACGAGGCGAGCGCGGGGCCCGAGCAGTATTTTCTTGCTGGACGCAGCCTGAACGGCTGGCAGGCGGGCATCAGTATGGCCGCGACGCAGTTTGCGGCTGACACGCCATTGCTCGTGACCGGCCTTGTCGCCGTAGGCGGCATCTTCGCGCTGTGGCGGCTCTGGATCTACGCGCTCAGCTTTCTGCTCATGGCGTTCGTGCTGGCGGCTTGCTGGCGGCGTTCGGGGGTGCTGACCGATGCCGAGTTTGCGGAGCTACGCTATGGCGGGGGCGGCGCAGCGCCTCTGCGCTTGTTCAAGGCGCTCTATTTCGGCACCGTATTCAACTGCTTTGCGCTGGCAATCGTCCTCCTTGCGGCCACCCGCATCGCCGAGCCGTTCCTGCTGTGGCACCAATGGTTTCCGGGGGCGCTGTTCGAGCCCATCGAGAGTATGGTGCGACGGATCGGCTTTGCGCCGACCACTGCGCCGCTCGCCGACCCTCAGCACTGGATGAAGGCCGCCGACAACACTATCTCCGTGCTGTTCATCGCGCTTGTCACCCTGTTCTACTCCACGCTGGGCGGGCTGCGCAGCGTCGTCAAGACGGATGTCGTGCAATTCGCGATCATGATGGTCGCCAGCATCATTTACGCGATCGTGGTGGTGCATGAAGCCGGCGGGTTGCAGACGATGATCGGCAGGCTGAGCGAATCTTTCGGAACGTCCGGCCCGGCAATGAACGCCTCGCAACTGCTCGCCTTCACGCCGTCAGTGGCGTACAACGTCAGCGCCTTGTTGCTCGCCGTGGTCTTCCTGCAATGGCTGATCCAGGTCAACGCCGACGGCACCGGCTACCTTGCCCAACGCGCGATGGCGTGCCGCACCGACCACGAGGCACGCCGCGCAGCAGTGGTATTCACTTTCGCCCAGGTGCTGCTGCGCAGCCTCGTGTGGCTGCCGATTGCTCTGGGGCTGCTGCTGCTGTTCCCGCCGGATGGCACGCTTGGCGGCGAGGCCTACGTCGCGGCGCGCGAGACGACATTCGTGCGCGGCATCGCGGAGACGCTTCCGGCGGGTCTACGGGGCCTGATGCTGACGGGAATGATTGCGGCCCTGGCGTCCACCGTGGACACGCATCTCAACTGGGGCTCGTCGTACTGGACAAACGACATCTATCTGCGCTTCGTGTGCCGGTTTCTCCGACGGCAGCCGACGCCGCGCGAACTGGTCTGGGTGGCGCGCATTTCCAACGTCCTGATACTGGCGATCGCGCTTGCCATCATGGCGCAGCTCGATTCCATCAAGGTTGCCTGGGAATCCAGCCTGCTGTTGGGGGCGGGCGTCGGGGTCGTGCTGGTCCTGCGCTGGCTATGGTGGCGGATGACGGCCTGGGGCGAACTCGCAGCGATCGCCAGCTCGGGGTTGCTGGTACCTCTCACGTTGATTCTCATTCCAGGAGAGCTTGCGGCGCTGCGCATGTTGTTGGTGGCCGTCAGCTCCACGGCGGCCGCGATTGGCGTCTCCCTCTGGTTCCAACCGGTATCTCCCGGGACGCTGGTCGATTTCTACCGCAAGGTCCGGCCTCCGGGATTCTGGGGGCCCGTGGCGCGAGCCGCCGGTGACCACGAGCAGGCGCCGCTCGCGGATCTCGAGCGAGGAACGGCAGCCGTGGTGCTGGCGGCCGTCTCAACGTTCTGTCTCCTGATCGGGCTGGGTACCTGGCTGCTGCAGGCCACCCCCCCGGTATGGTTGCCCGAGCGCAACGTCTGGATCGTGCTCAACCTGACGCTGGGATTGGCCCTGGTGCCGCTTTGGCTACGGTTGGGCTTTCGCCTGCCAGCGGGAGACCGTAAATCGTGATTGGTGACGGGAGTGAGGCGCGCTCCGCTGGCCCAGGGTTTCGGCGAGCCGCTGCTGCAATCGCGACTTACCCTTCACCCATCACGACTCGCGCCTTTCTTCAGGAGAGGCGTTAGGCCTTCCCGGTCTTGGGAATAAATTTCAGTGCTACGCCGTTGTTGCACCAGCGCTGGCCGGTGGGCGGGGGGCCGTCTTTGAACAGGTGGCCTTGGTGGCCGCCGCAGCGCGCGCAGTGGTACTCGGTGCGCGGCCAGACCAGCTTGTAATCCGTTTTGGTTGCGACCGCGCCGGGAATGACCGTGAAGAAGCTCGGCCAGCCCGTGCCGCTGTCGAATTTCATCGCGGAACTGAAGAGCGGCAGATCGCAGCCGGCACAGGCGAATACGCCATCGCGCTTCTCGTTATCGAGCGGGCTGGTTCCGGAGCGCTCGGTGCCTTCCTCGCGCAGCACCGAGTAAGCCATGGGCGAAAGGCGCTTGCGCCACTCGTCCTTCGAAAGGTTCAGCGGTTCCCCTGGCTTTGGGACCTTGATCCCTTCGGCCAAAAAGGCCATCCAGTTCTTTTGCAACTCCTCGATGCCCTTCATGTCCTTGATTTGCCGAGCGGCACCGGCCAGGCCCGGCAGCACATTCCAAAGGCCAGCGGCCAGTATTCCCTTCAACAATCCTCTGCGCGTCAGCGGCATATCGGCTCCTTCGATCTCTCCATCGGACCACAAAAGTCTACCCGAATTCCCGATTACCTCTTATATACGGGCCGCCGCCCTTATTGGATGCACCGACACGTGACGCGTTTCGGGCTCCGGGTTCCGCGTTCAGAGTTTTTTAGTATATGTGGATCTGTGTTTATCGGCGTTTATCTGCGGCTAATGCTGTCCTCTGTTTCTTGACATACGTCCTACAGCGCCGATTCGGAGCCGAAGATCACCGTGCACTGGCTGGACAGCACACCACCATTGCCGTGGACGCCGTAGGGCGGAGCAGGGGCCCCATTTATGGGGATGTGACCCCGAAGGCGGCCGGCGCACGGCGCTACAGTGTTGCATCCGATCCGAAGATCACCGTGCACTGGCTGGACAGCACACCACCATTGCCGTGCGCAAGAGCAACCTCGCAACCCTTTACCTGGCGCTTCCCGCACTCGCCGCGCACCTGGCGCACTGCCTCGATGAGCACGAGCAGTCCATACATGCCGGGGTGGCAGTAGGAGAGACCGCCGCCGCTCGTGTTGACAGCGTACTTCCCGCCCGGCGCGATGGCGCCACCTGATACAAAGCGGCCGCCTTCACCTTTGGGACAGAAGCCCAAGTCCTCGAGGAACAGGATCGGGGTGATGGTGAAGGCATCGTAGAGCGAGATCATGTCCACGTCGGAAGGTTTCAGTTTGGCCATCCCGAAAGCCTTGGGCCCCGACTCGGCTGCCGCGGTCACGGTGAGGTCCGGCATGTTGGAGATCGTCGCGTGGCTCAGGGATTCGCCCACACCCAGCACGTAGGCTGGCTTCTTCTTGAGCGATTTCGCGCGTGCGGCCGAGGTGAGGATCACGGCACCGCCGCCATCGACCACCAGGCAGCAGTCGCGGACCGTGAACGGATAGCTCACCATGCGGGCGTTGAGCACCTGCTCAATCGTGAGAGGCTCTTTTTCCCATGCCTTCGGGTTGAGCAGCGCCCACTGGCGCGCGGCCACTGCGACTTCGGCAAGCTGCTCGCGTGTTGTCCCGTACTGATGCATGTGGCGCGAGGCCGCCAAAGCGTAGGCCGAAGTCGGCATGAACGGGCGATAGGGGTCCTCGTACGGATTGCGCTCGCGCGGGGAAGCCGCCGCGCGCGAGACCGAGCGTTGGGTGCTGCCGTAAGCGATCAGCGCCACCTCGCACAGCCCGTGCTCAATGGCGGCCTGGGCGTGGGCGACGTGGGTCATGAACGATGAGCCGCCGATTATCGTGCCATCGAAGAACCGTGGCTTGATGCGCAGGTACTCCGCGAGTGTCATCGGGGCCGTGCGCACCTGGGTGGCCGCCGAGAATACCCCGTCGATGTCGGAGAGCTTCAACCCGCAATCTTCCAGGGCCCGCATGGTCGCCTGCGCCATCAGGTCGACCGGGCTCGTGTGGGGCGCGACCTGTCCCAGGTCGGATTCCGCGGCGCCAACGACGGCGACGCTACCGCGCTTGAGTCCGCTCATTTTTCACCTCCCGCCGGCGTGAACACGGGGTAGGGCGGCTGCTTCTCATCGCCCGCGTGGACGCGGAACCTGACGCGCAATCCGATTTTCACCTGTATCGGGTCAATGTCCTCGACGCGACTCATCATGCGGAAGCCCTCGTCCACGTCGATCAGCGCCACGTTTTGTGGCGCCTGGTCCTTGGCGTACACCACGGTCGTCGCGTACACCGTCCCGAGGCCCTTCGATACACGCCATTCGAGGTTGGGGCTCCCTGTGAGAGGCGCCACGGCGCGCGGAAAGAACACGGCCGCGCCGTCGTCGGCGCACACCTGGTAGGCAAGCTCACCCTTCTTCAAATGTTCGAGATACACCCCGAACGGGGACTGTTTCTTCAGATCCTGCATGGCAAACGCTCCGCGTTGGTAAGAAAGGGGCTGCTAATCGTATGGTCTCGACCGGTAAAGATTTCTGAGTCACCGACCCAGAAATCTCGGCTTGCGTTTTTCCTTGAACGCCGTGACACCTTCGGTATGGTCGTGTGTGAGACGCGCTCCGCTCACAGCCAGATACTCGAGCTCGAGCAGCATCTCGAGCGTGGGCACATACATCGATTGGAACATCTTTTTCGCGAGACGCAGTGCGTAAGTGGCCGA
This sequence comes from Betaproteobacteria bacterium, assembly GCA_029864385.1. Classification (GTDB taxonomy): domain Bacteria; phylum Pseudomonadota; class Gammaproteobacteria; order Burkholderiales; family SG8-41; genus SG8-41. The sequence goes on along the minus strand of JAOTTL010000063.1, from coordinate 8,373 downwards.
ACCGGCCAGGTCTTGCGCCAGCGCGTTCGCTTCCACCTCGAGCTTATCGTCGGGCACGACATTGGTTACGATGCCCATCTCCCGCGCTTCCTGCGCCGGGACGCGGCGGGCCGAGTACACGATTTCCTTGGCGCGCGCCACGCCCAGGTGCTGGGTCAGGAAGAATATCGCGCCCCCGTCGGGCGGGATGCCCACGTTCTTGAATGCCGCAAGAAAATAGGCGTTCTCGGAGGCCACGACCAAATCGCAGGCGAGAGCCATGCTCAAGCCGACGCCGGCGGCAGGGCCACGCACGGCTGCAATCACGGGTTTCTCGAGGCGGTGCAACGTGGCGACCATCCGCGCATGATTTTGCGAGCGCCGGCGCCCGGCCACGACATCGTAGCCTCCCATCGACCCGACGTCGCCGCCGGCGCAGAACGCGCGCCCCGCGCCGGTCAGAATCACTGTGCGCACCTCGTCATCGGCGTCGAGCGCCTCGAAGTGGTGCGTGAGATCGTGATACATCTCCGCCGAGAGGGCGTTGAGCTTGTCTGCACGGTCGAGCAGCACCGTCGCTATACCACCGTCCTTTGTGACCTTAATGCTCATAGAGGAAACATAAAGATTGACAGGATTAACAGGATTTACAGGATTCGACTCAAGACAATAACAAAATCGCTGTTAGGTTTGGTGTCAAATTCAATCTTGTTAATCTTGTAAATCCTGTCCATCCCTAATCTTTTAACACAATCAGCGCATCGGCAGCAGCGACGCCTTTGCCCGCCTCGCGCACGAACAGCGGATTGATGTCGATCTCCGCGATGCGGTCCGCATGATCGGCGATCATCAGAGACACGCGCGCCAGCGCGTCGGCGAGCGCGGCGACGTCGAGCGCGGGTTTCCCGCGATAGCCCCTAAGCAACGCGGCGCCCTTGATTTCGTCAATCATTCCGCGCGCGGTCTCGGCATCGAAAGGCGCGAAGCGATGCGTGACGTCGTGCAAGAGTTCGGTGAGGATTCCGCCGAGACCGAACGCGACCGTCGGACCGAAGTAGGGATCGTTCACCGCGCCCACGATCACTTCCAGGCCCGAGGCCATTTCCTGAACCAGCACGCCCTCGATCCGCGCTTCCGGGTGGTGACTTGTCACTGCCGCAACGATCTCGCGCGCAGCCTGCTTGAGCGCGGCCAGGTCCGGTACATTGAGCCGCACGGCGCCGGCTTCGGTTTTGTGCGGCAAATCTGGCGACTCGATCTTGACCGCAACGGGAAAAGTGAGTGGCAGGACCGTCAGCGCCTCGACTTCCGGCGGCGACAGGAGGAGCTCTTCGACCACCGGGATGCCATAGCGCTTGAGCGCGGCCTTTGCGCGGTACTCGCCGATAGTGCCGACTCCGGCCGGCAGATTCAGCGCCTGCCGCGGCACCGTGCGCGGCGCGGCGCGCGCGCCTGCGCGCTCGAAGTCGCGGCGCTTCTGCGCGAACTCGGAGAGCGCTGCAAGTGCGCGAACGGCACGGCCCGGTGCCAGAATGCAGGGCACGTTGTTCTGCTCGAGATACTCGCGCACATCGCCGTTGTCATCGGGCGCGGTCGGCCAGTTGAGGATGAGCGGCTTGCGGGTGTCGCGCAGGGCGGCGACCAGCCCTTCCGACCAGGGGCGCGCTGAGCTGCCCCGTGGCACACGGGCGACGACCTGGTCGATGTTCGGGTCCGCAAGTACCTCACGGATCGCCTGCGCGTAGGATGCGAAGTTGTCGTTGTAACCATGCGCGGTGGCGTCTATCGGGTTGCTGGCCGAGGCAAACGACACCAGTACTTCGCGCAGCCGGGCCGCGGTCGCGTCGGTGAGCGCGGGTAGCTGCAGGCCGTGCTCGATGCAGCGGTCGGCGAGCAGCACGCCGGCGCCGCCGGACAGCGTGAGGACCGCCACGCGGTTGCCTGCCGGCAGCTTGCCGACGCGGAACGCCTTCGCGATGTCGATGAGATCGTCGACATCGCGGATCTCGATGAAACCGCCCTGGCGGAACGCAGCGCGAAAGAGCTCGTAGCCGGCGGTCATGCGCGCGGTATGCGAGGTGGCCGCCTGCCGGCCGATGTCGGTGTTGCCCACCTTCCAGACGAGTATGGGCTTGCCCAGCTCGATTGCGCGCTGGCCGATCTGCCGCAGTTGCCGTCCGTTCTTGATGCCTTCGATGAAGGCGACGACGATCTCGACATCCGGCCGCTCGACGAGATCGGCCATCCAGTCAAGCGCCGTGAGATCGACCTCATTGCCGGTAGAAACGACGTAGTTGAAGCCGAGCCCGAAGTGACAGGCCATCGCGACGACGCCGAAGCCAAAGCCGCCGCTTTGCGTCACCATTGCGAGCGGGCCGGGCTTGAGCGTCTTTAACTGCATCGTGCCGCCGAAGCCGATGCGCGCGTGGTCCTTGAGGTTCATGAGGCCGAGGCAATTCGGGCCCACCACGCGTACTCCGGCATGGTTTGCGGCGGCCGCCAGCTGCGCCTGGAGCGTGGCGCCTTCCGCGCCGACCTCGCTGAAGCCGCCGGCCAGCACAAGCGCGTAGGGAATTCCCGCCTTGCCGCACTGCTCAATCGCGGTAGTGACGTGCTGTGCCGAGAGCGCGATCAGCGCCACGTCGCATGGTTGGGGCACCGCGGCCACGTCGGGATAGCACGTGATGCCTTTGACCTCGCGGTACTTCGGATTGACCGGATAGATTCTGCCCGCGTAGCCGAAATCGGTGAGCAGCTTCAGCGCCTGCCCGCCAATGCGTGACGGTTCGTTTGACACGCCCACGACCGCGACGCCGCGGGGCGCGAGAAAGCGCGACAGATCCGATGCGGAGTCCGCTTTGTGTCGTGGCGCAGGACGGGAAGACATGCAGGCTGATACCGTGCTCGAAACCCAGATTCTAACCTTGCGCGACCCGTGCCGCAGCGTATGGGTTCATTATGTGGATCAGGCGCGGCGCCGGATCAACGCTTTCCGCCGGCCATCCGCGAGGCTTCCGGCATGTGGCGCAGCCGCCAGGTCATCAACGGCCCCAGCAGGGCGCCGATCCCAAGCGAAGTCCAGGCGAGTCCCCACGCCCACGACTCGGACTGCAGCGGACCGCCACGGGCCCAGTCGAGCACGAGCCCGAAGGTCCACGGGCTCACGGCGCCGGCGCCGAAGCCTAGCACCGAGCGGATCGAGTAGGCGGCGCCGATGTAGCGCGGCGGCACCAGCTCGGTGACCGCGGTCGAGTACACGGACGAATCGCCGATCGCGGTCACGTTGTAGACGATCGCGACGATCAGCAGCAGCCACAGGGGCCACGCCAGCATCCAGCCGAAGGCGAAGGAGCACGCGAGGCTCGCGCACGACATCGCCAGGATCACGGTGGTCCTGCCCCAGCGGTCGGAAAGCGACCCGCCCGCGATACTGCCCGCCATGCTTGAGAGGTAGGTGATCGCGGACAGCAGCGCGCCGAGCCCCACCGCCTGCACCGTCACTTCCGCGCCGGCGGCCGCGGATATCGCGAGGAACGCGGGCAGCCACGCCCACATTCCCAGGAGCTCCCAGCTGTGGAACACGTAGGCCCAGATCACCCGCATCGCCGGGCGGTTGCGCAGCACCTCGAGCAGCGACGGCCCGACACCCCTCGCCGCTGGCGCCGGGTGCACGGTGTTGGGCGTCGCGCGCAGCGCGTAGAAAGCCACGCAGGTGGCGGCGAGTGGGCCGCATGCGGTCGCGATGAAGACGCCGCGCCAGCCGATGGATGTCACTAGCGCACCGCTGAGGAGCAGCGCAACCGCGTAGCCGAACGACGCCGCGGCGAGGTAGAAACCAATGGCGCGACCGCGGCTCTGGGGCGTGAACCGCTCGGAGATGAGCGTAAGCCCCGGTGTGTAGGAGCTGCCCGAGCACAGTCCCAGCAGCCCGTGCAGGAAAAGCGCCGAGAGGAAGCCGTCGGTAACGAGCGCAAACGCCATTGCGGCCGCGGCCGCGAACACGTTTCCGGCGAGAAAGGTGCGCTTGGCACCGAAGCGGTCGGAGAGAAAGCCGGCGACGAAGAGCGAGATGAGATAGCCCACGTGCCAGGCGGATTGAACGAGGCCGGCCTCTCCGGCACTCATGTTCCACTCCGTCTTGAGCAGCGGAAGTACCCCTGAATAAGCGGTGAACATCATGGCAAAACCGACGCGGGCGAGGCATAGCTCGTAAAGCCACGCGACATCGCTCCGGGATGTGCCGCTAACGGAGTTCAAGGGTTTTTCTTAAGAATCTCACTCAAGCTGCCCATCCCTCATCCCTTCCCCTTCTCCCAAAGGGAGAAGGGAAGCAATTGCCACCCCTCTCCTGTTGGAGAGGGGCGGGGGTGAGGGACGGACGCCGATTACTCCCGATTGATTCGTTCCGCGAAGCGAATTAGCAGGAGATTCCATCTGTGTACATCGGCGTTTATCTGCGGCAAAATTCTATCTTGGGTTTTCGACACGAATCTTGGAAATTTATCAAAGATTCCTTGGTCAACGACCAAGAAATCTTGGCGGGCGTTTGTTCTTGAAGGCGGCGACGCCTTCCTTGTGATCATGAGTGAGCCGGGCCACGCCCGAGGCCAGCGTCTCCATCTCAAGCAGCATCTCCAGCGTCGGCACGGCCATGGCGTGAAACATCTTTTTCGCAAGTGCGAGCGCATGCGTCGGTGACTGCGCGAGCTCCAGCGCCACTGCCCGCGCCTCTGCTTCGAGGCGCTCGTCTGGCACGACGCTTGTCGCGAGGCCCAGGTCCAGCGCTTCGGCTGCCGCGACGGGCCGTGCCGTGTAGACGAGTTCCTTGGCGCGCGCGATCCCCAGTTGACGGGCGAGCAAGAAAATTGCGCCGCCGTCGGGCACGAGGCCAACGTTCTTGAATGCCATCGAGAACCGGGCGGTCTCAGAGGCGATGACGAGATCGCAGGCGAGCGCGAGGGCGTTGCCGATGCCGTAAACGGCGCCACGCACTGCGGCGACCACGGGCTTCTCAAGCTGGTAGAGCGCGGTGATGGCGCGATGGCGCCGCTGCGAGCGCGCACGCCCGGAAACAATATCGGAGCGGGCCATGCCGCCGACATCGCCGCCGGAGCAGAAGGCGCGGCCCACCCCCGTCAGGATCATGGCCCGGACGCTCTCATCCTGCGCAAGCGCGCCGAGGTGAGCGTGAAGCGCATCCCACATCGGGTCCGCCATCGCATTCAACTTGTCGGGACGATCGAGCGTCAGGATGGCAAGCTCGCCGTCCTTTTCAAGCGTGACGTTCATTTTGACCCGCTTAGAAACCAAAATTTAACCGCAGATAAACACAGATAAACACAGATATAACCGAAAGCAAAAATCCTTATTAGCCGCCGATGAACGCCGATAGATGCCGATAAACTCCAGAACTGAACCGCCGAGCACGCAGAGCGAAACAAACCACTGTTTACGATTTACGGGTTTAGTCCCATCACCCGTCACCCGTCACGATTCACTGGTTCTAGATGGAATCCCAGGAGAAGACGTCCGCCGTCTTCTGCAGCGGCACGAACCAGCTCCTTATTGCCGGCAGCATGTGCTCGGCACAGGTGTCGGGCGTCCAGCCCTTGGCGCGGTGGATGCCGCGCAGGGGGCGCGACTGGCTCATGAGGAAGACCTCGTTCTTGCGCACGGCGAACACCTGCGCGGTCACGTCCTTCGCCGCGTCGCTCGCAAGGAACACAGCAAGCGGCGCATTGTATTCGGGCGTGACCTGCATGCGCTGCTCGATGCGCTTCTTCGCCGCTGGGTCCTTCGACGGGATCGACGCAGTCATGCGCGTCCAGGCGACGGGCGCAATGCAGTTCGAGCGCACGTTGAAGCGCTGCATGTCGATCGCGATCGATGTGGACAGGGCGACCATTCCCAGTTTCGCGGCGCTGTAATTGGCCTGGCCCATGGCGCCGACCAGTCCCGAGGTAGAGGTCATGTGCACGAAGCAGCCGGACTCCTGCCTGCGGAAATGGTCGGCAGCGTGCCGGCTGCAGTTGAAGGCGCCCTTGAGCATGACGGTGACGACCGCATCCCAGTCCTGCTCCGTCATCTTGTGGAAGATGACGTCGCGCAGGATACCGGCATTGTTGACCACGCAGTCGATGCGGCCGAAATTGTCGAGCGCGCACTGGATGATCTTTCCGGAAGGAGCGAACTCCGCGACGCTGTCGTAGCTGGCGACGGCCTCGCCCCCGTTCTTTCTGATTTCTCCGACAACCTCTTCCGCGGGTGTCTGGTCCCCGCCGTCGCCTCCGAGCGAGGCGCCGATGTCGTTCACCACGACCTTGGCCCCGTGCTGCGCCATCAGTTTCGCGATCGCCGCGCCGATCCCGCGCCCGGCGCCGGTCACTACCACCACCTTTCCTTCTACCATTCTCCCCATTTCTGCTTTCCTTCCGAGTCAGATCCCGAGTCGTGAGTTGCCATCCAAAAGGGTGATGGAAAATGGTGATGACAGATGGTGATGAAAAAGTGGTGGTGTACAACCCGCTTCTTATCACCAGTTCTCATCACCATTTTCCATCACCAGTACTCATCACCAGTTAGAGAATTTCAGCTCGGCCGTTGTCCAGCACCGTGACGCCGCGCTCCGGTACTGTGGAGCGAAACGAAACGACGCTCCCGTCCACCCACATCTCCGTCCGGATGGTCTCGCCCGGGTATACGGGCGCGGAGAACCGGCCTTCCATCGCGACGAATCGTGCCGGATCGTAGCCGCACAGTGTCTTTAGAATGGCGTGCCCGGCGACGCTGAAGGTGCAGCGCCCGTGAAGGATCGGCATTTTGAAACCGGCCTTGCGCGCGTACTCGGGATCGACGTGCAACGGGTTGTAGTCGCCCGACAGGCGATAGATCAGCGCCGCCTGTGGCAACGTGGGCAGATCGCAAACATGCTGCGGCTGTGTCCCGGGCAGGGGATGCGGGGCCTTGATCGGCCCGTCGGGCCCGCCGAAGCCGCCGTCCGCGCGGCAGAAGGACGTCGAGGTGAGGGTGCAGAGCGGGTAGCTGCTCGACTTGTCTCGCACCGTGCACTCGGTCATAACCAGGGCACCTCTGTTCTTGCCCTTGTCCACGACGCCGGTCACGCGCGTGAGTCCGGTGACGGCGCCCTCCACGGGGAGCGTGCGGTGGATCCGGAAACCTTGCTCGCCATGCACGACGTGGCTGCGGGTGATGCCGGTGTCGGGATGCGCGTGCCACGGTCCGGGGTAGCCAAGGATGATCGACATCGTCGGCAGCGCCTGCAGGCTCGGCTCGTAGACGAACTTGAGTTCGTCCGGGTTGCACGGGTCGACCCCGAGGCCGACGCCGAGCGCGTACAGGATGGTGTCGCGCCGCGTGAGGTGTTGCTCAACCTCGGGTATGTTCCAGTTGATGAGCCGCTGGTAGTTAATCGGCACCGGGGAATCCTGGATCGCCGCGATCGAAGAGGGTCGCCGCTCTAGCTGAAACTCATCTCAAAACACGGGGCTGAATTGAGTCGTTCTTCTTCGCCTGGTGCAGGGGGTCGGTAAAGGAGCTTATTGGGCGAAAGGCCGATAACTTCCTGCGGGGAGCTATACTAGCACACGCCGATTTGCTCGCAGGAAAGGCGCGGAGGCGCTCGGCCGAAAAGATGCTCGAGCAGTTGTGAGCAGAGTGAACCAGAGCCTGCTTTTTCTGCCGTAGCCGGAGGTTAGGGTACGGGGTTGATCCCCGGATTGGTTACCGGAGCTGCGATCATGCCATTGACGTTGACTTCATCTGCATTTGCCAACAATGGCGAAATTCCCAAGCGCTACACGTGCCAGGGACAGGACATGTCCGTGCCGCTGGCGTGGAGCGGCTTCCCTGCCGGAACGAAGAGCCTGGTGTTGATCGTTGACGATCCCGACGCACCCGACCCAAAGGCGCCGAAGATGACGTGGGTGCACTGGGTGCTCTACAACATCCCACCCGGCACCACTTCGCTCGTGGAAGACGTCAAGCCTTCCGCGTTGCCGGCAGGGACGCTCGAAGGTTTCAACGACTGGAAGCGCACCGGCTACGGTGGGCCGTGCCCGCCGATCGGGCGCCACCGCTATTTCCACAAGCTCTATGCGCTCGATACGGTGCTGCCGGCAATGGAGAGCCCGACCAAGGCCGACCTCGAGCAAGCGATGAAAGGCCACGTGCTCGAGAAGGCAGAACTCGTCGGCACTTATCATAAGTCGTAGCGAGTGAGCCGTTACGGCCGCCGCGCAGCGGCTGGGCGACGCCGTATTCCGGTCGGGTAGGCCGCGATCTGCCGTAGTGGACCCTCGCTGGTATCCAGCACTCGCGCCAGAACCGGCGCGGTCCCGGCGGGGCACGAACGGGACGGTGGGCAGGGTCGCGACG
>JAOTTL010000062.1:0-20381 GCA_029864385.1 Betaproteobacteria bacterium | reverse complement strand
CAGAAGCAGTTCAGCAAGTTCCGGCTCGGCCTGTATACGACCGGGGGTCAGAAGCCCGCCGCCTTCGTGGCGTCTCACGCGGACAAACTGCGCGCCCTCAAGGTCACCCAGTCCGAGGTCAACGTGATCATTGCGGTGGCCGAGAACGAGGGGAACCTGGACGCTATCAACACCTGGGACAACGCGTCCCTGTCCTTCGGTCTGTTCCAGTGGACCGCCGGCACGGGCAGTGCCAAGGGCGAACTGCCGGCGCTGCTGGCACGTATCAAGGACGAGGACCGCGACCTGTTCGACAAGTACTGCGGTCAGCACGGCCTGGACGTGGCGGAGGTCACACCCGGGCTGGTGCACGGCTACTTCTCGCTGCGGGGAACCACGATCAAGACGCCGGCGGCCAAGGCGCAGCTGCGGCAAGCGCCCTGGGCATTTTATTTTTGGCTCGCAGGACAGGACCCCGCCGTCCAGGCGATGGAAATCAAGCACGCCCTCGGCCGACTGGACCAGTTCTATAGCACCAAGGTGGACAACAAGCACCGGGTATCCGACCTGGTGACCTCGGAGTATGGCGTCGGACTGATCCTCGACAACCACGTCAACCGGCCGGCCTACGTCAAGACTTGCCTGGCCAAGGCGCTCGAAGAGACCGGGCTGCGCAACCCCGGGGGATGGGGCACCGTGGAGGAACGCAAGCTCATCGATGCCTACCTCAAGATCCGCGTGACCTACGGCAGGTCCCCAATGACCGACGCCGAGAAGCGCGCCCGGGTGACGAAGAAGTATCTGACAAACGGCATCATCTCCGACCGCCGCGGCTCCTTCAAACGCTCTTCGTCCTCCTGATCGATCCCTTGAGCGGGCAAACGCAGATGCCCCTCGATCCTGACCGAGGGCAGGGCGGTGCCCTTGCGTTGGATTGACGCTGAAACCGCGTTAGTATTTAGAACACCCCGCCTGCTCTGCCGGACTCGACCCGGTTCCCTGAAGGATTTCCGGTGGCCAAATTACGCAAGTATCTGAAAAAGACGACCTCGCAAGTGGTGGCGATCCAGCTCGACCTCGAGACGGACGGCTTCACCTACCAGAAGTGGGGCAGCACGCAGACCTGCAAGGCCGGCGATTGGATCGTTAACAACGGCGGGGACGTCTACACGGTGGACCGCGACACGTTCGCGCGCACCTACCGCGCCGTCAGCCCTGGGATCTACGAGAAGGTGGCGCCGGTCTGGGCGGAGGTGGCAGCGCAGCCGGGACAGATCGCCACGAAGGAAGGCGTGACTCATTACAAGGCGGGCGCCTACCTCGTCTACAACGAGGCGGATGGCAAGGATGGCTACGCGGTCGAAGCTGAGGCGTTCGAGAAAATGTACGAGCCCGCTGAATAGCGGGCCGTAGAGGGTCAATAAAGGAGCCAGGCTCGATTAATCACTTGGGCAGCGAGCGATTTAAGGATGAGGTCGAACGCGCCCTGCGGCGCGCAGCGCGACCACCCAAACGCGGCAGACCACCTAGGCGCGACGGGGTAATGTCAAGCAAGCTGAGCGCTTGCGGGAAATTTGACTCTGACTCTATCTATTTTTATAGATTCTTTTGCTTTTGAATTGATCTGGTCACCTTATCGAGCCCGGCCCCTCTTACGCCCTATGTCAAATCGATCGAGTCTGACCCCATTGATAGATGACCCCATTGATAGTATCTAAATCGACGGGTTCTCGAAAAAGGGCCCTTGTCTTGTTTACGCGCTACAGCAGTCCGGGAATGCGTTTGGCAATCTTCATCGCCAGGCTGCCCATCTTCTTGATCCGATTCCTCAGGTCCGCGATCGCCATGTCTCGCTGTGAGGCGTTCTTGACCACGACGATCAGTTTGTCGTACGTCTCGATGTCCGTCGTGTCCGGTGTCAGCTTGTCGATCTCCTCACGGGACAGCCCGAGAAGACCCTCGATTTGCTTCTTGTACTTGCCTTCGAACGCCTCGTGGTTCTTTTTCAGGATCGCGTCCAGTTCGGCTTCAAGGTCATCCAGACTCTGCCCGTTCGACATGCTTGCCTCCTAGTCTCTACGACCCGGCCGGAGTGTTGGCCGTGACGGATGGTCTTGTCAGCTTCTTTGCTGTCAGCTTTCTCAGATCCTCGATGGCCGCTTCGATCTTGTCGATCTTGCCCTCGGCTTTCTGACCCTTCTCCAGCAGCTCTTCGACCTGGTCGGAGAACTCTGCTCCCTTCTTGTTGATTGTTTCGCGCAGACCCCCGAGACCCGCCTTGGACAAGAGCTCGTCCTGGGCGTCGTGCACCTTGCGGATCGAGGCCAGATGCCCCGTGACGATTGCGTTTGCATTCCGCAACTGCTCATACGAAGCGTTGATCGCGTCGATGACCTCCTTCTCCTGAGCATCGACGCCGGACACCAGCTCTTTGCGGTAGTCCTCGATCTGCTTGCTCAGCTTGCGCACAAACAGATTCATGATCGCCAATGCGTCGGGGCCGCCACCGTCCGACGGCGCTTCAGAGATCTTCTTGACCAATTCGAAGTCTTCCATGGTCTTCTTCACCATGTAGGGACGATAGACCGTGTCGATAAAGGTGTTGACATCGTCTCTGGTTCTTTTGAAGTACATCTCGGCCAGGTCCCGATTCGCGCGATGGACTTCGACGAGATCGCGTCCCACGGTGACGGAGAGCTCCACGGACTCTTTGGGCACAGACGCGCAGCCTGACCAGAAAAGGACCGCCACGAGAAGCAGGCAGTAGGCAATCGGACGCATATTCTCGGCTCCCTACTCAAATGATCGAATGACGTGTGTGGGGTTGAACCTGGGCCGTCATGAACGAAATCTAAAGGGGGCCAGGCACGAATATTCCAGCCGTCCGGCAATTCACTCGTCTCGACTACATCCACCCGCATTGTCAAATCGCTATCATTAAAAGCTTCGCGCAACGCAAACGCCTGTGATAATTGTCAAGATTTGACCCCTTTACTTTGACCTTTACTCGGAACGTTAGGTTGTCAATTGATAGTTGTCAAGATTTGACCTCTTTACTTTCTCGGCATGCCTAATAAGGGAGAGCCAGGACGGGCCATTGGTACTGGGCAGAAGCTGATGTTTGAGGAGCATAGACTGCACGGCGCAGGCAAATTCGGTCATACTACAAATTCGCTACCCACAAGATAATTCAACGCTACGATTTCACGGATAATCAACACTCATGAACGGCGCGGAAAGTCTCGTGCGCACGTTGCTCAACGGCGGCGTCAACGTCTGTTTTGCCAATCCCGGCACGTCCGAAATGCATTTTGTCTCCGCGCTGGATCGCGTGGAAGGCGTGCGCTGCATCCTTGGTCTGTTTGAAGGCGTGGTGACTGGCGCGGCTGATGGCTATTACCGCATGGCGGGCAGGCCGGCGGCGACGCTGCTGCATTTGGGACCCGGTCTCGGCAATGGGCTGGCTAACTTACACAATGCCAAAAAAGCGCGCTCGGGCATCGTCAATATCGTCGGTGAACACGCGAGCTATCACATCCAGCACGACGCGCCACTCACCTCCGATATCGAAGGTGTGGCGCGGCCGATGTCGGACTGGGTGAAGACCTCGCACTCGGCCAAATCAGTGGCCGCCGACGGTGCTTTGGCGATCGAGGCCGCGCGCAAAGCGCCGGGACACATCGCCACCCTCATCCTGCCCGCCGATACCGCATGGGGTGAGGCCGAGGGGCCGGCCATGGTTCGCGAACCCGCACCGCGCACGCGAATCGCAGACGACGCAATCGCCGACGGCGTGCGCGCGCTAACCTGCGGACAACCTGCGGCGCTGCTGCTCGGCGGCGCGGCGTTGCGCGGGCGCGCGCTGGATTGGGCAGGCCGCATCGCCGCGAAAACCGGCTGCATGCTGGTGTCCGAATTCAACAACGCCCGCTGGGAACGTGGCGCGGGGCGTGCGGTGGTGAAGCAACTGCCGTTCGTGGTCGATCACGCGCTCGCGATGCTCAAAGATACGCGCCAACTCGTCCTGGTCGGCGCGAAGCTGCCGGTGTCGTTCTTTGCCTATCCCGGCAAGCCGAGCGTCCTGGTTCCTGAGGGCTGCGCGGTGACCCGGGTCGCCGGAGCCGAGGCTGATCTCGAGAGCACGCTTGAATCCCTCGCCGATACGATGGGCGCGCGCGGCACGCGGCCACGGACCAATGCCGGCGCACACGACGCGGCGCTGCCGACCGGTAACGTCACGCTGGAAGGACTGGGGGCATTGCTTAACGTGATGATTCCCGATAACGCGATCGTAGTGGACGAAGCTGTGACCAGCGGGCGCGCGTTTGCCGGCGCAACTCCAGGGGCCCGTCCGCACGATTGGCTCAGCATCATGGGGGGCTCCATCGGCTGGGGGCTTGCCGCAGCGGTGGGCCTGGCGATCGCGTCGCCAGATCGGAAAGTGATTACGCTCGAGGGCGATGGCAGCGCGATGTACACGCAACAGGCGCTGTGGACCATGGCCCGCGAAAATCTCGACGTGACCATAGTCATCTTCGCCAACCGGGCTTACAACATACTGGTCAGTGAGCTGGCCAATGTGGGCGGTGGCAAGCCGGGCCGCAATGCCACCAGCATGCTCACGCTCGGCCCGCCCCACCTGGACTGGGTGACTATCGCCAAAGGCTACGGGGTCGCCGCGGGCAGGGCGACAACACTGGATGAACTGGCCGACCAGTTCAGGCGCGGACTCGACACCCCGGGGCCGTATCTGGTTGAACTGGTGATGTAGGTGCGTTGCAACAGCAAACTAACATCGCGCGCCGGCTTCGATCAGCAGTTTTTCAATATCCCGGCGCCTCACTACTGCCTACATATTCGGACGACGCTTGCGTTGGACTCCCGGCATGGGTTCTGTGCCGCCGCTGCTCACATAAGTGGGACTTCAGCAAGCGTCTTCGCCCAGGTCGCCCGGGCATCATGCGCGAGATTGTCCTACCGTCCAACGGCGTGAGGGTTTCGGCCGAGATCTTGGATACTACGACAACGCCGCAAGGAACAACCGCCAGTTCCACCGCCGTGTTTGGCGGCAGGACCAGCGGTTTTATTTTTAGGATCCGACGACAGACCTCATGGCCGACAGGACGAGACCGCCGGCCGTGGCATCGGACCCCGGAGATCCGGCATCGAACACGCTTTAGATCGGCGTCCGCCGGGGCGGCGGGACTCCAACAACGGCTAAGCGTATTTTCTCGATACCATTGTTGAGCAGTTGATGTTCCACAACACCTGGAGGCATATGTATCGTGTCACCGGGACCTACTTCCTGCTCCCGGATCTCGCCACTTTCGGTCTTCCACTGGATAACCCCCCGCCCGCTAAGTATGAAATAGATCTCCTCAAAATCCCCGGGGTATTCGACTTCGTAGCCCTCTGCCTTGTATTTTGTATGCGTATGCCAATGATGAGGGCTGAAGCCCGGACTGACCTCATCCACGTTGAAAAAGAGCTTTTCCGTGGCAATGATTTTTCTTATCTGCCCCGCTTCTTTACCCAAGCCGCGTATATTCTGTGGCTGAACCTCATCAGACCTGACGATTCTTAGCTGCGCCATTAAATTCTCCTTGATCAAACAATCAAGATCTTACTCCCATGGAGTCCCCGCCATCGCACCTGTAACGATGGCAGCATTGTTGCCTTAGTGGCCTTAATCGATGGCTGGTTGATTCCTCGCACCTCATGGCCTTCGATCACCAGATTGCCGGCGCGAACGCGCCGTCGCATTTTGGGTATGGGAAATTCAAACACCTATTTTCTAAATGCCCACGCGGAAGCGTGGGTTCGCAGTGTCCGTGACGAATGCCTATCGAGGCTGATTCCGATCGGGCGGGGGATCTTGCGGCGTGCGCTTCGAGAATACGGGGTCCATTTTCATAAAGAGCGCAACCACCAAGGCCTCGGCAATGTGCTGATCGTGTCGCGTGCCTTGTCTGCGCATTGAGGGGGACCGCTGGTTTTCCGACATCGGCTTGATGGATTGCTCAATTACTATGAGCGAGCTGCCGCATAACAGTCGGCAGAGTTTCCGGACACTACGGGTTACAACCGGCGGACAAATTCCGCCGGCGTCTGGATTGGATACTTCCCCCGCAGCTCAATCAGGTCGCGATCTCCGCTTACGAGCGCATCGGCGCCGGAAGCGATGAGCGTTGCGAGGATCGGCGTGTCCTGGGGATCGCGCGGGACTTCAACCGAAGTCGAGTGCAGATCGACGACTTCGGCCCGGATGTAGAGCTGGCGTATGAACTGCTCGCTCCGCTGCTCGTCCCATTTCAACTTGCGTTGGATCTTCGGATAACTGAGTGCCCGGCCGATCTCCGTGAGCTGCTCGAGCGACATCACGACATCGAAACGGGCCTCGAACCACGCGGTTAGAATGCGGCCCGGCGTGCCCTCGGGAGCCAGCAAGCCCGAGAGCAGCACGTTCGTATCGAGAACGACCTTCACTTCTTGCGGCGACGGGTGCGCGCTTCCTTCACAGCCTCGTCAACCAGCGCTTCAACCCGCTTTTCGGGCACGTCAGCGAAGGCCCGGGCGAGTTCTTCCCGCATCTGGTCGAACTCCTCATCCAGCTTCCGGATGCGCTCGAACAGCGCGATGTCGACCAGGGCGGCTACCGGTTTGCCGGCCTTCGTGATGATCACCTTCCCCTTGCGGTATTGAACTTCACTGAGCAAATCGCCCAGGTTCTGGCGGACTGTCATGGCGGGGGCTTCGCGGATCATAGTAGTCACCTCAATTGATATGATTGATGTAATTATGCCTATTAATCCCGTTGCCGTGCAACCCGGGGTTACCGGGCGCCAGGCCGTCCTTCCCGAAAACTCGTAAACGATGAAATCGTTGACTTTTCGCAGCGCTGAAGCGCGTCGTCATAGGTCGCCTTTTTTCAATACGCGAGCCAGGTCTGGGCCCAACGCCACCCGAGCCAAAGCAACAATGCCCAGAGCGCGATGATGATGACGGCGCCGATGCGGCTGCGCGGTTTCGCGCTGCCCTGCGCCAACCAGCGAGCTGCCTGCTCCCGGCACTGCGCGAGCACCGGGTCGGGTACGAGTTTCAGCACGAGCCAGATCCCGATGGGCAGGATGATGAGGTCGTCGAGGTAGCCGAGAACGGGAATAAAGTCGGGCACAAGATCGATCGGGCTGAAGGCATAGGCAACGACCGCGGCCGCGATGACCTTGGCGAGGAACGGAGTGTCCGGGTGCCGGGCGCAAAACCAGAGCGCGACGATCTCCCGCTGTAACCGTCTGGCCCACTCCCTAAGCTTATTCATCATCGTGCCGCCGACCGGCTCTTGACGCGCATGGACGGAATGAGGCTGAAGGGCTCACGACCGTTGACCTCATACTGGGCCTCCCGGCGCCACCCATCACCCATCACCCATCACCCATCACGGGTCACGCTTCAGCGAGCGTGGCCCACAGGTCGTGTTCGTCCGCCCGCGTGACACGCACGGTTGCGAATTCTCCGGCACGCAGATTCGCTGAAGAGGAAACGCGGACGATCCCGTCGATGTCCGGCGCGTCCGCGCTCGACCGCGCCAGCGCACCCGCCGCGTCCACCTCGTCCACCTCGTCCACCAGCACCGTGAGCGTCTTGCCGACTTTGCGCGTGAGCCGCTCGGCGCTGATTCGTGCCTGCAACTCCATGAAGCGGGCGCGGCGTTCCTGCATCACGTCGTCAGGCAGCCGGCCGGGAAGGGCGTTGGCGGCTGCGCCTTCCACGGGCGAGTAGGGAAAGCATCCCACACGGTCGAGCCGCGCTTCGTCCAGAAAGGACAGCAGTTCCTCGAACTCGGCTGCAGTCTCGCCCGGAAACCCGACGATGAACGTGCTGCGAATGGTGATATCGGGACAGATCTCGCGCCAGCGTCGGATACGCGCGAGGTTGTCTTCCGCGTTCGCCGGGCGTTTCATCTGCTTCAGGATGCGCGGGCTCGCGTGCTGGAAGGGGACGTCGAGATAGGGCAACAGTTTGCCCTCCGCCATCAGCGGCACGATGTCGTCCACATGCGGGTAGGGATAAACGTAGTGCAGCCGTACCCAGATGCCCAGCTCGCCAAGGGCGCGCGCGAGATCGGTCATGCGGGTCTGCAGGGGCCGGCCCTGCCAGAAGCCGGTACGGTATTTCACGTCGACGCCGTAGGCGCTGGTGTCCTGCGAAATGACCAGCAGTTCCTTCACGCCGGCGCGAACGAGGTTCTGCGCTTCCTGCATGACGTCTCCAATCGGGCGGCTGACGAGATTGCCGCGCATCGACGGGATGATGCAGAACGTGCAGCGGTGGTTGCAGCCTTCGGCGATCTTGAGATAGGCATAGTGCCGCGGCGTCAGCTTCACGCCCTGGGCCGGCACGAGGCTCGTGAATGGGTCATGCGGCTGCGGCAAATGTTTGTGGACAGCGCGCATCACCTCAGCGGTGGCCTGCGGTCCCGTCACTGCGAGCACGCGCGGGTGGGTGCGCTCGACGATGTCGCCCTTGGCACCCAGGCAGCCGGTCACGATGACCTTGCCGTTTTCAGCGAGTGCTTCCCCGACGGCGTCCAGCGATTCCCGGATCGCGTCGTCGATAAAGCCGCAAGTGTTGACGACGACGAGATCCGCGTCGTCGTAGGTGCGGGAGATGAGATAGCCTTCGGCGCGCAGCTGAGTGAGAATGCGCTCCGAGTCGACTAGCGCCTTGGGGCAGCCGAGCGAGACGAAACCGACTTTCGGTGGCGCCGATGGACGGGCGGCAGGACGCGCCCGTTCAGGACTTGCCTTCGCCGCCTTCTTTCTTGTCAACGTCATGCGCCGGTCCATCCGGCGATTTTCCCTCGCCCGCCTGGCGGGAGCCGCCGCCGCTGAAATCGGGGAAGGGGAACGTGCTGAAGAGATTGCGCGTTTGCTGCTGCAGCTGCTGCTGCATTTCCATGAAGGCGTTCGCGCTCTGCTCGAGATAGTGCCCCATCAGACCCTGGATGGCCGGGCCCTGCATCTTGATGAACTCGTTCCAGGCGTCCGCACCGAGCATCGGGTTCTCGCCATACACCTGCCGCGACTGGTCCTGCAGGCGCTTCTGGATCTCGATGAAGGTATGGATGTTTTTCTCGAGGTAGCTGCCCATCATGCCCTGCATGGCGTTGCCGTAGAAGCGGATGATCTGCGACAGCACGTCGCTAGAGAATATCGGCGCCCCGGCGGTTTCCTCCTCGAGAATGATTTGCAGCAGGATGCTCCGGGTCAGGTCCTCGCGGGTCTTGGCATCCTGCACGCGCAACGCGACGTGTTCCAGCACCAGCCGTTTGACGTCGGCGAGCGTGATGTAACTGCTGGTTTCCGTGTCGTACAGCCGCCGATTCGGGTACTTCTTGATGATTCTCGGCTCTTCGCTCATGACGGCCCGCCGCATCGAGGGAAACGGCGTATTATTGCAGAGCAATGCGGATATTGCAATCTAAGGTTTTGAAAAATATCGATAAATCAAGGCCTTCCTCACATCGTGTGGCTGCGCGTCAATGCCAGAAGACGCAACTCGGCGCCGCTCGTCACGGCCGAGACCCGTGGCGGTGCCGCAATCACTTGCACTGCGTCGCGCTTCCTGCCGTCTAGTACATGTGCTGGCCGCCGTTGATCGCGACGTTGGCGCCCGTCATGAAACTGGCTTCGTCTTGGCAAATGTAGGCGACCAGTTCCGCGACCTCCTCGGGTTTGCCGAGACGGCCGACGGGGATCTGGGGAATGATCTTGGTGTCGAGGACCTCCTTCGGCACGGCCAGCACCATCTTGGTACCAATGTAGCCCGGAGATACCGTATTCACCGTCACACCCTTGCGCGCCACTTCCTGAGCCAGCGCCTTGGTGAGGCCGTGCATTCCCGCTTTCGCAGTAGAGTAGTTGGACTGTCCGAACTGGCCTTTCTGCCCGTTGACCGAAGAGATATTGATGATCCGTCCCCAGCCGCGGCTGACCATGCCGTCGCACACGGGTTTGGTCATGTTGAATACGCTGTCGAGATTGGTGCGCAGGACTGCGTCCCAGTCGTCTTTGCTCATCTTGGCGAACGTTTTGTCGCGCGTGATTCCCGCATTGTTGACGAGGATATCGACCGCGCCGACGTCCGATTGGATCTTGGCAACGGCCTTCTGACAGGAATCGAAATCGATGACGTCGACCTGGACCGCGTGAAAGTCGAAGCCCTTGGCTTTCATTTCCTGCAGCCATTGCGCGGATTTGGTGTTGCCCGGAGAGTAGGTCGCCACGACCTTGTGACCGGCCTTGGCAAGCCGCATGCAGATCGCTTCGCCAATTCCACCCATGCCGCCCGTAACTACTGCGACTCGCTGTGCCATGATGCCGTCTCCTTGTTTGAAATAAACGCAAATTACAAACGATAGCAGCGCGTGCATCCGCGCCGCTGGTTGCAAACCGGTCGCCTACCGGCACTTTTCCCGAACGTAACGCCCTGGCGCGGGCTCGATCTCGCGATAGTCGCCGCCGCCTGGCGTGGATCGCGCCGCGACCCGCTGGCCACCAAACCGCGCGAGCCATGCACTCCAGTGCGTCCACCAGCTGCCCGGATGGGTCCTCGCGCCGGCCAGCCAGCGCTCTGGATCGTCCTCCGGCTCGGGGTTAAGCCAGTAGTGGCGGCGGTTCTTCGTGGCCGGGTTGATCACCCCGGCAATGTGCCCGCTCGCCGCCAGCACGGCTTCGATTTTACCCGCAAGCAGGCGGGCGCTGGCAAAGGCGGTCTTCCACGGCACGATATGGTCCTCGCGTGTCGCGACAACATACACCGGCATATCGACGCGGCGGAGATCGACCGGGACCCCGCACAGGGTGAGCCGGTTGGGCAGCCTCAGGTTGTTCTCGAGATACATATTGCGCACGTAGTAGACATACATCGCGCCCGGCAGATTGGTGCTATCGCTGTTCCAGTAGAGCAAATCGAACGCGTCCGGGGTGCGGCCCTTGAGATAGTTGTTCACCACGTATTGCCAGATGAGATCGTTGGCGCGCAGGCTTGCAAAGGTGAGCGCGAGCTCGCGGCCGTGCAGGACCCCTCCCTGCGCGAAATCCTGTTCGCGCTTGCGAACGTAGGCCTCATCGATAAATACGCTGAGCTCGCCGGTGTCGCTGAAGTCGAGCATCGTCGCGAGCAGGGTGAGGCTCGCGACCGGATCGCGTTCCCGCGCGCGTAGCACGGCGAGCGCGGAGCCGAGCAGTGTGCCGCCCACGCAGAAGCCCAGCGCGTTGACCTGCGGCATGGCGCAGACCTCGCTCGCGATCGCAAGCGCCTTGATCACGCCGTGCTCGAGGTAGTCGTCCCAGGTCGCCCGGCCCATCTCGTTGGGCATGTTGCGCCAGGAGATCATGTAAACGGTGTGGCCTTGCTCGACCGCGAAGCGCACGAAGGAGTTCTCCGGCTGGAGGTCGAGGATGTAATACTTGTTGATGCAGGGTGGCACCATGACCAGCGGTCGCTCAAACACCGTTTCAGTGGCGGGACGGTACTGCACGAGCTGCATGAACTCGTTCTCGAAGATCACCGCTCCGGGGGTGAGCGCGAGATTACGGCCGATTTCGAATGCGGTGTCGTCGGTCATCGACACCATGCCTTTTTCGACGTCGGCAGTGAGGTTGCGCAGCCCTTGTCGAACGCTCTCGCCGTCGGTTTCAGCAGCCAGTGTCAGGGCTTCGGGATTGCTCCACGGGAAATTGGCGGGCGACATCGCGTCGATCAACTGTCGCGCGAAGAAATCGAGCTTGCGCTTGGTATGCGGCTCGAGCTGCACGTTGTCGACGATGTCCTTCAGCCAGCGCGCCGACAGCAGATAGGACTGGACGAGGTAGTCGAAGTACGGCGCCTTGCGCCAGTCCGCACCCCGAAACCGCCGGTCAGAAGGGTCCGGCTCGACGAGCGGGCGTGGCGGCGGATCGGGTTGCAGCGCATAGGCTCCCCAGAGTTCGAGTTGCATGCGGTAGTAGCGGGCCTGCAGTTCGCGCCAGTGATCCGGGTCCTGCACGAGGCCGGCGGCGAGCGACCTCAATAACTCGGCTACATCGAGGCTCAGATCAAGGCCGAGCGGCCCGACCACACCCTCGATCAGCCGGCGGTTCAACGCCTCAAGCTGTTCGGTCGTGGGCACGGTGTTGTTGGCGGCGCGATTCATGCGGCGGAGTGTGCGATTTCGCCCACGAGCCAGATCGTCATCACACCCAGCGCGATGAGCACGACCTGTTGCGCCGTGGCACCCAGCTCGGGACGGCGGTGCAACCCGGGGATCAGGTCCGCCACCGCCACATAGAGCATGCTCGCAGCCGCGAGCCCGAGCAGAGGCGCAACCCATTGCTGCAGTGTCTGCAGTGCAAAGTAGGCGATGAGTCCGCCAGCCACCATGGCGGCGCTCGACAGGACGTTGAGCAGGAGCGCCTGGTTTTTCGTATAACCGGAATGCAACAGAATCAGGAAATCGCCGATTTCCTGCGGAATCTCGTGCGCGATGATGGCCATCGCAGTAACGATGCCCAGCTCGTGATTTGCCATAAAGGCGGCTGCGATCAATATGCCATCGACGAAGTTGTGGAAGGTGTCGCCGATCATGATCATCGCGCCGCTTCGTCCGTGATCGTGCAGAAAAGCGGGCGGGTCATGCGCTTCGCATTCTTCGACGTGGCAATGGCGCCACAGCACGAGCTTTTCGAGGACGAAAAAAACCAATATCCCGACGAGAATGGTGCCAGCCATCCGCTCGGGGCTATCCGTCAGCCGGAATGCGTGGGGGAGCAGTTCCAGGAAAACTGCGCCGAGGAGCGCCCCGACCGCGTAGCTGATCAGAACCGGGATGTGAGCGGCACGTGCCCTAAGCGCAAGCGCGCCCGCGGCTGCAACCGACAGCACACCGCCTGCCACTGTTGCCGCGCCGATCCAGGCCAGTGTCGTCATCGCCGAGCGCTTCTGTCTAGGCCGGGCGGCCGCTCGTGCCGCACGCCGGCAATAGGAAGGGAAGCGCGGAATTATACGGGATAACATCACGGGCCGTGTCCCGTGAGCGATGACAGGTGCGAGAAAGGCGAAGCTGGCCCAGAACCGCCGACGCCGACGCGAATCAGGGTCCGTCGGCTTCCTCGCGCCAGATGAGCGCCGCCATGCGGCCGGTCATCCGGTCGCGACGATAGGAAAAGAAGCGCGCGGGATCGGAGTACGTGCAAGTCCCGCCGCCGAAGAGGTGTTGCACCCCTGCGCGCTGGAGCCGTTTGCGCGCCAGCAGAAAGAGATCGGCCAGCCATTTTCCCGGGGTGTGCGAAGTGAACGCGCCGGCATCGTGCGGGTCAATTGCGAGAAAAGCCTCCCTTACGTCAGGGCCGACTTCGAAAGCCTGCGGCCCGATGCCGGGTCCCAGGTAGGCCAGCAAGTCGCCAGGCTGCCCGCCGATCGCCGCGACGGTACGCTCGATCACGCCACCGGCGAGACCGCGCCAGCCTGCGTGGGCGACGGCGACCACCGTCCCGGCGCGATTCGTGAACAGCACGGGAACGCAATCAGCCACGAGGACCGCGCAGACTGTTCCCGGGAAATGCGTGATGCTCGCGTCGGCTTCGGGCATGTCCGTCGTCAGCGCGTCCGCGTCGGCGACCACGCTGCCGTGCATCTGCTGCAGCCACCTGGGCTCCTGGGGTAGCGCGGCGCGCAGCCGCGCGCGATTCGCTGCAACGGCACTGGCGTCGTCGCCGGTGCGCAGCCCGAGGTTCAGGCCCGCGTAGGGGCCGGTGCTGGATCCGCCCGCGCGCGTCGTGATGACCGCCTTGATGCATAGCGGCGCGGGCCAATCGGGCACGATCCAGTCGGGGTCGAGTGTCATGCCTGCTTGCGCAACGCCCGGATCAAGCGTTGCATGTCCGCGGGCGGGGAAACGCGCCAGCTCTTAACCCGCCGAGTCTCCGGATGGCGCAGGGCGAGGCGCTCGGCGTGAAGTGCCTGTCGCGGGAACGCGAGCGTTGCGTGTCGCTTGCCATAGGTGGGATCGCCAACCAGCGGGTGACCGATTGAGGCGAAGTGGACGCGAATCTGATGCGTTCTGCCAGTCTCCAGCCGGCAGCGCAGGAGCGTGGCCTCCGAAAAACGCTCCATCACTTCATAGTGCGTGACAGCATGTCGGCCGCGGGCAACCACCGCCATGCGGGTCCGGCTGACGGGGTGGCGCCCGATGGGTGCCTCGACCTTGCCATCGCGCGTGATGCGTCCATGCACGAGCGCGCGGTACTCTCGCGTCACGCTGCGCGCCTGCAGCTGGCGCACGAGATCGGTTTGCGTGGCAAAGGTCTTGGCCACGACCAGCAGGCCGCTGGTGTCCTTGTCGAGCCGGTGCACGATGCCGGCGCGAGGCAGTCGCGCCAGATCCGGCAGGTGTCGCAGCAAGGCATTGAGCAGCGTCCCGCTCCAGTTGCCGCTTCCAGGATGGACGACGAGCCCGGCCGGCTTGTTGATGACCAGCAAGGCCGCGTCCTCGTGGACGATATCGAGCGCGATGTCCTCGGGCTCGTTGACAAGGCTCACCGGATCGGGAGCCGGAACAATGTCGATCACCTCGCCGCCCCAGACGCGGCGGCGCGGGAGCGCGGCGGCGCCATCGAGCCTGATCTGGCTCGCGCGTACCCATCGCGCGAGCCGGCTGCGCGAATACTGTGGCAACAAACGAGACAGCGCCTGGTCCAACCGCAGGCCGGCACACGCAGGAGGGACGGTGAGCCTGAGAGGCGCCATCCCGGTGTGCTTTGAGCTATAATTTTCCGACACTTTCATGCGGTCCATCCTTCGACATAGTTTATCGCTACTCGCGGGCGTCCTCGTCGCCTCCTGCGGCTTGTTTGGCGAGCAGCCCGACGAGACCAAGGGCTGGTCGGCCCAGAGACTCTACGCTGAGGCGAAAGCCAAGCTCGACGAGCCCAATTACGAGGAGGCCATCAAGTATTACCAGAAGCTCGAGGCGCGCTACCCGCACGGGCGCTTCGCGCAGCAGGCGCAGCTCGAAGTCCCGTATGCCTATTACAAGGACGACAAGCGGAGCGAGGCGATCAGCGCAGCCGAACGGTTCATGAAGCTGCATCCGAATCACCCCAACGTCGATTACGCGTACTATTTGCGGGGGCTCGCCAGCTTCAACGAGGATCTTGGCTGGACCGGCTACATCAGCGGGCAGGATCTCAGCGAGCGCGACCCGAAGGCCGCCCGCGATGCGTTCCTGGCGTTCAAGGAACTGGTTGCGCGCTTCCCGAACAGCCGTTACACGCCAGACTCGATCGAGCGCATGAAATACCTCGTCAACGCGCTGGCGGCGCATGAGGTTCATGTGGCGCGTTACTACATAAAACGCGGGGCTTATGTGGCGGCAGCGAACCGTGCCCAGGCCGCGCTCAAGACCTATCCGCAGGCGCCGGCCAACGAAGAGGGACTCGTGATCCTGGTCAAGGCCTACGAAAAGCTCGGGATGGAAGACCTCCGCAAGGACGCCGAGCGCGTGCTCATGGCCAACTTTCCCAACAGCCCCTGGATCAAGGGCGATCCGCGCCGGGCGAACACGCCCTGGTGGCAAATCTGGAATTATTGAGCGCGCGGGCGTAGGGGCTCTTAGCCGATAGCCAGGCAGACGATTCCACCGACCATTGCCGCGGCGGCGGTCAGGCGCCGGAGGGTCTCGCCCTCTCTCAACAGCTGCGCTCCCATTACGGCAGCGATAAGGATACTGACTTCCAGCGCAGGTGCGACGTAGCTCACGGGGGTGAACACCATGGCTGTGAGCACGAAGCGTGGATGACCGCAGCGACCAGAATCAGCGTCAATGCAAATCCGGTCACGGCGGTCTCCGGCGCGAGGAAGAAGTGTTCGGCCGGGCGCGATCGCGCCCGCCGATGCACTACCGGTCGAGTCTAGGTATTCCCGATTCGGCGTGTCAAAGCGACGCGGACGGCGGCAGTACAAGAAAGGGCCGCCCCCGCGGAGCGGCCTCTGTGGAGAACGTCAGCGTCAGTTCAACATCAGCCCGCCATCCCGGACCCTGACGTAATCGCCGACATGGACACTCGGCTCGTGATTGTAGGAGAACATGCGCGTCGAGCCGCTTTCCATCCGCACGGCAACCTTCCAGCGCTGGGTGGTCCTAACGTGTTTCTCTGCCTGATGGCCGGCATAGGCACCGCCCGCAGCACCCGCGACCGTCGCGATCTTGCGCCCGTTTCCGCGCCCGATCTGGTTGCCGAGCACACCGCCGATCACACCGCCGGCCACGGCGCCGAGCCCGGTTCCTTCGCCCGCCTGCTCGACCACATTGATCGTGGTGACCTTGCCGCAGTCGGCGCAAACGCTGGGCGCGAGTGTCGGCATTTCGGCCGCGGCGATGCGGACCGGCGCACTCGGGGTTATCCGGGAAAGCGGCGCGGTCGTCGACGGCGCTGCCATCTGCCGCGGTGCTGCCGCGCTGTCTGCGGCTTGCGTCGCCGCCGGATGCTCGGTGCTCTTCGAGAAAGAGTTCGGAATGATGCCAGTCATCACGCCGCCACCCACCGCGCTCAAAATGATCACGGACACGGCCGCGATCGCGACGATCGGATTCACTCGATTCTGAGTATCTGACATGGTCGCCTCCTGTGTTCGCCGGAAAGCTCCACCTCGTGCAACGACTATGCTACGCGCAGGAATTCCCAGGCGATGTGAAAAATTGCTCCCGGCAACAATGATTTACCTATCATTTAGCGAGGCGTTGTCGCAGCCCGGAATCGCTGCGTCGCCCGGTGGCGACAGGAAACGCCGGAAGCGGATTGGCGCGTGACATGGATCACGCTTGCGTCAGGAAGCGAGCTCCGGACGCTGACGGTAGTGCGCGAGCGCTTCCGGATTGGCGAGCGATTCGAGGTTTTTCACCGAGCGGCCGTGAACGACCTCGCGCACGGCGAGCTCCACGATCTTGCCGTTCTTGGTGCGTGGAATATCGCTGACCTGAACCACTCTGGCGGGCACGTGGCGGGGCGTCGTGTTGTCGCGGATCCGCCGTCTGATCTTCTCGATCAGCGGGTCGTCCAGCGTGAGCTCATCTCGCAGCCTGACGAACAGGACGACGCGCACGTCGTTGGGCTGCTCGGGCGGCCAGGACTGGCCGATCACCAGGCTTTCCACGACCTCGTCGAGCTGTTCGACCTGCCGGTAGATTTCCGCGGTCCCGATACGCACGCCGCCCGGATTGAGTACCGCGTCCGAGCGGCCGTAGATGATCAGGCCGTCACGCGCGGTCAGCTCGACGTAGTCGCCGTGACACCAGATGTTCGGGAATTTCTCGAAATAGGCTGCGCGGTACTTGACGTCGTCGGGGTCGTTCCAGAAGCCGACCGGCATCGAGGGGAAAGGCGCCGTGCAAACGAGATCTCCTTTTTCGCCGCGCACCGAACGCCCCTGCTCATCGAGGACGTCGACTTTCATGCCCAGGCCGCGGCACTGCAACTCTCCGCGCCATACCGGCCCGATCGGATTTCCGAGCGTGAAGCAGGAGATGAGATCGGTGCCACCGGAGATGGACGCAAGATGGAGATCATCCTTGATCTCGCGGTAGACATAATCGAAGGCTTCGGGTAGCAGCGGCGAGCCCGTCGACAGCAGCGTTCTGAGCGGGCCGAGGCGATGGCTCTCGCGCGGTTTGAGTCCGAGCTTCGCGATGCCGTCGATGTATTTTGCCGATGTACCGAAGACGGTCATGGCCTCGGTCTCGGCAAGATCGAAGAGGATGCGTCCGCCGGCGATCAGCGGCGCACCATCGTAGAGCAGCGCGGTTGCGCCCGACGCAAGCCCCGTGACAAGCCAGTTCCACATCATCCAGCCGCAAGTCGAGAAGTAGAACAGCCGGTCGCCCTTTTTGAGGTCGACATGCAGCTGGTGTTCCTTGAGGTGCTGCAAAAGCGTGCCACCGGCACCATGCACGATGCACTTGGGGACTCCGGTCGTGCCCGACGAGTAGAGGATGTAGAGCGGGTGGTCGAAGGGCAGCCGCTCAAAGGTGATCCGCTGCGGCCGATACGGCGCCATGAACTCATGGACATTCGCGGAATTGGGGATTCCGCGAATAACAGGGTCGCGCCTTGTATAGGGTACAACGACGACCGTCTGCACCGATGGAAGATTTGCGGTGATCTCCTTAAGACGGTCGATGACATCGACCGTCTTTCCGTTGTAGAAATAGCCGTCAGCGGCAAAAAGTATTTTGGGCTCGATCTGCCCGAACCGGTCGAGTACACCCTGGACGCCGAAATCGGGCGAGCACGAGGACCAGGTGGCGCCGATGCTCACCGCGGCCAGCATCGCGATTACCGTCCCGGGAAGATTGGGCATGTAGCCCGCTACGCGGTCTCCTGGTTTGACGCCGGCCGCGCGTAGCGCTTGTGACAGGCGCGAGACTTCGGCATACAGCTCGCCGTAGGTCACGCGGCTTTTCAACCGATCCTCTCCCCAGAATACGATCGCGGCGGCGCGATCACGCCGGCGCAGCAGGTTCTCGGCGTAATTGAGCCGCGCTTCCGGGAACCACTTTGCACCGGGCATCTTGTTGCCGTCCGTCAGCACGGGCCCGTCGCCGTGCTCTCCGATGACCTTGCAGAACGACCATACCGATTGCCAGAAGTGCTCCGGCTCGGTCACCGACCATTGATAAAGGCTCGAGTAATCGCCGGTGGTCGCGTTCCAGCGCTGCTGCACGTCGCGCATGAACGCGGTGAGGTTGGCCCGGGCGATGCGCTCGGGGGAAGGCTGCCAGAGCGGGTGGTCCATGTCTGCGTTAATCTGCGGCGGATCTACTTGATTTTGTTACGCGCGCTTAGCCACTTAGCCACCAGTGGTGATGGCTACTCCTGCTCTGGGCGCAGCAGCGGGAACAGGATAACGTCGCGAATCGACGGGCTGTCGGTGAAGAGCATCACCAGCCGGTCGATTCCGATTCCCGCGCCGGACGCGGGTGGCATGCCGTACTCGAGGGCGCGAATGTAATCCGAGTCGTAGTGCATGGCCTCGGCGTCACCTGCTTCGCGCTGGCTTACCTGCTCCCGGAAGCGCGTTGCCTGGTCTTCGGGATCGTTCAGCTCGGAGAAGCCGTTGGCGATTTCGCGACCGGCGATGTAGAGCTCGAAGCGCTCGGTGATTTCCGGATTCTTGTCGCTGCGGCGGGCAAGCGGCGAGACCTCCGTCGGGTAATCGAGTATGAAGGTGGGCTGAATGAGCTTGTCCTCCACCGTGTTTTCGAACAGCGTCAACTGCAGCCCGCCGATGCCGTCCGCGGAGCGGTAGGTAATGCCGAGCTCCTTCAGCCTGGCAATGAGCGCAGCGCGATCATTGAGCGTGGTATCTGTCATTTCGGGGTGATGCTGCTTGATCGCTTGCGTGATCGTGAGCCGCTGGTATGGCTTGGTAAGATCGATCACATGTCCCTGGTAGTTGATGGTCGACATCTCGAGGGAGTTTTTCGCAGCGTAAGCCAGAATCAGCGGGATCATGGTCATCATGTACTGGTAGTTCGTATGCGCCGCGTAGAACTCCAGCATGGTGAATTCGGGGTTGTGCTTGGTCGAGATGCCCTCGTTGCGGAAGTTGCGGTTGATCTCAAATACCTTTTCGAACCCTCCCACGACCAGCCGCTTGAGGTAGAGCTCCGGCGCGATACGCAGATACAAATCCATGTCCAGCGCGTTATGGTGCGTCGCAAACGGCCGCGCCGCGGCGCCCCCGGGAATGGTTTGCATCATCGGCGTCTCTACCTCCAGGTAACCCTTGCTGAGGAGGAAGTCACGGATGGCCTGGGTGATGCGCGAGCGTTGCGCGAACAACAGCCGCGTCTCTTCGTTGACGATCAGGTCGACGTAGCGCTGGCGGTAGCGCAGCTCGTGGTCGGTGAGGCCGTGGAATTTGTCCGGGAGCGGCCGCAGCGACTTCGCCAGCAGGTGCATTTCCCTGACGCGGATGGTCACCTCATCGGTCTTGGTCTTGAACAGTACGCCGCTCACGCCAATGATGTCGCCGATATCGTAATGCTTGAAAGCCTCGTGCACTTCCTTGCTCGGAGCGTTGTCGGCCACAAAGATCTGAATCTGGCCGCTCATGTCCTGGATGTTCGCGAAGGTGATCTTGCCCATCGTCCGCCGAAGCATCAGCCGGCCAGAGACCTTGACTGCGACCGGATTGAGATCGAGCGAATCGCGGTCGGTCTTTTCGTACTTCTCGACCAGCTCGGCGCCCAAATGCTCGCGCTGGAATCCGTTCTGGTAGGCAAAGCCCTTCGCGCGCAGGGCTTGAAGCTTGACGCGGCGCTCTGCGACGAGCTTCTCGCGATCTTGCGCGGTCTGCGGCGC
>JAOTTL010000228.1:0-5126 GCA_029864385.1 Betaproteobacteria bacterium | reverse complement strand
ACAGAGCCGTTCGACGATCGCTGAGACTCGGACACGTCAACGTCAAAAAACTGTTGGACGATCGCTGAGACTCGCCCCATCACCCATCACCCATCACCCATCACCCATCACGCCTTTAGCCTTTTAGCCAAGTGCGCCAGGCGATCCACAGTTTGCGGACCGGCGTTAGTGCAACGCGCTGCTGAAGCACGCGGCAGCCGTCGGCCCGGATCTCCTCCAGCAGCGCCTGGTAGATGGCGGCCATCACGATGCCCGGCCGCTGCGCGGACCGATCGACGGCCGGAAGCTTGTCGAAGGCTTGCTGGTAAAAGCTGAACGCCCGCTCGATCTGAAACTCCATCAACCGCCGCAGGCTATCGCTTTCACGGCCGCTGGTGATATCCGCGGTGCCGACGCCGTAGCCCTCAAGTTCATCAAGCGGCAGATAGATCCGGTCGCGCCGCGCGTCCTCGCCCAGGTCGCGAATGATATTCGTGAGCTGGAATGCGAGCCCGAGATCGGCCGCATACTCCAGGGTGCGCGGGTCCCGGTAGCCGAATATCTCGGCCGAGAGCAGACCCACGACTCCGGCCACGCGATGACAATATTCCTTGAGCGCATCGAAGGTCGGGTAGCGGTTGTAGTGCAGGTCCATTTCCATGCCGTCGATGATCTCGTTCAGATGCTGCTGCGAGAGGCGAAAGCGCGGCAGCATGCCGGCTAGTGCACGCGCCACCGGGTGCTGCGGATTGCCTTGATAAATGGCGTCGACTTCCTTGCGCCACCAGGCAAGCTTGGTGTGGGCGAGGGTGGGATCCGAGCATTCGTCCACCGCGTCATCGACCTCACGGCAGAACGCGTAGAGCGCAGTGATGGCCCGGCGTTTCTCCTCCGGTAGGAAGAGAAAGCTGTAATAGAAGCTTGAGCCGCTGGCCGCCGCTTTCTGCTGACAGTATTGGTGGGGATCCATCAGCGCCCGTCCAAGGCGTGGGTGGTGAGCAGTGAGTGGTGAATGTAACAACGATTCATGCGGCCCGCGTTTCGAATGCTTGGTCTGGAACAACAATTTCCGTGTGCTTCCGTGTGTTTCCGTGGCAGTGTTGCTTTTTCCGCCGAAAAGTGCCGTTCACGGTTTCAATGCGCGCGCCAACAGCAGCGGCCAGTCGAACCACTTCAAGACCGGCCGTTGGCGAAAGACGTCGCCGCCGGCGTGCCCGAGCTTTTCCAGGATACGGTTGCCGCCCTGTACGATCATGCGCAGCTCGAGACCGATGCGGCCTTCGAGACGCCTGCCAAGCGGGGCGCCGCTCATGAGCAGCGCGCGAGCGCGGTCAGTTTGAAAGGCCATGAACGCCGGCCAGTTGCCGCCCACGACGCGATTTGCGAACTGGGCTTCGGAAATCTGAAAACGCGCCAGCTCGTCTTGCGGCATGTAGATGCGGCCCTTGCCGAAATCGACCTCGATATCCTGCAGGAAGTTGATCAATTGCAGGCTCGAGCAGATCGCATCCGAGTCGGCGAGGTTCTGGGGGGTCGCCGCGCCGTATAGCACAAGGAGCAGGCGTCCCACCGGATTAGCCGAACGCTGGCAGTAGTCGAGTACTTCGCGGAAATTCGCATAGCGTTTTTGGGTCACATCCTGGGCGAATGCCGAGAGCAGATCGTTAAACGCATTGAGTGGGAGATGGTAGTCGCGGATCACTACGGCGAGATCTGCAAACCACGGAATCTCCGGCGCCGCGCCGCGCTCGATCCGCCGCAGCTCCGCGCGAAACGACTCCAGCTGCTGCATCCTGAGGGTATCCGGCGCGTCGCCTTCATCCGCGAAGTCGTCAGCTTCCCTCGCAAACCGGTAAATTTGCGCCACCGGATGGCGAAAATGACGCGGCAGCAGGAGAGAGGCGACAGGGAAGTTTTCGTAGTGGTTTACCGCCATTTGCTGCTATGCAACACCCCTATTTATCAACAAATTGCGTCGCACCCTTAAGAAGTTTTGCAAGCTTTCGGCGCGCACCTGATTATATTACAATCAGAAAGTCGCGAAAGTGGCGGAATTGGTAGACGCACCAGATTTAGGTTCTGGCGCCGTAAGGCGTGGGGGTTCGAGTCCCTCCTTTCGCACCACCGGTGGGTGCGAGAAAGGGTGGGTCGCGTGGCGTGCTGCGGTGCTTGCGATGACACCCATGTAGGGAGTTGCAACAAGGGAAATGATGCAAACGAACTTGGAAAGACTGGGTGAGCTGGTGCGGCGTCTGAACGTCACGCTGCCAGCCGCCGAGATCGAGAGCGAGGTCGAGACCCGCCTGAAGAAGCTCTCGCGCACGGTCAAGCTGCACGGCTTTCGGCCGGGCAAGGTGCCGCTCAAGGTCGTCGCACAACAATTCGGCATACAGGTCCGGCAAGAAGTGCTGGGCGACGCGATGCAGCGCAGCTTCGGGGAGGCGATTCGCGAGCAGAACCTCAAGGTTGCGGGCTACCCTCGATTCGATGCCCCGCCGTCAGTCGAGAACGTGGCCGAGTTCCAGTACAGCGCGACCTTCGAGATCTATCCCGACGTAGTCGTGGGAGACGTCAAGGGGGCCACGATACGGCGCCCGGCGCTCGAGGTGGGCGACGCCGACATCGACCAGACCATCGAAATCATGCGCAAGCAGCGCGTGCGCTACGAGCCCGAGGCGCGGGACGCGCAGATCGGCGATCGCGTGACACTCGATTTTCACGGCACGATCGAGGGGCAGGAATTTTCCGGAAACAGTGGGAAGGACATGCAGGCGGTGCTCGGCGAGGGGCGCCTGCTGCCCGACTTCGAGAGCAACGTGACCGGCATGCGCAGCGGAGGGGCGACGACGTTCGAGCTGCGCTTTCCCGATGATTATCATGGCAAGGAAGTGGCCGGAAAGACCGCCCGCTTCGAGGTCACAGTCAAGGAGGTAGCCGCGCCGCATCTGCCGGAAATCGATGCCGCGTTCGCCAAGAGCCTTGGCGTCGCGGACGGCGATATCGCCAAGATGCGCGCGGAGATCCGGACCAATCTGGAGCGCGAGATCAAGGCACGCCTCAAGAACCGCACGAAGGAGCAGGTCATGCAGGCCCTGCTCGACGCGACGCAGCTCGAGACGCCACGGGGATTGGTTCAGGCCGAGCTCGAGCGCATGCAAACGGCGGCCCGCCAGGACCTTGCGGCGCGGGGCGTGAAGGTTACCGACAATACGCCGCTGCCCGCCGACGTGTTCGAGAAGCAGGCGCAACGCCGTGTCAGCCTTGGGCTGATCCTGGCCGAACTAGTGAAAACGCATAGCCTGTTTGCCACGCCCGAACGGGTGCGCGCGGTGGTGGAAGAGCAGGCGCAGAGTTACGAGCGCCCCGAGGAAGTGGTCAAGTGGTATTACGCATCGCAGGAGCGGCTGCGCGAGATCGAATCCGCGGTTCTCGAGGAAAACGTCGTGGAGTGGGCCCTCGCAACGGCGCGGGTCGAGGATACGCCAATCAGTTTCGATGATTTGATGGGGAACAAGCAGTAATGTCGATTTACATGGAACCTCAAGGCCTCGGGCTCATCCCGATGGTCATCGAGCAGAGCGGGCGCGGCGAGCGCGCCTACGATATCTATTCGCGTTTGCTCAAGGAACGGGTCGTATTCCTGGTCGGCGCGGTCACGGAAGTGACCGCGAACCTGATCGTGGCACAGCTGCTCTTCCTGGAGTCGGAGAACCCGGACAAGGACGTTTCGTTCTACATCAATTCGCCTGGGGGCTCGGTCTCTGCCGGCCTGGCGGTCTACGACACCATGCAATTCATCAAGCCCCAGGTGTCCACGCTTTGCATCGGGCAGGCCGCCAGTATGGGCGCGCTCCTGATGGCTGCGGGCAGCAAGGGCAAGCGCTACTGCCTGCCCAATTCGCGGTTGATGATCCACCAGCCCATGGGCGGTTTTCAGGGGCAGGCGTCAGACGTGGAGATCCATGCCCGGGAGATCCTCTACCTCAGGTCCAAGCTTAACGAGATCCTGGCCAAGCACACGGGCAAGGACATCAAGACGATCGAGCAGGACACGGATCGTGATAATTTCCTCAGTGCGGAGCAGTCCGTGAATTACGGGCTTGTGGACAAGGTCCTGGTAAGCAGAGCCGAGAACGCTGGATGATGTTTTAGCGTAAAAAGGAGTGGTATGTCGGACAAAGTAGGTGGCGAAAAACTGCTTTATTGCTCGTTCTGCGGCAAGAGCCAGCACGAGGTGCGCAAGCTCATTGCGGGCCCGTCGGTGTTCATCTGCGACGAATGCATTGAGCTGTGCAACGACATCATTCGCGAGGAAACCCAGGGCGAGAACGGGGCCAAGGGCGCGAAGTCTGATCTGCCAGTGCCGCGCGAGATCCGCGCTATCCTCGACCAGTACGTGATCGGCCAGGATCTCGCCAAGAAGATCCTCTCGGTGGCGGTCTACAATCACTACAAGCGGCTTAAGACGATCAGCAAGAATGATGAGGTTGAGCTCGCCAAGTCGAACATCCTGCTGATCGGGCCGACCGGGTCGGGCAAGACCCTGCTGGCGCAGACGCTCGCGCGGCTGCTCAATGTGCCGTTCGTGATGGCCGACGCGACCACCCTCACGGAGGCGGGCTACGTCGGCGAGGACGTCGAGAACATCATCCAGAAGTTGCTCCAGAAGTGCGACTACGACGTCGAGAAGGCGCAGCGTGGCATTGTCTACATCGACGAGATCGACAAGATCTCGCGCAAGTCCGACAACCCTTCGATCACCCGGGACGTCTCGGGTGAGGGCGTCCAGCAGGCATTGCTCAAGCTGATCGAGGGCACGATCGCCTCGGTGCCGCCGCAAGGCGGGCGCAAGCACCCGAACCAGGAGTTCGTGCAGGTGGACACGACAAACATCCTGTTCGTCTGCGGGGGTGCCTTCGACGGGCTCGACAAGATCATCCGCGGCCGCTCGGAGAAGGGCGGCATCGGTTTCGGGGCGGAAGTGCGCTCGCAGGACAACCGCAAGGACATCACCCGGGTCTTGCGCGACGTGCAGCCCGAGGATCTCATCAAGTACGGGCTGATCCCCGAGTTCGTCGGGCGGCTGCCGGTGGTGGCGACTCTCGAGGAGCTCGACGAGGTGGCGCTCGTCCAGATCCTGACCCAGC
>JAOTTL010000227.1:0-5131 GCA_029864385.1 Betaproteobacteria bacterium | reverse complement strand
TTTCTCGGGCCCGAAACGAACGTGTCGTACGGCGACAAGGTAATCGGCACCAATCACACCCTGCCCACGCGCGGCGCGGCGCGCTACACCGGCGGGCTGTGGGTCGGGAAGTTCATGAAGACCTGCACGTACCAGGAGTGCACGCCCGAGGCGAGCGTCGAGATCGGCGACTACTGCTCGCGCCTGTGCGCCATCGAGCGTTTCTGGGGACACAAGGAGCAAGCCGACCTGCGGCTGCGCCGCTATGGCGGCAGGGACGTCGGTCTGCACCGGTCGAAGCCGGAACGCACATGAGCGCGCCGGGTTCGCTGCCCGGCGTCCTTAACGGCTGCCGGTTGGATGGCCGCGTCGCGCTCGTCACCGGCGCGGGGCGCGGTCTGGGACTCGCCGCGGCGATTGGGCTGGCGCAGGCCGGTGCGGAGGTCCTTCTCGTTAGCCGCACGCTCTCCGATCTGGAGGAGGCCGCCGATACGATACGCTCGGATGGGGGCGCCGCCCAAGCGCTGGTGTGCGACGTTACGAACGGCGCGCAGGTGCGGGAAGCGTTCGCGCAGCTGCCTCGGCTCGATATCCTGGTCAACAATGCCGGCGGCAACCTGCCTGAGCCGTTCGTCGAAGTTACCGAAGAGCGGCTGGACCGCATCCTCAACCTCAACGTGCGGGCGGCGTTTCTCGTGGCGCAGGCGGCGGCGCGCAAAATGCTCGAAACAGCCGACCGCAGGCAACGCGGCGGCGCCATGGTCAACGTCTCGTCGCAGATGGGCCACGTCGGCGCTGCCGGGCGCACCGTTTACTGCATGACCAAGCACGCGCTCGAGGGGTTGACGAAGGCGCTCGCGGTGGAGCTCGCCCCTCACAACATCCGCGTGAACTCGATTGCGCCGACTTTCATCGAGACCCCGATGACCGCGCCGTTCTTCGAGGAACCGCGCTTTCGGGAGTGGGTGCTGAATCGCATACCCCTGGGCAGGCTCGGCAAGCTCGACGAAGTATCCGCCGCCGTCGCGTTTCTCGCTTCGCCCGCCGCGTCGCTCATCACCGGGACGAGCTTGCTCGTGGACGGCGGTTGGACGGCACAGTAGAGGTAAGTAGGGCACAGACCCCGTCTATTGTGCTCCCCGCGCCGCCCGCGTACGCGGAATCTCCCGTCGGAGGTCACGCGAATCGATCTAGATTGGCTTACACCTCTCGGAAAGGTTGGTCGGTCTCCTATTGTGAAGTCTGCGGAGCAGGAAGAAAGATGACGAGGGTGGGGGTTATGGACAGATGATGCCGCCGCGGAAGTGGCAGCGTCACCGCTTGCAGGGAAACGCTAATAAGAGCGCGGACGTTACGTTGTTATAGGCGCTCAAATGTAGGACCCCGGGATGCTCGCGGAGAAATTTAGTGGAAACCCTAACAAGCTGGCCTCTCGTGACCTCGACGGGAAAACAGGCTTGTAATCCGGAAAATGGATAATTGAGCATCACGTCAAAGATTGCCGCAACGTATCCATTACAGACGCCGCTTTCAAAAGTGGCATCAGTCTCGGGCTCGGAACAGAATTCGAGCAAATCATGTCCAGTCGTAACCGCTCCAGCCGGACACGCCGACAGCATTCCGACAAGCAGCAGGATTGCACGTTTCATGGGTTCCTCCCCGCGGGGCCGACATCAGCAAGGTTACACTCGCCGCACCGGGGAGGGGAATGCCATGCTGCGGGAAAGCAGTGGAAGCAAGCAGGGGACAGACCGTATTTTTGCGCGTTCGGGGCTGACCGCGTTCGTCGCGGGACTCGCGCGCAAAACCGTTCGGCACAACGTGACCATCAACAATAGTTTCTAATCGACCGCAATTTCGCCCTGATAGTGGTAGCAGGTGTGGGCGTGGAGCTCTCGGTCTGTCCGGGCGCGCTCCTTGGAGGATGCCGTTGAGCGCGGCCGCAGCAAATCGCAGGGGCTGCGGGCACTTCTGGGGCCAGAGATTGGCTCCATTTTCCGGTGACCATTTCTTCAGCTCGAACCTCCCATTCGTCCCGTAAAAATGGGGCTAAAAGGGGCGGTTTTTTGGGGGGGGTCCAAACCGTGACGTCTGTCGCGAACCCTCGAAAGTCGGCCGTGATTTTGTGCGTGGAACGACTAAGAATGCCGCTTTCCGCTGGTCCTTTTTTGTAGCGATGGGACTAGGATGGGGGTGTCTTCAATACGGGCTCGTGCCGAGGGGGCCACCATGAATCGAGCGCTAATTTTGGTGTTGTCGGGTGTCTTGGCTAGTGCCTGGCCCGGTGGGGCCGCAGCGGACGGCCACCGTGCCGCAGGCGCTGCCATCGCGAAACTGATGATCTTGATGAGTTGGGGCGCGTCCCGCTTCGTTGCGCCGGAGCGCGTCGTGGCCCCTGAGAAGGACTGGGCGATCGTCAAAAACGCCGAAACGAAACGCGCCGCCCGCATCACGCGTGAGAGGCAGCTTCGCGAAGCACGCCAGCGCATCGCTGAGCGCGAGCGCGAGCTGCGTCTCGCGCGGGAGGCATACCGGCGCGAGACCAGCCGCATCACGCAAGCACCACAGCTCGTAGCCGGCCAGCGCCTCAACGCGGCCGAGCGCATGGCCCGCGAAGCGCGGGGAGAGCGGCTGCAACTCGCCGAGCGCCGCGTGAACCAGCACGAACGGGAGGCGTATCTGGCGAAGCTGGAATATGGCCGCACCGTGCGCGCGGTCCGGGAGCAGCGTCGCCGCGACGCGGGGAGCGCGGACACGGACAGCTGAGCGACCTGTAAAAAAGGGGCCTGAGCGGAAACGCTGCTTCCGCTCAGGGAATCCTGAGACAGTCTCAGTAACCCTATACCTGCGACGCGTCTATTCCGACTTGATCCTGCAGGAACTGCCTGGCGTCATCGACGGTGTCAAACGTCAGGGCGTTTCCGTCCGCGTCCGTAGTCAGGGCGTTTCCGTCCGCGCCCGTAATCAATAGAACGCCAGTCGCGGGGCAGGGACGCCAGGGGCGGGTGGTCAATGCAGGCGGGCGTAGTGATGCACGTTCTTGGCACTGGCTCTGATGCGTCTTGCATTGTGCCGCGAGCGCTCGAGGAGCTCCTCCCACATGCCTTCGGTCGACTCGCGAAGCACGAGGCTCGTGTCGGCGTCGAGCACGTACCAGAAGCCACGCTCGACTTCGGTGCGCAGCTCGCCAGGCTGCCATAACACCAACCCTGCGAAGAATCTGGCGTGGTCGGATTCCTTTTCGATGATGTCATCCACGCCCACGCGATCGACCACGGCGTAAAGATCCGACGTTAGTTGCATCGAATGCTCGCTGGGGCTGTCCGGGCGCTGCACCAAGGCAAACAGGACCTCCGTGCTGACCGGTCCTCCCAGGTAAACCGGATCGGCGACCTTTTTCGAGGGCTCGTGATCCGGGAAGAGTCCGCCGAGCGTCATCGGGGTGGGCTTGTTGACGATGAAGCCGATGTGCTGGTCGGCGCCCATCGGCTTGACGATGAGGATCGTCGCCCCGTAGAGCCGGTCTGCCTGCAATGCAGGCTTGGCGACGAGCATCACCGGCTCGGTGCCGAGGTCTGCCGCGCGCGCTACGATCGTGCAAGCGATCGTGGCGATCGCGAGCACGACTGACGCCAGATAGGCGAAGGAGCGCTCCTTATCCATGGCAACGATCTCCTGACAATTTCCCGCAAGGCCCCTGAAATGTTTAGTGCAAGAATCCTGCCAGAGTCTGTCTTAAGAGGCAATAAAGGTCGTTCTTACAATGCGTTATTGGGACTTTTTACACGATTTTATGAGGTAAAAATGACACACTCTCTTCGTGGATGCATGATCTTGCGGTGCAACAAAATTGCCTTGGCGCCTCTGACGGGGCGGGAGCGGGCATTCTTTGCCTACGTTTCCTGACCGAGAATGGCGCCGGTTACGGTGGCGCGTTATTCAGCACTACCGTCGTGGTCGAGCACGGTCGCGCTGGAAGTTCGTCACCGCCATGCCCGGTCGCGAAAAGGGTGTCTCATACCGTCTTGCCACCGTTTTGCCATTACCAGAATCACATTTCTCAGCGGAGTGCAGCGGCTTGTGGCGATATCGACTGGAGACCGCTAGACTGGTCCCGGCAGGATGCACAGCGGCAAAGGAAGGCCATGGACCGGATGAATCGGGTGGTGCTCGCGGATATTCCCTATATCGTGAACACGGGCGAGAAGCTCGTGAACGAGACGTTCGGGCCGAACAACATTCGCCGACGCCGCACCGGCACGCAAGAGTTGAAGCGCGTCGACATCCGCAACGGCCGGTTGCAGCCGGAGCGGTTTTCGCTCGATGGAAACGGCTTCGTTTTCGTCGAGCATCAGACGAAGGTGGCCGACTTCTTCGACGCGGAGCAGATCAGATCGGTGTATTACCCGGAGGTCGAGCGCCTGATCCGGGAGAAATCGGGCGCCAGCCGCGTGGTGATCTTCGATCACACGCTGCGCTCGGGCGACGAAACGGAGCGCGAGGCGCGGCTCGTCCGCGAGCCGGTGCTCTCGGCGCACAACGACTACACAGAATGGTCTGGCCCGCAGCGCGTGCGTGAAATCCTGCCGGACGAGGCCGAGACGCTCCTGAAACACCGCTTTGCGATCATTCAGGTATGGCGAGCGATAAACCAGCCGATCGAGGTGAATCCGCTGGCCATTGCGGACGCCAAGAGCGTCGCCATGGAGGATTTTCTGGTCGCGGAGCGCCGCTATCCGAACCGGGTGGGGCAGACCTACCGGCTCGCGTACAGCCCCCACCATCGCTGGTTTTATTTCCCGCAGATGCGGCGCGACGAGGCACTGGTGTTCAAGGTCTACGAGTCGGAGCAGGACGGCCGTGCGCGGTTCACCCCGCACAGCTCGTTTGACGATCCCACGTCGCCGCCGGGTGCGCCGCCACGCCAGAGTATCGAGGTGCGCGCTTTTGCCTTTTTCGCGGACTGAGGCCGGGGCGCGGGAAGCGGCCCTCAGGTTTTCGACTTCGATTCCCGGAGGATGGCGCGTACAAGGGCGCGTATCGCCCAGCTCTTGACTGTCCGCGCCTTGCGCTCACTGATGTAACCTTTTCGTGGACTGTGCGTTGCACGGTTAAGCCCTCAACGCGTTCCGAGCGCCCCTGGGTAGAGCCA
>JAOTTL010000061.1:0-20530 GCA_029864385.1 Betaproteobacteria bacterium | reverse complement strand
GAAGGGCGTATGCAATCCGATACCGGCGCCAACCTCCAGAATGCGTTTGCGTTGCAGATCCAGTTCCAGCGACGCGAGATGATCCTGGCGTGCCTTGTTGATGGCGAGCGCGTTGGGCGTCAAGAACACGCTGAAGGGACTATCGTCCTCTTGTCCCGACCCCCCATCCGCAAGCCAATTCGCCGTGCGCATGCAAGCGGACGCTGCCAACCTTCGAATGCCAGTCATTAAACGATTTCCTTTTGCGCAAAGCGCTTGAAGCGGCCTAGGAAGCCGGTGCCACCGGTGATCAGGAATTTTCTCGCCATCGTTGACCCGAAGAGATTTTTCCTTTTGGATCCGATGCGGGTGGGGACTCGAGGTGAGGACCCGGGCCGAGAGGTCGAGACTAACACACGACCAGCCCGTATTGCGTCATCCGGTATGCAGCCGTCGGGCGCGGCTAGCGAGCCTTTCGTATCAGCTTGGTTTGCCCAGATTTTCCCTGTAAAATCCCCGCCTTCGCGAAACAAAAATCGAACCGCAGGGGTACACAGCCGGTCGGCTGGATTGCTCGCATTCTTGATCCAGGATGCGGCGTTTCGGACCACTGGTTTTTTTCCGGGAAAGTACAGATGAAAGTTTCCGTGGTCGGGTTGGGAAAGCTCGGCTCGCCGCTCGCGGCCGTGTTGGCGAGCAAGGGGCACAAAGTCATCGGCGTGGACGTCAACGCAGAGTATGTCCGCTTGCTTGCAAGCGGCAAGGCGCCGGTGCAAGAGCCGCAGCTGCAGGAATTCATCGATGCGGGCAAGGGGCATCTCAAGGCGACGACGAGTTTCGAAGAGGCCGTTCTCGGAAGTGACATCGCGTTCATCATCGTCCCGACCCCCAGCGACAAGAACGGCGTCTTCACCAACAAGAACGTCCTCGCGGCAATTCATGAGATCGGCAAAGCGCTCCGCAAGAAGAATTCGTACTACATTGTCAATATTATCAGCACGGTAATGCCGGGCTCGACCGGCGGCGAGATCCGGGAAGCGCTGGAGAAGAGCTCCGGTAAGCGCGTCGGAACGGACCTCGGCCTTTGCTACAACCCCGAGTTCATCGCGCTGGGTAGCGTCATTAAGGATCTGCTGAATCCCGATTTCATCCTGATCGGAGAGTCGGACCCGCGCGCGGGCGACATGCTCGAGGCGATTTACAAGACGTCGTGCGACAACACGCCGCGTATGGCGCGCATGAACTTTGTGAACGCCGAGCTCACGAAGATCTCGGTCAACACGTAC
Source organism: Betaproteobacteria bacterium (assembly GCA_029864385.1). GTDB lineage: Bacteria > Pseudomonadota > Gammaproteobacteria > Burkholderiales > SG8-41 > SG8-41. The sequence continues at coordinate 19,265 of JAOTTL010000061.1, read as the reverse complement.
GTTACTACCAAGATCTCCTACGCCAATATGCTGTCGGAGATTTGTGATCGCCTGCCCAGCGCGGACGTCAATGTCGTTACCTCGGCCATCGGGCTGGATTCGCGGATCGGCACCAAGTACTTGAAAGGCGCGACGGCTTACGGCGGACCCTGTTTCCCGCGGGACAACGTCGCCTTTGGCGTGCTGGCGGAATCGATCGGGGCCCGCCCCGATATTGCTCGCGCGACGGACGAGATCAATCGATATCAAGCGGACCGCGTCGTTGAGATCATTCGCCGTCATGCTGCCCCCGGATCCACGGTTGGCGTTCTGGGCCTGTCGTACAAGCCCGATACCTCCGTCATCGAAGAGAGCCCGGGTGTCGCGATCGCGCTGCGGCTCGCCGCTGCCGGCTACACGGTTCGCGTGCACGACCCGATGGCGCTCGATGCCGCGCGCGCGGTGTTGGGTGACAAGGCGACCGCCACGGAATCGATCGAGCAATGCACGCGCGGCGCGGCTGTTCTCGTGATAGCGACGGCCTGGCCGCAATTCGCGGCCATCGATCCGGCGATGCTGGGCGGGAGCGCCGGCCGGCCCGTCGTCATCGATTGCTGGCGGATGATATCGAAGGATCGGATCGGAGCTGCTGCGGATGTCGTTTACCTTGGCTACGGCGACCATCATCTTGCCGAGTCGCGGGACCGCAAGAAGCGGGCCTCCTAGGAGAAGCGCCTTGTCAGCTGCCTGCGGGTCATCCTTGTTGGCGGCGCTCGGTTAGTGGAGTACATCGTCCCAGTCATTCTATCGGGTGGGGTTGGAACGCGGCTGTGGCCGCTGTCGCGCAACCTCTATCCCAAGCAGCTCCTTCCGCTCGCATCCCATCGCAGCCCGCTGGTCGAAACGGCCCAGCGGGTGCCGGATTTGGAAGCCTTCGCGGCGCCGGTGATCGTCTGTAATCAGGAACACCGCTTCGTCGTCGCCGAGCAGCTGCTGGAGGCGGACATTAACCCGAAATCGATCGTGCTGGAGCCGATCGGGCGCAACACCGCGCCGCATTTAACACGTTTTTTCAGGAGCAGCGAATGCCACAGCTGATAAAGAAGGAGGACCTGATCGTGGTGACGGGAGGCGGGGGTTTCATTGGCGGCCACCTCGTCGCGGACCTGCTCAAGCAGGGGCACACGAAGATCCGCTCGGCGGACATCAAGCCGATGGACGAGTGGTATCAAGTCTTCCCGCAGGTGGAGAACCTTCAGCTCGATCTCAAGGACAAGGCCGCCGCGTACAAGGCCGGCAAGGATGCGCGCTTTGTCTACAATCTCGCCGCCGACATGGGCGGCATGGGCTTCATCGAGACGCACAAGGCCGATTGCATGCTGTCCGTGCTGATCAACACCAACATGCTGCTCGCCGCGCGCGACAACAAGACCGAGCGTTTCTTCTATTCCTCATCCGCCTGCGTCTACCGCGCGGACAAGCAGACCAACGCCGACGTCGTCGCCCTCAAGGAAGAGGATGCATATCCGGCGATGCCGGAGGACGGCTACGGCTGGGAGAAGCTCTTCAGCGAGCGCATGTGCCGGCACTTCTGGGAGGACTATGGCCTGGCGACGCGCGTGGCGCGTTACCACAACGTCTACGGGCCCGATGGCACCTACGACGGCGGGCGCGAGAAGGCTCCGGCGGCGATCTGCCGCAAGGTGATTGCCGCCAAGATGGCTGGGACCAACGACATCGAGATTTGGGGCGACGGCGAGCAGACGCGCAGCTTCATGTACATCGACGACTGCCTCTACGGCAGCCAGTCACTGATGGCGAGCGATGTGCTCGAGCCGATCAATCTTGGCAGCGACGAGCTGGTCACCATCAACCAGCTCGTGGACATCGTCGAGAAGATCGCCGGCGCCAAGCTCAATCGGCACTACAAGCTCGACGCGCCAAAAGGAGTGCGGGGCCGCAACAGCGACAACGATCTCATCAAGGAGAAGCTCGGCTGGGCGCCGTCCATCCCGCTGATGACGGGGATGGAGAAAACCTACCGCTGGATCTACGACGAGATGCAGAAGGAGAGCGGGGAGCGGAGGAAGGTCTACCGCTAGTCCTCTCGTGAATCGTGAATCGGAAACCGCAGGATCATTAGCCACGGAATCACACAGAAACACACAGAAATGTGTACTAAGAAGTAAAGCTTAAGACCCTTCTTGAAACGTCCGTGTAATTCCGTGTGTTTCCGTAGCTAATTTGTTTTTGAAGCTAGGAATTCTTTAGAAGCCAGGAAAGCTATACCTCAATGGCAAACCGCCTTTCGATCGCCCTCGCCCAAATCAACCCCACCGTCGGAGACGTCGAGGGCAACGGCAAGCTCATCCTGGAGGCGCGCGATGCGGCCGCCCAGGCGGGCGCCGACCTCGTTGTCTATCCTGAGCTCGTCGTCGTGGGCTATCCGCCGGAAGACTTGGTGCTGCGGCCGAGCTTCGCCGACTCGGCGCGTCGCGTCGTCGAGGCGCTGGTGTCCAAGGCAGCCTCTGGAGGCCCGGCGCTCCTCATCTCCTCGCCATGGATGCAGGACGGAAAGTGCTACAACGCAGCCCTGCTAATCGCCGAGGGTAAGATCGCCGCGGTGCGCCTCAAGCATGAGTTGCCAAATTACGGGGTCTTCGACGAAAAGCGCGTGTTTGCGGCGGGCCCGCTGCCCGAGCCAGTCGATTTCCGCGGCGTGAAGCTGGGCATCATGATCTGCGAAGACATGTGGTTTTCCGGGGTCACCGCTCACCTCGCTTCGCGAGGCGCGGAGCTTCTCGTCGTGCCGAACGGTTCGCCGTTCGAGCTCGACAAGCACGACGTGCGCCGGCGTATCGCGCTCGATCGCACTCGGGAAAGCCGTCTCCCGCTCGTTTACGTGAATCAGTTTGGCGGCCAGGATGAGCTCGTGTTCGACGGCGGTTCCTTCGTTATGAATGCGGACGGGAAGATCGTCGCGCAGGCGCCTTACTGGCGCGAGGACATTAACGTTAGCCGCTGGGAGAAAGTGGGCAAGGGCTGGCGCTGTGTAGAGGGCGCCAAGAATCCCGAGCCCGAGCGGCTCGAGGCCGTGTACCAGGCGATGGTGCTGGGCCTGCGCGACTACGTGGACAAGAACCGTTTCCCGGGTGTTGTCCTGGGCCTCTCGGGCGGCGTGGACTCCGCCCTGAGCGCGGCGGTCGCTGTGGATGCGCTGGGCAGGGAGCGCGTGCACTGCGTGATGCTGCCGTCGAAATACACGAGCAGGGAGAGCCTCAACGACGCAGCCGATTGTGCGAAGCGTCTAGGGACGCGCTTGGACACCATCTCTATTGCGCCGCTCGTCGATTGCGCGGACAAAACGCTGGCGCCGCTGTTCGCCCGGCACGCGCCCGATCTCACCGAAGAGAACATTCAGTCCCGCCTGCGCGGGCTGCTACTGATGGCGTTGTCCAACAAGTTTGGGAACATGGTGCTGACGACCGGCAACAAGTCCGAAGTGTCGGTCGGCTACGCCACGCTCTACGGCGATATGTGCGGCGGCTACTCGGTGCTCAAGGACGTTTACAAGGTCCTAGTCTTCGATCTCTGCCAATGGCGCAACACGCACCTGCCGGCAAGCGCGCGCGGCCCGGCGGGGGCGGTAATACCCGCGAACATCATCACGAAACCGCCATCGGCCGAGCTGCGGCCCGACCAGAAGGATCAGGACAGCCTGCCGCCCTACGAGCAGCTCGACGCCGTGCTGGAAGAGCTGGTGGAAAACGAGATGCCCGTGGCGGATATCGTGGTGAAGGGCTACGACCAAGCCCTGGTCACGCGCGTGCAGAACATGCTCTACGGGGCGGAATACAAACGGCGTCAGGCTTCGCCGGGCGTGAAAGTCACGCGCCGCAATTTCGGCCGCGACCGGCGCTACCCGATCACCAACCGATTCCGAAATCGCTAATAAATTCGGCTCGCGTAAGAACAGCCTGTCTAGGCAGATAGGGGGAATCCCGACGCTAGGATTAATCCCTGCTGGTCACGAATCAGTTGTCACCAAGCTGGCGCATACAACTTGTAAGCACGGTCTCCCAAGGAGCGGGCGTCAATCCGAAGACTCGGGTCAGTTTTGAGGTGTCCAGCCGGGAGTTGGCCGGGCGGCGGGCGGGGAGAGGGTACTCCGCAGTCGTAATGGGGATCAGCTTGGGCGGCGTCATACCCAGCCGAGCCTTTGCTTCGGCAAAGATGGCGTCAGCGAAGCCGAACCAGGACACCGCTCCCGCAGCGGTCAGGTTGTAGATCCCGGTCCGATCCTGCATTAGGTCGGGATTCTTGATCATTTGGCCGAGAACTTGCGCGGTTGCCTCGGCGATGAAGTGCGCCCAGGTAGGCGCGCCGACTTGGTCGTTGATGATGCGCAGCGCGGTCTGCTCGCGCCCGAGTCGCAGCATGGTTCTGACGAAATTCTGCCCGCGGGCCGCGTAGACCCAACTGGTGCGGAAGATGTAGTGGGGCACGCCCGTTGCCTGGATCGCTTGGTCCCCGGCGAGCTTGCTCCGTCCATATACGCTGAGGGGGTTAGGCGCGTCGGTCTCGGTATATGGTCCGTTCTTGGTGCCGTCGAACACGTAATCCGTGGAATAGTGAACCAGCAGCGCGTCGAGCCGATTGGCTTCCTCCGCCAGCACGCCTGGGGCGACTCCGTTCACTTTCATGGCTAGATCAGGTTCCGATTCGGCGCGGTCGACCGCGGTATAGGCCGCGGCATTGACGAGGATCTGCGGCTTGATCTCGCGCACCTTCTCGCGGATGGCGTCGGGTGAAGCGAAGTCGACGTCCTGTACGTCGAGCGCGACCACCTCGCCCAAAGGGGCGAGGGTGCGTTGGAGCTCCCAGCCGACTTGCCCGCTCTTGCCCGTTAAGAGAATGCGCCGCATTTCCTATTCGTGAAACGTAAAACGTGAAACGTGAATCGGAGAACCCAATCCATTAACCACGGAATCACACGGAAACACACAGAAAATAGTTGCCTGCTTTTCGGAACACAATTGGAACGATTTCCCCTATTTCCGTGTACTTCCGTGTGTTTCCGTGGCGGATTTGGCTTCGTCAACTATCCTTGACCGCTCAGGGGAAGACTTCTGCATCGCGCAAACGCTTGCCGAGGCGGTCCTTGGCAGCGAGGATGGGCTCGCCCTTGAGGGGCCATTCGATCCCGACATCCGGATCGTTCCAGATGACGCAGCGCTCATGCTCCGGCGCGTAGTAGTCCGTGGTCTTGTAGAGAAAGTCCGCGGACTCAGTTAGGACGAGAAATCCATGGGCGAAGCCCGTGGGGATCCAGAGCTGTCGCTTGTTCTCCGCGGACAAGACAGTACCCGCCCATTTCCCGAAGGTAGACGAGTTCCTTCGCAAGTCTACCGCCACGTCGAAGACTTCGCCCACGACTACGCGCACAAGTTTCGCTTGAGGCTGCTTGATCTGGTAGTGCAGTCCCCTTAGAACGTTGCGCGCGGAGCGTGAATAATTGTCCTGGGCGAAATGGAGCTCGAGCCCAATCTGTTCCTGGAAATGGCGGTCGTTGAAGCTCTCGAAGAAGAAACCGCGTTCGTCCCCAAACACTTTCGGCTCAATTATCAGAACGTCGGGAATGGTGGTTTTGACGATGTTCATAACGCTCGTAATGAGTAATTAGTAATGAGAGGGAATAGTCATCAAGACACCTACGTTCACTCGTCACTCGTCACTCGTCACTCGTCACGATTCGTTAAGTATGTCCCTCAAATACTGCCCATAGCCATTGTTGCCCACCGCAGCGGCGAGTTTCTCGAGCTCGGAGCGTGTGATAAAGCCCATTCGGTATGCGACTTCCTCGGGGCAGGCAATCTTAAGGCCCTGGCGTTTTTCAATGGTCTCGATGAACATCGACGCCTCCAGCAGCGAGGCATGCGTGCCGGTATCAAGCCAGGCGACACCGCGGCCCAATAGGCTGACGGACAGCTCCCCGCGGCGAAGGTATTCGTTGTTGACGTCGGTAATCTCGAGCTCGCCGCGCGGGGAGGGTTTGAGCGCCCGGGAGATCTCGATGATTTTGTTGTCATAGACGAAGAACCCGGTGACGGCAAATTTGGATTTAGGATGCTTGGGTTTCTCCTCGATCGAGATCACTTTGCGATTCTTGTCGAACTCGACCACGCCGGAACGCTCCGGATCCTGCACCTGGTAGGCGAAGATCGTCGCTCCAGAAATGTTTCCGGTTGCCACCTTCAATTCATTGGTCAGCTCATGGCCATAGAAAATATTGTCGCCGAGGATGAGCGTGCACGAATCCTTGCCGATGAACGAGGCGCCGATCGTGAACGCCTGCGGGATGCCTTTCGGTGCGGGCTGGACGGCGTAGGACAAGTTCAAGCCCCAGCGCTTCCCGTCACCGAGCAGCTGCTCGAAGCGCGGCGTGTCCTGCGGTGTCGAAATCACAAGAATGTCCTGGATGCCCGCCAGCATCAGCGTCGTCAGCGGGTAATACACCATCGGCTTGTCGTACACGGGAAGCAGCTGCTTCGAGACGACCTGGGTCGCGGGGTACAAGCGCGTTCCGCTTCCGCCGGCCAGTATGATGCCTTTCATCCAAACAGCCCTTTTCGTGAAGTGTGAATCGCCAAACGTGAAACGATTAACTTCCGGGAAACGTGTGTTGCTAAAACCTAAAGACTAAGCCGCCGATAAACGCAGATGAATGCTGACAATAAATGAAGAAACAATATTGTTCATAAGGTTGACTCGAGCGGCATCCATCGCTCGTTTGATAGGTTTTGAGTTTTTCCTTACGGGCTAAAGGTGAGTAAGCATCGCCCCGCGATTCTACCCTATTCACGGGTTCCTTCGCGCTGCCCATTCGCGCATGAAGGCGCCGAGCTGGTCCTCCCAGTTCGACATCCGGATGCCGAAGGCGGAAAGGATCTTGCTGTTGTCGAGCAGGGTGTAAAGCGGCCGCGCCGCAACGAGCGGATATTCGCTCGAGGCAATGGGGCGCAGGGAGGCCCAGCCGGAGCGTTCTCCGTGATACTCTTGCGCGAGCTCGATGATTTGCTTTGCCCACTCATAGCGCGTTGTCTTACCCGCGCTGGAGAGATGATAGATGCCACCGCGCTCCCGGACCCGGTCGGGTTGTTCCAACAGCTCCGCTGTGGTTTCTGCATAGGCTCGGGCCCACGTCGGAGCGCCGACCTGGTCGTCCACGACCGCCAGCTCTCGCTTCTCGCGTGCCAGCTTCAGCAGTGCCAGCGGGAAGTTTGAGCGGCGGTCGCTGTAGGTCCAGCTCGCGCGCAGAATGAGGTAATGGCCACCCGCCGCAGCTACAGCCTGCTCGCCCGCGAGTTTGCTGCGGCCATAGATGTTGATCGGATTAGGTGGATCGTCCTCGACGTAAGGCCTACGCCTGGTACCATCGAACACGAATGTTGACGAGTAATGTACAAGTAGGGCGCCGCACCGGCGTGCCTCTTTGGCGACGATGCCCGGCGCGATGCCATTCACCTGCATCGCCAGGTCGGGCTCACGTTCGGCCTGGTCCACGATGGTCGAGCCCGCCGCGTTGACGACGATATCGGGCCGTGCTTCTCGAATCGCCGCCCGGATCGATTCGTTCCGGGTAAAATCCAGTTGAGCGCGATCAGGGGCGATCACCTCTCCAAGGGGAGGCAGCGAAGCCAGGAGGTAATGGCCCACCTGGCCGGTTTTGCCTGTCAAGAGAATCCGCAGCATTTCTTGGTGAAACGTAAATTGTGAAACGTGAAGCGGAAAACAACTCGTAAATCGCGAATCGTCAATCGTGAATCGTAGCTTGTATTTCTCAGCGCGCTCTGCGGATCAATTTTTGTTCTTGTTTTGCTTGGCGGCTGTGTATTGATTTCCATTGGCGTATATCGGCGTCCATCGGCGGCTAAACGGTTTCGCTCTTGTTTATGGTTTTTTGTCTTTTGTATATATGAATATGTGTTTATCTGCGGCTAAGACTGGCGGCGTGTGTAGTTGAGGTCGATCCACTTCCGGTACTCTCCGCTCGTAACGCTCGAGACCCACTCCATGTTGTCGAGATACCACTGCACTGTTTTGCGCAAACCGGTTTCGAAGCCCTCGCGAGGCTGCCAGCCGAGCTCGTCGCGAATTTTCCGCGCGTTTATGGCGTAGCGGCGGTCGTGGCCGGGACGATCTCTTACATAGGTGATGAGTGATGAGTGATAAGTGATGAGTGGGTTCGGGCGGAGGTCGTCGAGGATAGCGCACAGGGTGTTGATTACCTCGAGGTTCGTTTTCTCGGCGTTGCCGCCAATATTGTAGGTCTCTCCGACTCGGCCGCGTTTGAGCACCTCGCGAACGGCGTGGCAGTGGTCCTCGACGTAGAGCCAGTCGCGCACCTGCTTGCCATCGCCGTAGACGGGCAGGGGCTTGCCGTTGACCGCGTTGACGATCATGAGCGGGATGAGCTTTTCCGGGAACTGGTACGGGCCGTAGTTGTTCGAGCAGTTCGTCGTGAGCGTCGGTAATCCATAAGTGTGGTGATAGGCACGAACCAGATGGTCCGATGCTGCTTTGGAAGCTGCATACGGGCTATTGGGGGCGTACGGCATGGTCTCCGCGAAGGCCGGATCGCTTGGGCCCAGGGTGCCATACACCTCATCGGTCGAGACGTGAAGGAACCGGAATAGACTCTTTTCCGGTTCCTTAAGGTCTGAACAATAAGCTCGAACTTCCTCCAACAGCGAGAACGTGGCGACGACGTTGGTGTGCACGAATTCAGCCGGGCCGAGGATCGAGCGGTCCACGTGGCTCTCGGCGGCGAAATTCACGATGGCCGTGGGCTGGTGCTGCCGCAGCAGCTCGGCAACTGTCTTGCGGTCGCCGATATCGGCGCGGACGAACACGTGGCGCGCATTGCCCTTTAGCTGGGCAAGATTCGCGAGATTACCCGCATAGGTGAGCTTGTCGAGATTGATGAGCGACTCGGACTCCTCGGCGCACCACTGCAGAACGAAATTTGAGCCGATAAAGCCGGCACCGCCGGTGACCAAGATAGGGTTTTTGCTCATCTGACGGTCGTGAATGGTGAGTCGTGAATCGTGGATCGCGGCTTCCTGGCCACGGAATCACGAGGAATCACGCAGAACAGAGAGCACAACACTACATTTATCAACACAAATCCCCAATAGATTTCCTTGCTCGTTCATAACTCTTTAGGAGAAGCAGATTAAAGATCATTCCGTGTGCTTATGTGTGTTTTCGTGGCTAATCTTCAACGCGGCTGCGCTCGCGGCAGGCGCGATCACGCCGTGCTTGCGTAACATCTCCAGGACCGTTGCGGCGCAGCGCTCGACCGAAAGTGTCGCGGTACCGAGCACGAGTTCGGGTTCGAGCGGCTCTTCGTATGCCGCCGAAACGCCGGTGTAATAGTTGATCTCGCCCTTGAGCGCCCGCGCGTAGAACCCCTTGGGATCGCGCTGCTCGCGCTCGATAAGAGGGCGGTGCCAAACGACGTTTTCTTGAGTCAAGTTCGCCAAGCTCGGGTACGGGTGCCTCTATTCTATTCGCATGCCGCGTTTGCGTGTAGGCTTCCCATTTCCCTTTTTCCATTCCCTATTTCCTGGACTGATCGTGAAGATTCTGCTGGTCAAAACCTCGTCGATGGGCGACGTCGTCCACAATCTTCCCGTGGTAACCGACATCCTCGCGGCGCGCTCCGGCAGCGAGATCGATTGGGTCGTGGAGGATACGTTTGCCGCGATACCGAAGCTGCAACCGGGCGTGCGGCGTGTTTTGGAGGTTGCGATTCGCCGCTGGCGGGGCAGCTGGTGGGAGGCGCAGAGACGAAGGGAAATCGGGTCGTTTCTCGAAGTGCTTAAGTCCGAATCCTATGACGCGGTGATCGATACCCAGGGGCTGCTCAAGAGCGCGATCGTGGCCCGGTGCGCCCGCGGCCCGCGCTTCGGCCTCGACTGGAAGAGCTCGCGTGAGCCGCTGGCGTTGTTCTACAACCGCACGTTCTCCGTTCCATGGAAAATGCACGCGGTTGAGCGCAACCGCGCATTGGCGGCGCGTTCGCTGGGTTATGCCATCCCGGAGCGGCTCGATTACGGGATCTCGGCATCCCCCGCTAGCGTCGTGTGGCTTCCCGGCGAACCCTATGCGGTGTTGATCCACGGGACGAGCGCGCGCTCGAAGCTCTGGCCGGATAATCATTGGATTGCCCTTGCCCAGCGTCTGCAAAAGGGTGGCGTGCGCACCGTGCTCCCGTGGGGGAACACCGAGGAGCGCGAGCGCGCGGAGCATATCGCCTTGCCGGTGCCGGGCGCTGTCGTCCCGCCCCCGTTGTCGCTGACGGACGCCGCATCGGTGCTGGCCGGTGCACGCGCCTGCGTTGGCCTCGATACGGGACTGACTCATCTCGCCGGCGCGCTCCAGGTTCCGACCGTCGGCATTTACTGCGGGACGGATCCGGCGACGACCGGGCTCTATGGTTGTGCCCGGGCTGTAAACCTCGGTGGGATCGGGACGCCGCCAGCAATGGAGGAGGTGGTCGCGGCGTTGGATCGGCTGCTCCGTTCGTGAAACGTGAAACGCAAATCGAGACCACGTTAAGAGCGACTTGGCCACGGAAACGCACGGAAGGACACAGAAAATTTTCCCTTTCGGTGGCTTTTCATTTCATGATGGTTTTCCGTGTAATTCCGTGTAATTCCGTGGTTACTGATTTGTTGGTTGAGATCCGGAAAGCGAGTCCGTTGATGTCCGGCTGTTACGATTCACGTTTCACGTTTCACGATTTACGAGAATCCTAGTGCGGTTTGTCTACACACTGCTCATCCACCTTCTAATTCCGCTCGCGCTGGTGCGGCTGGCATGGCGCGCGCGGCGGCAGCGCGGATACCTCGAGCACGTGGCCGAGCGCTTCGGCTTCTACAAACGCGAGGCGGAAGGGCCGTTCATCTGGCTCCATGCGGTGTCGGTGGGCGAGACGCGTGCGGCCGAGCCGGTCATCAAGATGCTGCGCGAGTGTTATCCCGATCACGACATCCTGCTGACTCACATGACCCCAACAGGGCGCGAGACGGCTGCGCAACTGTTTCGCGACGGCGTCATTCAATGCTACCTGCCGTACGATTTTCCCTGGGCGGTGGCGCGCTTCCTCGACCATTTCCGCCCGCGCGCAGGGATCATAATGGAGACCGAAATCTGGCCGAACCTGATCCAAGCGTGCGCCGAGCGCGGCATCCCGTGCTATCTCGTGAACGCCCGGCTTTCAGAAAAGTCGTTCAAGGGATACCAACGCTTCGGGCAGATCGCGCGGCAAGCCCTCGGGACGCTTGCGGCGATCTCGGCGCAGACTGCGGATGACGCAAGACGGCTCACGGCGTTGGGTGCGCACAACGTGCAGGTCACCGGTAACGTCAAGTTCGACATCGGGCCACCCAATACAATGGTGGAATTAGGCAAGCAGTGGCGCATCAGCTACGGAATGTCGCGGCCCGTCCTGCTCGCCGCGAGCACGCGCGATGGGGAGGAAGAGTTGATTCTCGAGCGCCTGCCCGATATCGGCTTACCGAGACTCCTGACGGTCATCGTTCCGCGCCATCCGCAGCGTTTCGATGACGTGGCGCGACTGGTCGAGCGGCGCGGCTTCCGGCTGCAGCGCCGCAGCGACAATGTTCCCGTCGCGCCGGAGACGCAGGTGCTCCTTGGCGATAGCATGGGCGAGATGTTCGCCTATTACGCCGCGTGTGACGTCGCGTTCATCGGGGGAAGCCTTCTCGCTTATGGCGCACAGAATCTGATCGAAGCCTGCGCGGTGGGGAAACCGGTGCTGATCGGGCCGTCAGATTACAATTTCGCCGAGGCGGCCGAGCGCGCGGTCGGCGCAGGCGCAGCGATTCGCGTAGTCGATGCCGCGGCGCTTGCTCGAGCGGCGCAACGGCTGTTCTGCGACCGCGGCGCGCAGGAACGAATGGCGCAGGCCGCGCTGGCGTTCTGCGCGGCGCATCGCGGCGCTACCGAGCGCGTGCTGGAGTTGATTCAGCTCCGGCCATCGTGAATCGTAAATCGTAAATCGTGAATCGGAGGAAAACCGTAAATCGTAAATCGTGAAACGCAAATGGGAAAAACCCCTGACTCCTAGAGCGCTGTGCTGTGGCCGCGACGCATTCGATTTACGATTTACGATTCAAGGGAGTAGGTCGCATCCTCGGTAATGACGAGATCGACGCACTGATCGGTCGGCGATACCGGGAGTTCCGGCACGATTTGCAGGCCAAACGCGGCGGCGGCCAACGACGGACGTCGGGAGAAACCGCTGATTAGCTGATCGTAGAAGCCCCCGCCATAACCCAGGCGCTCGCAGCGTGCCGTGAACGCGACGCCGGGAACCAGCACGAAGTCGATTCTCTCCAGAGGCACAGTGCGGCACATATCGGGTCGCGGCTCGCGAATGCCCCAAACACCCATGGTGAGATCGCGCTCCAAATCGCGTACGGCGTAAAGCTCGAGCACCTGGCTGCCACGCCGCGCCCGCGGCAGCACGAGAGTCTTACGCTGCCCCCGCAGATCCGACACGAAGGACGCGGTCTCGAACTCGCTGCCAATGCTCATGTAGGCCATCACGCAGCGAGCTGACCGGTAAGACGAAAGCGCGAGCACGCGCGCGGTGATTTTCTCGCTGAGCAAAGCGCGTTGCGCGGCGCCGAGCGCATCGCGGCGGGAGAGGACTTGCTTCCTGAGCTCGTGCTTCTCGCTCAATTCGTAATTCGTGAATCGTTAATCGTAAATTGGGGGCGCAAATCGGGATTTACCCAATCTGAATCGTAGAACCGATAAGGGCAGAAACTGCGACGGGACGCCCGGTGAATCGCTATTTCGTCTTTAGGAGAAACTCGTCAGCTGGGGCTGCTCTTGCGATTGACGATTCACCGATTATTTGTCGAGCCAGCTGTTTACCGCGACGACATCGGCCTCGGTGAGCGTGCCGGCCGTGGCCTTGAGCTGCAGCAGCGCGAGGATGTAGGCGTAGCGCGCCTCCGCCAGATCGCGGCGCGTCTCCGAGACCTGCTGGGTGGCATTGAGCACGTCGACCTGGGTTCTCACACCGACTTCCTGGCCGAGCACGGTCGATGCCAGTGAGCTCTCGGAGGACACCAGTGCCGCTTCCAGCGCCTGGATCTGCGCCGTCCTGCTCGTCACGCCGAGAAACCTCTGACGTGCGGTAAGCTCCGCCGTGCGCCGCGCATTTTCCAGGTCCTGACGCGCTTTTTCCGCGTTGGCGATGGCCTCGCGCACTTTCGAGCTGACGCTGCCGCCCTGATAGATCGGGATCGCCAGTTGCACACCCACGATCGCGTTCCGCGTGTCGCTGCCGACACTGGTCTGGCTGGCCGCCCCCGAGCCCGAATCAGTGTAGGAAGCGAACGCGTCAAGCGTCGGTAGATGCCCGGTGCGATTGCGTTCCACTTCCTGCGTCGCAAACGTGAAACTGCGCTCGGCAATTTTCACCTGCACGTTGCCCTCCGCCGCCCGGCTGACCCATTTTTCGTGGTTGTTGGGATCCGGTGGCGCCGGCTTGAAGCGCTTGCCGAGGGGCGACAACCCTGGTGCAGGCTGTCCAATTATCAGCTCGAGGAAGCGCTTGCGCACCTCCACCTCGTTCTTCGCCTGAATCTCGAAGGCCCGCGTCAAATCGTAGCGCGACTGGGCTTCCTTGGTGTCGACGATGGTGGCGGTTCCTACCTCGAAGTTGCGCTTGGCCTGCTCGAGCTGCTGACCGATCGCCTGGAGCTGGGCCTGGGCGAATGCCACCGTGTCCTGCGTCAGCAGCACGTCGAAATAGGCCTGCGCGACGCGCAGAATGAGGTCCTGCGCTGCCTGCGCCAGCACCGCATCGGCTTGCGCCACCTGCGTCTTCGCCTGCTCGAAGACTTTGAAATTTTCGGGCCGGTAGATCGGCTGTGAGAGCGAGACGCTCGCCGTGTTGGAATTAAAGGTGGCGTTATTGTCCGGGATCGTCGGGTCGCGGAAGCGGATTTCCCGGTCGTTGTACTGCGTGGAAGCCGAAATCGAGACCGACGGCAGCAATCCCGCGCGTCCCTGCGGCAACCGCTCCTGGCCGGCCGCCCAGGTTGCGCGCGCAGCGGCATACTGCGCGTCCGAGGTTTGCGCCGTGCGGTAGATCTGAACCAGATCAGCGCCCTGCGCCGCGCAGCCGACCGTGATCAGGAAGGCAAACGATACCGACGCTATGACATGAGGCATGATGTCAACGGGAAATAGGAAATAGCAAATGGTAAATAGGAAACGGGAAATCGTGCCGTGCGGAGCGCCGCCGTAACCATTCCCCATTCTCCATTCCCCATTTTCTCAAAAGACGAAGCGCTCAAGCTGCAGCGCGTTCTTGAGCGGTGCGATGCAGGTTTCGAACAGGCCGATTGAATTGAACGCATTGTCCGCCACGCGGGTGATGAGGCGGGCCTCCATGACGGGCGGTTCTCCTACGATGGCGATCAGCCTGCCGCCGGTCGCGAGGGCCTGCTTGAACGCCACTGGCAGTATCGGCACCGACCCGGTGAGGACAATGGCGTCGTAGGGCGCCAGCGTCTTCCATCCGCGCGCGGCATCCCCGGTTTCAAGCACGACCCTGGTGATGCGGTGTGCAGCCAGCTTGGCCGCGACCGCTTTAGTGAACTCGGGCACGATGTCCACGCTATCGACGTGGCCGCCAAGGCCGGCGAGGAGCACGGTCATGTAACCGCTGCCCGTGCCGACTTCGAGGATGCGATCACCGGGCTGGATGGCCAGCTCCTGCAGCAGGCGCGCCTCGATCTTGGGGGCGAGCATCTTTTCGCCGTGGCCAAGCGGGATTTCCATGTCGGCGAACGCCAGCGCACGATACTGAGGCGGAACGAACTCCTCGCGCTTCACCTTCAAGAGTAGGTCCAGAACCTGCTGGTCCAACACTTCCCAAGGCCGGATCTGTTGCTCGACCATGTTGTATCGAGCCTGTTCGACGTTCATGTCATGAGCCGGTTACATTGCAATGCGCGGATTTTAGCACTCTTTACCCCGAAACCGGGGCCGGGCTACGCCAAACGGGGTTTAGAAAACAGGGGCTTGCGGCCGGAACCGAGCCCCGGCGAGTGCCGGCCGGCTATTCACCATTACCCGGCCGCCCCACTATAATAAGTGCCACAGAACAAGGCGCTTGGGCGCGATCTTCCGCGCGGGCACGAGCGCACCCCCCTCACCACCGCTCCAGACCCGGGCATGAACATTTCCGATCGGCGCATTAGCAATGCCGTGGTGCTCGAAGTAACGGGCCGGATCGACAATGACACGTGCGAGGCGTTCAGGCTAAGGCTCGCCCCCTTCCTGCGCGAATGCACCGGTGGCGGGGATCGTCTCGTGCTCGACTTTACCGGCGTGGACTACATCTCGAGCGTTGGCCTGCGCGTGCTGATGCTCGCGGCAAAGCAGGCAAAAAAGCAGGGCGGCACCGTGGTCCTCGCGGGCCTGCATTCGGTGGTCAAGGAGATTTTCGAGATCAGCCGCTTCGACTTGGTGTTCCAGTGTTTTACCTCGGTGCGCGACGCGTTGGCGGCGGCAGCCCCGCGGGCGCTCGCTGCGTCCGAGAGAGCTTGAATCCAGCATGCGGGTGCGCTTCTGGGGAACACGGGGCTCGATTCCGGTAGCGCTCGACTCGGCCGCGCTTCAGGCCAAGCTCGTCGAGGCCCTGCTGAAGGCTTCGGGAAAGCCGCTGCGCAGCGCGGCGGAGGCACGGCAGTTCATCGAGCGCGAGCTCGACTTCACGGGCTCCCATACGTTCGGCGGCGCCTCACCTTGCATCGAGGTGGAGCGCCCGGGCGCCTCCCCGCTAATCCTTGACCTGGGAAGCGGCGTGCGCGGTCTTGGCGCGCGCGACGTGGGCCGGGCCGATCGCCCGCGCACCTACAATGTGCTCATGTCCCACATGCATTGGGACCACATTATGGGATTTCCCTTTTTCGCGCCGGCGTACGTCGCGGAAAATCACATCCGTATCCACGGCTGTCACGCCGAGCTTGAGCACGCATTGCGGCGGCAGCAGGCGGTGCCCTCGTACCCGGTGGCGTTCGACCGTCTGTCCGCGCGCATCGAGTTCGTGCTGCTGGAGCCGGGGCGGCGCTACGACATCGACGGCATTGCCGTTACCGGCATGCTCCAGGCGCATTCGGGCGACTCTTATGCTTACCGGCTGGAGCATGGGGGCAAGGCGCTCATCTACGCCACGGACTCCGAGCACAAGCTCGAGGATCCCCGGGAGAGCGAAGCGTTTGCCGCGTTCTTCCGTGGCGCAGACATGGTGATATTCGACGCGATGTACTCGCTCGCGGAAGCGGTGTCGGTCAAGGAGGACTGGGGCCACTCCAGCAACGTGGTCGGCGTCGAGCTCTGCCAGCTGGCCGGGGCGAAGCACCTGGTACTGTTCCATCACGAGCCGGCCTACGACGATGCGGCGATCGCGCGAATCTGGAGAGATGCCGTGCGTCTCGAGGAGATCACACGCGGTGAGCGCGCGCCGCTGCGGGTGAGCGCGGCGTACGATGGCCTGGAGATCGACGTCTGAGCGCGAGCGGGAAAGAGACCACCACGGACCTGTTCCGTCAGCCGGCGGCGCGCCGCTCGCTGTGGCTCGCGCTTGCGCTGATCGCCGTGTTCGAGATCCCGGCTTGGATGACGGAGCCGCCCGGGCTGCAGGCGCTGCGGCTTGCCACGTTCGATCTCTACCAGCGCCTCGAACCCCGTGAACGCCGGTCGACGCCAGCCGTCATCGTGGCCATCGATGAGGCGAGCATCGCCGCGCGCGGGCAGTGGCCGTGGCCGCGGTCGGTGGTTGCCGAACTGATCGACAAGATCACCGCCGCGCGCCCGGCTGCGATCGGCGTGGACATCATTTTCCCGGAGCCTGACCGGATATCGCCCGAGCGTCTCGCCGGGCAGCTGGCCGCGGTTGATTCCGCGCTGGCGAAGCGCCTCGAAGCGCTGCCGGGAAACGACGCCCGGCTGGCGCAAAGCATCGCGCGATCGCGTGTTGCGCTCGGGTTCGCCGGATTGGAGCAGGGCCCACCACCGGCTGCCGATGCCCCATCAAGTCCGTCGCTGCAGCGCGGTGGTGACGCGCGCCCCTACCTGCGCCGTTACGGTGCCGTGCTGCGCAGCCTGCCGCAGATTGACCGCGCTGCTGCTGGGCACGGGGTACTTTCCGCCGACGCCGAGTACGGGGTCGTGCGGCGCGTGCCGCTCGCCGCGTCCGTCGGATCGACGGTCGTTCCGTCGCTCGGCATCGAAGCGTTGCGGCTGGCGAGCGGCGCCCCGGCTTTCGAGCTGCGAATCGGCAGCAGTGGCGTGGAGGGCGTGGGTGTTGCCGACGTATTCGTGCCGACCCAGCCCGACGGCCGCTTGTTCGTGCACTTCGGCCGCTCCGATCCCGGGCGCGCGGTCTCGGCAGTGGACGTGCTGGAGGGCCGCGTCGGCGCGGAACGGCTCGAGAACAAGATCGCCCTGCTAGGCGTGACCGGCCTTGGGCTGGTGGACGTGCCGACGACCGCGCTGGGCGAGCGCGTTCCCGGTATCGAGATTCACGCCCAGTTGATTGAAAACGTCTATGACCGCAGCCTGCTGCGGCGCCCTGCCTGGGCGGGGGCCGCCGAGGGCCTGGCGCTGCTCAGCTTAGGGTGGCTGGTCGCGATCGCAGTACCACGCTCGGGTCCCCGCGCCGGAGTTACCGCCCTGCTCGCCGCATTGACTGCGCTTCTGCTAGTGGGCTACTTCATGTATCACGAGGCCGGGTTGCTGCTCGACCCCGCCATTCCGGGACTCGGGCTGGTCGTCGTGTCGACCGCCGTGCTGGCGGTGACGCTGGGGCAGGCTAACATCGATCGAAGGCGCCTCGCGCTGCGCCTGCAGGAAGAGCGCGAATCGGCGGCGCGGCTGGCGGGCGAGCTCGATGCCGCCCGCCGCATCCAGATGGGATTCCTGCCGCGCCCGGAGGAAGCGCTGGCGGGCGAATGGCGGGTGGCCGCAGGAGCGCTCATGCTACCGGCGCGCAAGGTGGGCGGCGATCTCTACGATTTCTTCAAGGCCGACGAAGACCACTTCTTTTTCATCATCGGCGACGTCTCCGGCAAGGGCCTAAACGCCAGCATCTTCATGGCGGTCGTCAAGGCGCTCGCCAAGAGTGCCGCGCTGCGGGGCACCGACAGCGTCGAGGACGTGCTCAAGACCGCGAACGCGGAGGTCTCGCGCGAGAACCCCGAGGCCATGTTCGTCACCGCGTTCGCAGGCCTGCTCGACCTGAAAACCGGCCGGCTCGTCTACTGCAACGCCGGGCACGAGCCGCCGCTCGCGCTGCGGGAGGGAGCGGAACCGCAGCGGCTCGTTAGCAGCGGCGGGCCGCCGTTGTGCGTGCTCGAGGACTACCCGTACGAGTCAGCCGAGCACTGGCTGGCCCCGGGGCAGACACTGTGTATGGTGACCGATGGCGTCACCGAGGCGATGAACGTGGCGGGCGAGCTCTATGGTGCCGGGCGCCTGTCCGCGTTGCTCGCGCGCCTGCCGGCGGTGGACCCGGTGATGGTGGTCAACGAGATTGAAACGAACGTGGCGGAGTTTACGCGGGGTGCGGAGCCGGCGGACGATCTTACGGTTCTCGCGCTGCAGTGGCGCGGCGGCGACTCGTGAAACGGGAATGGGTAATGGGGAATGGGAAATTGGGTGAGGTCGCGGCATTTGCCTATTTACTATTTCCGATTTCCTGTTCGCTCGCAGCGCTAGCGAACATTAATCTCGACCCTGCGATTCTTCGGCTCGTCCACATTGTCCGCGGTGGGCACGATCGGTTCGCGCTCACCGCGTCCCGCGGTGACGATGCTCTCCTCGGGGATGCCGAGGGGTATGAGCATGATTTTGACCCGACGCGCGCGCTGCAAGGAGAGTTGGTCATTGCGGAGCTTGCCGCCGACGCGGTCGGTGTGGCCGATGACCACAACCTCGGCAGCCGGGCGCTGGGCGAGTTCGGCGAGTATCTGCTGGACTTCCTTTTTTGTCTCGGTCGTGAATTGGTCGGTGCCCGAAAGGAAATACAGCATGTATTTAATCGGGCGAGGCGGCAACGCATCGAGCGTCACCCCGAACTGTTTCTTCACCTCTGGCGCACTCGTCGTTCGGCGCTCGATCGGCTCGCCGCCGCCCGCACGTGCCGAGGCGTATGGCGTATCAAGGACCGT
>JAOTTL010000060.1:0-20698 GCA_029864385.1 Betaproteobacteria bacterium | reverse complement strand
TAAGTCGATCGGCCTGGTTTGTTTTTTTGTTATCGGCGTGCATCGGCGTCCATCGGCGGCTAATATGGATTTGATTCTTGTGATATCGGTGTTTATCTGCGGCTAATGATGTTTTTTTGATTCTTGTAACACGCGCCAGTCGCCACTACGAGACCAATGGCCGAACTCAAAGTCTTCGCCACCAACGCCATCCGCTCGGTGCTCGACGAGCTCGTGCCGCCATTCGAGCGCAAGGCCGGGCATAAGGTCTCAATCAGCTACAACACGACCGCCCAGACCTTGGACCTTATCAACGGCGGCGCGACGGGGGACTTGGTGATCGCGACTGCGGCCGGGATCGACGAGATGACGAAGCTGGGCAAGGTCATTCCGGGCAGCCGCGTCGATCTCGCGAGCTCGGTTATCGGCGTTGGCGTGCGCGCGGGCGCCCCAAAGCCGGATATCCGCTCAGTCGATGCGTTCAAGCGCGCGCTGCTTGATGCGAAAGCGGTGGCTTACACCTCGTCCGGGCTGAGCGGCGTCTACTTTGCCGGACTGATCGAGCGCCTGGGAATCGCCGAGCAGATCAAGGCCAAGGCGAGAATAAAGCCGGGTGGCCTAATCGCCGAAATCGTGGTGGCTGGCGAAGCCGATCTGGCCGTGCAGATGGTAAGCGAGCTACTCTCTGTCCCCGGCGCCGAGCTCGTCGGACCGATCCCCGTGGAGATCAACCAGGTAACCGTTGTCGCGGCCGGCATCCTAACCGGTGCGAACGACTCAGGGGCGGCGAAATCACTGATTCAGCACCTGACCACCCCCGCCGCCGCCCGCATCATCAGGGCTAAAGGCCTCACCCCTGCCAAAAATGAGTGATGGGAACTGGTGATGAGGGCTGCGCTGTACATCACCATTTTTCATCACTATTATTCATCACCATTATTCATCACTACGTTTCGTGACTGGCCGCTGGCCGCCGGTCACTCTAGGCCTTGTAGGAGGGATCGGTCTTATCAAGCATGCGCAGCAACGCCTTCCACTCCGGCCGCCTGGCCTTGTATGGTAGCCCCTGGAACTGGCCGGCCACTTTTTCTGCAACCGCCGGCGGGGGAACTCTCAGCTTGGCGCCGCCCGACATCGCGTTGATCTGGGTCTGGCACGCGCGCTCAAGGTAATACATCAGGTCGAACGCCTCGTAGATGGATGACCCGCATGTCAGCAAGCCGTGATTGCGCAGGATCATCGCCTTGTGGTTACCCAGGTCGCGCACGAGGCGCTGCTGCTCGTCGAGGTCGAGCGCGAGCCCCTCGTAATCGTGATAGGCAAGCTTGTTCGTGAATCGCATCGCGTGCTGGGACACTGGCAGCAGCCCCTCCTCCTGCGCCGACACCGCGATGCCGGCGGCGGTGTGGGTATGAATGACGCAGTTCACGTCGGGCCGCGCGCGGTGTACGGCGCTGTGGATCACGTAGCCGGCGCGATTGATGCCGTTGCCCGTCGGATCCTCGACCGTCTCGCCATCGAGCGTGACCTTAACCAGCGTGGACGCCATGATCTCGTCCCACAGCAGACCGAAGGCGTTGATCAGGAAGTGATGGTCCGGGCCAGGCACGCGCGCCGAGATGTGCGTGTAGATCATGTCCGTCATGCGGAAGTGGGCGGCGAGGCGGTAGCACGCCGCGAGATTCACCCGCGCATCCCACTCGTCCGCGCTGACGCGGTCGCGGAGCGACGATGGCGTGGTGAGCTTGCGTACTTTGGAACTCATTCGGTGCCCCCTCGGTTGGCAATAGGATGTGGTCTCGATTATCTCAGAAAGCGCCGGCCCACGACTGACAGCCGCCGGCCCTGAACCTCGCGGCTCTTGACTAGAGCCCGCCTTAAAAATCGAAAAAAACTTCATTGACCGCAGATAAACGCGGATCAACGCGGATAGAAAACACGCGTGAATCAACGGACTTCTCATTATCGGCGTCTATCGGCGTCCATCGGCGGCTGTATCGTGGGACTCCGCCACGCTGGTATCATGTATTCGAGAATGGCCATGGTGGGGACGTCCATGCGCGCCTTTATTTCGTGTCTGGTTGCTGTCGCCGCAATCCTTCCGGTGTCAGCCGCTTCTGCCCAGATCTACAAATGGGTGGACGAGCACGGCATAACCAACTACTCGAATCAGCGGCCCGCCGACCCGAAAGCGCCCCAGCAGGTCGGGGTGGTCGAAAGCAATATTTCCGTTTACACGCCGGACCGGCACCTGCTGCAGGCGGTTGAGGCCTTCCGAATCAGAAGCAACGAGATCGGTCTCAACGCCGGCGCACCTAAAGCAAGCCCTGCGAATCAGTACGCCGCACCCGTCTACGTACCGGTGCCGGTTGCGTCCGATCCGTGCGTCAGCTATCGGGCAGCGGGTTGCAACGAGTTCTACACCGGCTACTACCCGTATGCGCCCGTAGTCGGGCATCGCCTCCATCGTCGCCCGCACAAGAGGATTCCTCAGATATATCTCAGGCCGGGCGCCATCGCGGGGCAGGTTGTAGGTATCGACGGCTACATTCCCGGCAACTCGGCCAATGCGCGTCGCTTTGGCCCGACGCGTACGCGCTCCCTGTCCCGGCGCGCAGTGGAGCCGAGCTTCACCGGGGGCAGAAGACCCGTCCAGCTGCCTTCTCGGTTTCGGTAGCGCGCCCTTGCCGGGCGCGGTATCTTTCCTCGGGGTTTCGAGTTGCTGCTCAGGCAACGCGCACGACGATCTTCCCCACCTGCGTATTTGACTCCATATAGGCCTTTGCCGCGGGCAGTTCGTCGAAGCGAAACACCCGGTCGATGACAGGCGTGACACGGCCATCCGCGATGGCCGGCAGCACGTCTCGCACGAAGCCGCGCACGGTTGCCGCGCGTCCCGCTTCGCTGAGCCGGCTGTTGGAAATTCCGAAAACCACATGGCGGTTGGCGTGCAGCTCCTGCAGATCCAGCTCCGTTTTGTAGACCCCATCCACGTAGCCAACAGTCGCGAGTCGTCCGCCGAACGCGAGCGAGCGCATGCACTCCCCGAACATCGATCCGCCGACACAGTTGACCGCGACGTCGGCCCCTGCACCTGTCACTTCCCTGACCGTCGCCGCGAAATCCGCGCCCCGGGTCCGGATACCGGCGTCGAGACCGATCGCCTTGAGCTGCTCCAGCTTCGCGGCTGAGCCGGAGGTGCCGATCACGCGCGCACCGATCACTTTCCCCGTCTGAATGCTCGCCACGCCCGCACCCGATGACGCGCCGATGACCAGCAGCCATTCGCCGCGCTGCAACCGCCCATAGCCGACGACCGCGTCATAAGCCGTGAGGAAACTTACGGAGACCGCAGCGGCCTGCTCCCACGACAAGTGCTCCGGCACGGGCATCGCCTCGTTGACCTGCATCACCGTGTGCTCGGCAAACGCGCCACGGCCAGGCCCAAGGACGCGGCCCATGACGCGGTCGCCTTCCCTCCAGCCGGTCACGCCTTCGCCCACCGTACAGACTTCGCCTGCCGCCTCGGTGCCACCGAGCTTCGCTGCGCCGCTATGCATTACGCTGCCCGCGATGAGCTCACCGCGGTTGAGCGCCGTCGCGCGCACGCGCACGCCGATCTGGCCCGGCCCGGGCTCCGGCGCCGCAACATCGCGGAGTTCGAGCATGCTCTTGCTGCCGGCGGTCTTGATCCAAAACGACTTCATAGCGGGTGAATAGAACGTGTCTCTAAAATCTAAAAAACTTATTAACCGCAGATAAACGCGGACAGAAAACCCTCTCAAAATTAATGCACTTCCTCTTTATCGGCGTTTATCTGCGGCTAATGATGCTTTTCTATTTTTGAGACACGCTCTAGCAAATCGTTGAGCGGAATCAACCCACCCGCAGCTTATTGATCATCGCGGGATCGGGATCGACGCCCAGCCCGGGTCCCTGCGGCACTGGGATGCAACCAGCCCTGCCCGGCATGATCGCCTCGTGCAGCGGGTTCTCCGCGAAGTCCGCGTCGTAGCGTTCCACCAGACCGCCTTTCGGCATGGCGGCGATGCAATGAATCGATGCGATCAGCCCCGGGCCGAAGTAAGCCGAATGCGGGACAACGGTGACGCCGAAGGCCTCAGCGAGCGCCATCACTTTTTGCATTTGTGTGACCCCACCGACCTTGGTAACGCTCGGCTGAGCGTAAGTAATCGCGCCCGCTTCGAACAGGCTCTTGAACTCCGGCAGCATCGCGTTTTCCCCCGCGGCGGTCGGAATTCTCCCATGCGTCTGCACTCGCGCCAGCCCGGTATGATCTTCCGGCGGCCATACCGGCTCCTCCAGCCAGGTCAGATTGAAGTCGGCGAGCCAGCGAGCCATGTCGATCGCCTCGTTAACCGACCAGGGGCAGTTGCAGTCCACCATAATGGCAATGTCGGGCCCGGCTGCCTTGCGCGCCGCCTTGATGGGCCCCACGGTAATTTCGTGGAGCTTGATGTGCTGGTAGCCGCGCCTTAGCGCCCGCTCGACGTGATGCGTGACGGCATCCGGCTCGCCGTAACGCAGGAGGCTCGCGTACGCCGGCAGTTCCTTGCGGGACGACCCGCCGAGCAGCCGATAGAGCGGAAGTCCGGCGAGCTTGCCTGCGATGTCCCACAGCGCAATGTCGATTGCGGAGAGCGCATACATCGCCGGGCCGTTGCGCCCGACGCCCGCGAGATTGCGCTGCAACTCATCGGCGAGCTGGCCCATCGCCGTGGGATCGCGGCCGACGCACATGGGGCCGATGAAGGAATCCAGCGCCGCTTTCGTGGCCGTGAATATTCGATGCCCGAATCCCTCACCCCAGCCGGTCACGCCCTCATCCGTATCGACGCGCACGAGCAGCGTATCCATGCTGGTGCGTGGTCTCCCGCCCTGCTTCGGCACCACCGCGCCTTGAATCACCATCGGCATGTTGACGACGATCGTTTCTACCTTGGTTATTTTCATTTCCACCTCTGCTCGACCCCTAGTATAGCGGCGTGCCGTATCCCGGATCTGGCCGTTGCTCATGCCCCGGCCCCGCTCTCTCGAGACTCATCACCGGGCCCAGGACGTGAGAAAATACCTCTATTGCCCCTGGGCTTGCCGGCAACCAAGGAGATACCGCATGGACGTAATTTCGCTCGGGCCAGGCTTCGCCGCAGAGATACGTGGTGTGGGCCTCGCCGAGGTCGCCGCACGGGATGATGCCTACGCCATGGTACGGACGGCATTCGAGGCGCATTCGGTGCTGCTGTTCCGCAACCAGCCAATCGCCGATGAGTTGCAGATCGCGTACTCCACGCGCTTCGGCCCGCTGGAGATCGCCAAGGCCGCTTCGCGCGGCGAAGGCACGCCCTACAGCATCCTCACCAACATCGAGCCCGACGGCAGCCTCGTGCCGCCTGACCACAAAGAGGCGCTCCGCGCGCACGCCAACCAGCTCTGGCACACCGACAGCTGTTTCAAGGATCCACCGTCGCTCGCCTCAGTGCTCTCCGCCCGGGTCATCTCTCCGATCGGCGGCGAAACGGAATTCGCTTCCATGCGCTGTGCCTGGGAGCGCCTCCCCGAAGCCATGCGCACGCGCCTTGCCAGCGCGTATGCCTGGCACGACTACGGGCATTCGCGCGAAAAGATTGCGCCGCATCTGGCGTCCGAACGCGAGCGCGCGTCGCTGCTGCCCGTACGGTGGCGCATGCGGTGGCGAAATCCCGCGAACGGCCGGGACTCTCTCTACCTCGCATCGCACACGTACGCGATCGACGGCATGCCCGATGACAAGGCGCAAGCCCTGATTGCCGAGTTGATCGATCATGCAACCGCACCGGGGCACACGTTCCTCCATCAGTGGCAACCGGGAGATGTCATCATGTGGGACAACCGCTGCGTGCTGCATCGCGGACGGCCCTGGCCCGCCGACAAGCCGCGCCATATGGTACGCACAACGATCACGGCAACAGACGCCGACGGCCTGGCAGAGATGCGGTGGGTCAGGACAGCCGCCTGACGAGAGCCGCCGGTGGAGGAGTCACCAGCCCGCACGGAACCTCGCTCGCGCCAGAATGTCTCTTTTTGTTTCCTGCTTGTCTGAGGCACCGATGCAAAAACTGATTCGCGCGACAGCGCTGGTGTTCGCCGCGGGCGCCCTTCTCGCCGGCGGATGCGCCTCGACCACCATCACCAACGTCTGGCGCGACCCCTCGTATACGGGCGCTCCCTTCAGGAACGTGCTGGTCATGGGCGTCAGCGAGGAGACCGGCAACCGCCGCATCTTCGAAGACGAGTTCGTCGCAAAACTCAAGAACGCTGGCGTCACCGCCATTCCAAGCTATAAGTTTATCCCGCAGGATGGCCAGGCTGATCGCGCCACGCTGGACGCGGCGATCGTAAAAGCGAGTGCTCAAGGCGTGCTTGTCACGCGGCTGCTCAGAGTTGACCGGATCACGCAATACTCGCCCGGCTATATCTGGGCGGTTCCGGCAGTCGGCCACTACCGCGACTTCTACGGTTACTACAGCTCGATGTGGGTGCAGTACTCGCCGCCGCAGCGCCGGGACTATGAGATCGTCGTCCTCGAAACGAATTTGTGGCGCGCGGAAAAGGGTGAACTGGTCTGGTCGGGCATGACCGAAAACTTCGCACCCTCCGACGTGCGGCGTGCCACACGGGAATTCGCTGACGTGATCATTAAGGCACTCGGCGAGCAAAAGCTCATCTGACACCCGCGCACGCGGCCTGCACGTTTTCTTTTTCCGACGCAGGGGCATATCATGTGCCCCTGCTCCGCTCGACGCCACAAGAACCGCTTTGACTTTGGGGAGGACAGGATGCCCGATGACATAACGCGAACGCTGGCCGGGTTCGCAGTCCACCTTGTCTACGATCGGATTCCCGCGCGCGTCAGGGACCACTGCAAGAATCTTCTCCTCGACGCGCTTGCCTGCGCCTTGGCCGGCTATGAAGGCGAGGAGACGCACCAGGTTGCGGCCCTCGCTGCGGCGCTCGGCCAATCCAGGGAAAGCAGCGTCATTGGCAGCGATCACCTTTCGCTCGCGGGCGCCACGGTGCTGAACGGCTATCTCATCACAGCGGTCACGATGTGCGACATCCACCGCTCCACGCTCACGCACATTACTCCAGAAGTAGTTCCGCCGGCGCTGGCGATTGCGGAGCGCGATGCCCTCACCGGCCGCGATCTGCTGGTTGCGCTCGCCGCGGGATGCGAGATCACGACCCGCATCGGTATCAGCCTGGATTTTCCTGAATTTCGCAGGCGCGGCTGGCACGGACCAGGTGTCATCGGGCCGTTTGGCGCCGCCGCCGCCACAGGTTGCCTGCTCGGATTCGATGAGGACACGATGGCGAAGGCCTTTGGCCTCGCCGGAAGCCAGGCTGCTGGAACGTTTGCCGCCTGGGGTACGCCGACCGTCAAATTTCACCAGTGCCGCGGCGCGCTCTCCGGCCTGATGGCCGCGCTGCTGGCCCAGCAGGGTTTTTTGGCGACGCGCGAATTCCTCACTGCACCTGACGGCGGACTCTATTCCACGTACACGAACGGCGGCCGGCCCGAGGCCGCCACCGCCGATCTCGGTGAACGCTGGGAGCTCGAGCAGATTGCCCTGCGTCCGTGGCCTTCGGCTTCCACGATCCAGGGCATGATCACAGCACTGTTCGACCTGGTCGAGCAGCACCGCCCTGTGCCGGAGCAAGTTCGCAAAGTGCGCGTCTCGATGAGCAAGACCGCGGTGGACCTGCACGGAATCTTTCCCCGCTACAAGGGAAAGTTCGAGGCGCTGCTGTCCACGCATTACGCCGTCGCGGCCATCTTGCATGATCGGGCGCTTACGCTCGCGCAGTTCGAGCCCGCGCGCTACGAAGACCCGCAGCTGCAGCGGTTCGCTGCAGAGCACGTCGAGATGCACGCCGATCCCTCTCTCACGGGCGTACAAGCCGTCGTGGAAGCTCAGATGGCGGACGGCTCGACGCACAAGATGCGCTCCGAGCACCCGCGCGGCTCCTATGAGAATCCACTGCCACGCGACCGCGTTGCGGACAAGTTCCGCACGTATGCCCGGTCGCGGCTTTCCGAAGCGCGCATCGAGGAAGCGATTGCCACCATATCGCGACTGGAAGAGCTCAAGTCGGTGCGCAGGCTAACGGAGATTCTGAGGACAGGCAAGCAAGGCGCGCTGAGCACCGCCGCCTGAAACCGGTGGTACAGAGAGCCCGCTGTTAGACAGTATAGGAGCACGAGAATGCCGCGCATCAAAATCGGGACGCTTCATCTCAACTACCAGGAGGAAGGCCAGGGGACACCTTTACTGTTCATTCCCGGCCTAATGGGAATACTCGATGCCTGGGATTTTCAGGTCGCATACTTCCGGAAACAGTACCGGTGCATCCGCTTCGACCACCGCGGCACAGGCGACAGCGACAAACCCCGGGATGCCTACTCGACACGCCTGATCGCCGAGGACGCCGTACACCTGCTCGACGCGCTTGGGATCGAGAAAGCCCATGTCGCAGGCACCTCGACCGGCGGGTGCGTACTCCAGAACCTGGCCATCGACCATCCGGAGCGGCTGCTTTGCTGCATCTTCACCAATACCTGGACAAAGGCCGACGAGTACATCACGCGCGTGCAGACCGCGCGCATGCATATTGCCCAGAGCTATGGGCCCGAGGAGTACATCAAGTTCAGCTCGGTCTGGACGTGCGGCCCCAACCAGTTTCGCTATGATTGGGAGAAAATCCAGGCGATCGAGACGCGGCAGAAGAAAACCATTGCGCCGGTGGACGTGTTGTTGGGTCGGCTTCGTATGACGCTCGAGCACGACCGGCTCGCCGAGCTACACAAGATCACACGGCCCTCTCTCGTTATCGGCACCGAGGACGACACGACCGTGCCAGGCTACTTCGCGAAAGATCTGCATGCGGCCATCAAGGGCTCGCAGCTTCACATGATCCAGGAGGGCGGCCACTACTCCTACCGGCGCCACGCGGACGAGTACAACGCCGTGGTCGAAAACTTTCTGAACGAACATCCACAGGGATAGCGGTCTGAAATCGGCAAGAACTCAGCAGCCACAGATAAACGCAGATAAACACGGATATAACGAAAATCAAAATCTTTATTAGCCGCCGATACACGCCGACAAAACGCGGTGAATGTTGATCGGTACTGTGGGTGGACCTGCTAAGGCTACCAGTTTCTATTTGTAATCCTTGGCGTCCTTGCGGTAAAGATTTTGTCTGCGGCTTATTCTTAGGTTCTAATCCTGCGGATGTCCCTACAACACCCGCTTGTTTGAAGAGAACTCGGGTTTGATGGAGAAATGGTCCTTCCATTTTCGCGCTGCGCGCATGCCCGTCAGCATCTCTTCGTGTTTGTGCCCAACGGGAAACGGCGCCGGCTCGGGAACCGTGGACCAGATCCCGGCCCGCCGGCGCGCTTCGCGGCGCTCGACCAGCCCATCGTTGTAACTCTCGAAGACGATCCAGCCCCCGGGCGCATCGAGTGTCGCGGCCCGATAACGGCCATCCAACTCCTCGTACAGAGCTATTTGCTCCGGGGCAAGGTCTAAGGGCTCGAAAATATCGCCGTAACCCAGTTCCCTGAGGGAATCACCAGCCACCCGGGACATGATCCGCTGATCACGAACACTGAGGAGCTGCTTGTAGATGCCGACATAGTTATCCGAGATCGGCAGCGCAAGCGGCGCATTATCCTTTGTTTTTCCACGGCGCTTCGCGATGGGCGTTTGATGGAATGCGAGCAGCTCGTCGGTGTATTGCTCGCCCAGGTAATCGCAAAGCCGCTTCAGGTGCGGCACTGGCGCGCGCACGAAGTCTTCGTACTTGATGTCGAACCATTGATCATCCCGGAGCCGGGCGCGCCACGGCTTCACCGCCTGCTGCCCCATGTGCCACAGCTCCGCCGCGCAGAAGATGTTGGTAGGGCCAAAAGAGGAATCGAGGAACTCGGCGCTCGCGTCGCGCCCGTCTCGATAAATGAACACGAACTGCGCGTTTGGAAAGTCCTCTAGGATCTGCTCAATATAGAACAGGTTGTAGGGCGTCTTCTCGCCCCAGCGGGGCTTGCCGACCTCGCGGGCGTAGCGCTCCAGCATTGCCCAGAACACGCCAGCGAAGCTTTGCTCGCGCGTCTGGGCGAGCACCATGATCTCGTCACCGAAGGTCGCCGCATCAATTTTCATGTCCCAGTAGGGCGATCTCAGCCCGTGAGCCATCTCGTAACACAGCACCTGGAAGTTCTCGGGACGGGCAAGGTCGCCATAGCTGAAAAGATACGGCCGGAACCGCGGGTAGTACCACGACACCTCCGGCACGGCGAGGCGCGAATGGCATCCCAGGATCGCCATGACCAGCGTAGTACCCGATCGCTCCGAGCCGGTCACGAAGATCGGCCGTTCATCGAGCGTGATAGCCATTGCACCAACCTCCGGTGAATACCCTGAGCATTTTCATGCACGCAGGGCGTCGAGCGCGATACAAGACCGGTTGCACGCGCTGTGTCGACTCATGAATCACGAACTCTTGGTAGTTCGCGGTTTTGTTGCGCGCCCTAGCTCGCCACTGGCCCGCTCTTGGCTGCAGCAGACTGGATGGCGGCCTGCAAGCCGGCGCGCACCTCCTCGACTTTGCGCGCGAACTCTGCGCTCTCCCGCCGCGTGGCGCGATCGATCGTGACGGGATATTCCTGAACGATGCGCCCCGGCCTGTCGCCCAACAGGACAACCCGGTCCCCCAGGTAAACGGCCTCCTCGATATCGTGCGTGACGAATAGGATGGACTTGCCCGTCTCTGCCCATATGCGCAGCAGTTCCGCCTGCAAACCGGTGCGTGTGATCGCATCGACCGCCCCGAAAGGCTCGTCCATCAGGAGAATATCCGGATCGACCGCGAGCGCGCGCGCGATCCCGATGCGCTGGCGCTGGCCGCCCGAGAGCTGGTAGGGCCAGCGATCGCCGTAGCCCTCGAGGCCTACCAGCTTGAGCGTCCAGTCGATGCGCTCGCGCTTGACGTTTTCGCTGACCTCGATGCCTTCGAGCCCAAGCGTGATGTTGTCACCAACGCGGCGCCACGGCATCAGGTTCGCGGCTTGAAAGACCATTGCGATCTGCCGGCGTGTCGGATCCTGGCGCGGATGCTCGACCTTCACCGACCCCCGGAACGAAGGTATCAGGTCCGCGATGACGCGCAGGAGCGTGGACTTGCCCGCGCCCGAGACCCCGACGACCGTCACGAGTTCGCCCTCCTCGACCGCCAGATCGAGCCCGTAGAAGATCGGGGTCCGGCCGTCGTAGCTGACCGCCAGGTCCTGCGTTCGGATCACCGCTGCCATTCGAGTATCTTGCTTTGAATGCGCACAAAGATGTAGTCGCTCACCCCGTAGAGGAGTGCGATCGAGAACATGTAGAGCACGACCACCTTGCTCGCCAGCAGGCCCGAGGCCTCGATCATGCGCTGGCCAATGCCGGCGATACCAAAGAGCTCCGCGGCCACTACCGTCATCCACCCCTGGCCCAGTCCAGCGCGCAGGCCGCTCAGGATTCCCGGCGCCGCACCGGGCAGGATCACCTTGCGCAGGAGCGCAAAGAACGAGCGATGCCCGAAAGCACGCGCGACCTCGATCAGGTCCTTGTCGACGGCCTGTACGGCCGCCATCGCCGTGAAATAATTGATCCAGAAAATCCCGATTGAAATGATGAACGCGGCCGCCGTCTCGCTGATGCCAAACCAGATAATGGCGAAGGGAATCCAGGCGAGCGGTGGTATCGGACGAAAGATGCGCGCGAGCCACGCCTGAGAGGCCTCGACTCTGGGAAACAGCGCTACCGCGACCCCGAACGTGACGCCAAGCGTGGAGCCCAGCAGGAAGCCCACGGCGTAGTGCCGCAGGCTGGCCATCACCATCGCTTGCCAGAATCCGTTCTTGATCTCCGAGACCAGCGTTTCCGGCAATGAAAAGGGCGGCGGAAGCAGATGGGTTTCAACCCATCCGCTGCGCGCGATGCCTTCCCAGAGCAGGAGGAAGCTGACCAGTCCCGACGAGGCGAGGAAGTACCGTGTCGCCGGCTTCATGCGCTGCGGATACCGTCGGTTACTTCGACATCCCGGCTATGGCGGCGTCGTAAACAGTCGTATCGAAGAGGTTGTCCGTGTTCACCTTCTTCGACTGGATCTTGTACTGGTACTGAAAGCTGGACATGTACTTCGTCGACTCGATGATGTCGCGCGGGTTCGCCCTGAAGTTCGACGACGGCGAGGAAATGGCCTTCAAGATCGTCGCTTCGTCAACGAGCCCCTTGGCGATGAACTTGGTCACGTGTGGTGCGGCCTTCTCCGGTTGCTCCAGCAACAGCTTGGTGGCCCTGGTGTGCAGTTCCACCAGCTTCACGATCGCAGCGCGATGCTGTTCGATGATGTTCTCACGTGCCGCCAGCGTGGAGCCGGGCTGTCTGGGCATCATGC
The DNA here is from genome assembly GCA_029864385.1 of Betaproteobacteria bacterium. Taxonomy (GTDB): domain Bacteria; phylum Pseudomonadota; class Gammaproteobacteria; order Burkholderiales; family SG8-41; genus SG8-41. The sequence goes on along the minus strand of JAOTTL010000060.1, from coordinate 8,215 downwards.
CGTTGGCACGCACCACCACCTTCGCGTCCGGCAGCTTGGATGCGACGATCGTAAGGATCGGCTCGAGGATGCCCGCGGCATCCACCGAGCGCGAAAGCAGCGCCTGCTGCACCCGCGACGCACCCATCCCAATGAGCTCCACGTCATCAACGCTCATCCCGAGCATCTTGATCAGCCAGTGGCGGGTCACCGTGTCGGGCACTGAGCCCTTGGGAAAGCTCGCGAGCTTGACCTTGCGGCCTTTGTCCTTTGCGAACCGAACGAGCGCTTCCTTCTGGGGATATTTGTTGAAGTACTTGACCAGATCACCCTGGGCGATGACCGCAATCTGCTCGACGATGCCGGTGGCGATTACCTTGATCTTGATCCCCTTGGCGCGCGAGACCATCGCGGGTCCGATCCCGAAGCACATCAGGTCCATCTTCCCGGACGCAATTGCCTGCACGATGGCTGGCCCGTTGGGAAAACGCGTGAGCTTCAGATTGATTCCAGCCTCTTTGGTCCAGCCCATGCCTTCCATCACGAAAAGCTGGCTGCACGGGACGATCGGCATGTAGGCCATTTCAAGCGTCGTTGCGGCGCGTGCAGGCGCGGCGTAGACAGTTACTAGGAGCGACAGGGCCAGAAGCCGGGCGAGGCTGCTTGATTTGACGAGTTTCATGGGTATCCTCCTCCTTCGATGGTCGCAATCGACCAGGGCGGCGCGGACAATATTGTTTTTTCGCCCCGGCACGTTAACTGACCCGTGCGGCATTCGCCACTCTGCGATCGAGCGTCCGGGGGGTATCTTATCATCGGGCGTTGCCGCTACCCCAGTGCGATACCGCATCATGGGTCGGCGGGAGCATCCCAGTGCCGGTGCTTCCCGAAACCGCCCCTGGATCGCCGACCATACCGCTCACCCAGACACGGCCTCAGTTGCCTGTGTTGTCCTCTTCGCCGATCCTGACCGAGTCCCGACCCCAGCCGCGCAGATGCAATCACCGCCGCACCAAAGGGATACTATGTGACTAGAATGTATCTCAAGAATCGAAAAAACTTATTAAACGCAGATAAACGCAAATAAACGCGGACAGAAAACCCGCGTAAATCAACACACTTCTTATTCGTACTGTGTTTGCTAATCACGCGCCGCTGCCCGCCGGTACGCTTTCCCGCAGCACGGGCACTGCGGGAGCCCTCGCGCGATGGCGCGTGCCAGTCGATGGCGAGCGGTGGCGATCGACCACGGGATGTGGCGCTGCATCGGGCCCAGCCCCGCGCGGGCGGAAGGTTTCGGGTAGGGCAGGCGCTGGTAGTCGAGCGGAGTTTTTTTTACTCCCGGCCAGGCGTTCGAGCATGAGAAAGCCGTAGGCGGCGATACACAGGCTCGCGTGATGATGAAAGCCGCGCCAGTTGCGCCCCTCGTAATGACCGAGACCGAGTTCTTGTTTGAGTTCAAGGTAGTCGCGTTCGATACGCCAGCGCATCTTGACGGTGGCCACCAGAGCCTCAAGCGAGCAGGTTTCGGGCAAGTTAGACAGGAAATAATGCGTGGGTTTGGCTTCACCGCGCGGCCATTCGATGAGCAGCCATTCCTCATCGCGGGCACGACCACCCTGCGCGGCACGCACGCGCCGCCGCGCAAAGCGCGAAGCGAGCGCTGCGTTCGTGCCCTCGCGCCATTCGACTTTGCGAAAGCTTGCCGCGGGCAATGTCCGGGCGAGATCAAGCACGCTGCGCGGCTGATGCCCCGCGTCGCGTCGCACGCGGGTGCGGCGCCGACCGCGAGTCTGTTGCGCGAGCGCAGGCGCAGGTTGATGCTGGCCCCACCACACGGTGGTTGCCGGCCGTACCGCTACCGCGTAGGAGAGCTCGTGCGCGCTGAGTCGATCACGCATCGCCGCCTCATCGCCGTAGGCGGCATCCATGAGCACGGTGCCGCGCGGGAGGCCGGCCGCGAGCGCCGCCTCGATCTGCGCCCAGGCGATTTGCCCCTTGGTGGCAAACCTCACCGCTTTGGGCACACCCGCGGCCTGGCATCGCTTCTTGTTCCGGGTCCACTCGTGCGGCAGATACAGCCGGTAGTTCACCGGCAGACTCCCCGCCACGGTGGCCAGCGTCAGACTCACCGCCACCTGGCAATTCTCCGTCTTGCCCAGGTGCCCGCAATACTGGCGCGCCACGCCCACCGAGTGCTTGCCCCACTTACGATAGCTCGTGTCGTCGATGATCCAGAAGCACGGCGCCTGCCCCTGCTGGCGCAATACCGGCACCACCTCGCGTGCCACCGCACTCAGCAACGCCGTATCGCTCCAATCGGAGTCGGCCACCAGGTGGTGCATCGATTGATGCGCCGATTCGACATCCTGCGGATGCACACGGGCGGCCATCGGTTCCACGCTCTTGCGTTGCCCCGGCAGCATCAGACCTCTCAGATACCAGCGCGCCGGGGTCGCCCGGTTCGCATGACCCAGCGCCGCCACCATCTTCTCGGCATAACGTTCGAATCGCGTTTCCACGCCGCTACCCATCGCGCACCTCCACAGTTACGATAAACACCTCGCGACGGTACCACGACCGCTAACACAGTACAATTAGGTAAGACCGCGGCCTTCGAGGTATTTCTGCGCGTCGAGCGCTGCCATGCATCCCGTCCCTGCGCTGGTGACTGCCTGGCGATAGACATGGTCCTGCACATCTCCGGCCGCGAATATGCCCGGGATGCTGCTCGCCGTGGCATTGCCCTCGAGCCCGGCTTTGGTGATGATGTAACCGTTTACCATCTCGAGCTGGCCGGCGAAGATTTCCGTGTTGGGCCGATGCCCGATGGCGATAAAGACGCCCTGCAGCTTTTTCTCCGACAATGCCTGGGTCTTCACATTCTTGACGCGTATGCCCGTCACACCACTGTTGTCGCCGCGCACTTCGTCGAGCACGTGATCCCACAGGATCTCCGCCTTGCCGGAAGCGACCTTTTCGTTGAGCTTGTCGACGAGAATTGCTTCGGCCCGGAGCTTGTCGCGGCGGTGAACCACGGTCACCCGGCTGGCGATATTGGTCAGGTAGAGCGCTTCCTCAACCGCGGTATTGCCGCCGCCGATCACGGCGACTTCCTGCCCCTTGTAAAAGAAGCCGTCGCACGTCGCGCAACCGGACACGCCCTTGCCCATGAAATTCTGCTCGGAAGGCAGGCCCAGATACATGGCAGACGCGCCCGTGGCGATGATCAATGCGTCGCAGGTATAGGTGCCCTGGTCGCCCACCAGGGCAATCGGGTTCTCCCGGAGCCGTGCCGTATGGATGTGATCGAAAATGATCTCGGTGCCGAAACGCTCGGCATGCTTGAGGAACCGCTCCATGAGTTCAGGGCCCTGCACGCCAGCTGCGTCCGCCGGCCAATTATCCACATCGGTGGTCGTCATCAGCTGCCCACCCTGGGCGAGGCCGGTGACGAGAACGGGCTTGAGATTCGCGCGGGCGGCGTAGACGGCGGCGCTATATCCGGCGGGACCGGAGCCGAGTATGAGGACGCGGCAGTGTTTTGGCGGATTTGCCATGCGAGGTTCGTTGAACAGCTTGTGCAGGGAAGCGGAAGCTGAACTCTAGCAGCGCCCGCTGGTCCATGTCGAGTTGCGCAGGTGGGGCTAAGCTCAGTTGCGTACATTGGCGACGACAGATGCGATCGCATGCTTCATTTGCCGCGCGCACGAAAGCATTCGGCGCTGGGAATGAGACGAACGGCCGCGTTCGGTCAGCCGGGCTTGCAAAGGCTGGGGCCGGTCGTGCGAGACGTGACGGCGGCGCTTGACTCTGGCAATATAGGCCCTGTTTCACGGGCGGCGCGCCAGGGGGCGCGAGGCAGAACAAAAAGTGGAGTAGGGAAGATGGCAGCTCAGTTCTCACTGAATCCGCAGATTCTGAAGAGCGTTCCGCTGTTCGCGCTGTTTTCGGACACGCAACTCGCGCAGGTGCTGACTGGCCTGCAGCATCGCAGCTTCCCGCGCAACGCTTTCATCTTGCGCGCGGGCGAAGAGACCGACTCGCTCTTCATCATCCTTTCAGGCCGCGTGAAAGTGCTCATCCCGGACGAAGAGGGGCACGAGGTCATTCTCTCGGTACTGGGGCCGCACGATTTCTTCGGCGAAATGGGTCTGCTCGATGACCAGGTGCGCTCCGCGAGCGTCGAGACCCTCGAGCCCTGCGAAATGCTGCGCCTGTCGCGAACCGGCTTCACCAGCATGATCAGGGAAAACTTCGATTTGGCCATGCTGATCATCCGCAGCCTCGTGAAGCGGCTGCGGGAAGCCGACCGCAAGATCGAGAGCCTGGCGTTGATCGACGTCTATGGCCGGGTGGCTCGATTGTTGCTCGACATGGCACACAACGTGGATGGCAAATGGGTGGTGGAGCACGCGCCGCCGAAGCAGGAGATTGCTCGTATGATCGGCGCCTCGCGCGAGATGGTGAGCCGCGTGGTCAAGGATTTGCAGCGCAAGGGCCTGATACGGGCGGAGAAACGAAAGATCTACGTACTGGACCAGCAGTCCATGCAAAAGCGGGCCTCTACCCGTCACCATGCCGCCCGCGCTCGCGAGCCGCAAATCTGACACTGACCCGCGATCTTACGTCGCAGTACGGACCGGAGGCGCCGTGACGGGCGCCCACCTTCTTCCTAACATTCTGTTTTAAGGTATTTTTCTACCTTGTCGCGACAGCGCGTGTTGTCCGGACAGCAGTGTGCGGATCCTCTCGATCAGCTCCTGTTTGTGGTCGTTGTCGCCACAACCGGTAGCGCCAGTGCCGGAATAAGTCAGGAGTGTGTGTTGCCGTAGACCAACCGTTTCCGCGACTTGCGGAGAAACCCCGCCAGGTGCGGGGTTTGTTTTTTTGGGGCCGGGCTCTCAAGTCGAGAAGCCGTATCGGCAGGGAAGGGGCACCCGACGCGAAAATGCCGGCCCCCGCTGTTCACGCGTTGACGCTTCCGTTCTATAATCAGCAAGTTAAACCGATTAGTTAAGGCCGTCGAGAGAGGCAATCTTGAGTACGCGCGCGGCACGTAATCCGCTGCCCCCCCAAATCGCAGCGCTGCTGCGCGAGTTCTGGTGGCTCGCGCTGCTGGGTTTTGCCCTCTATCTCATTCTCGTTCTCTATTCGTACTACCCGGGAGACCCGGGATGGTCGCATGGCGCCGACGTCTCCGCCGTGCATAACGCGGGCGGGCGCGTGGGCGCCTGGCTTGCCGACATGATTCTCTACGTATTCGGGTTGTCGGCGTATTGGTGGGTGGTTTTCTGCGGGGCCCTGGTCTGGTGGGGCTTTCGCCGCATCGAGCATGCACCGCAACGCGATCGCAGATCGTACGCGGTGGTCGTGGTTGGTTTCATTATCGTGCTGCTTGCCAGCAGCGGGATCGAGGCGATCCGGTTGTACACGCTCAAGGCCACGCTCCCGCACGAGCCCGGTGGCATCCTGGGGGCCGTGATGGGTGGTGGGCTGACCCAGGCCCTGGGTTTTACCGGCGGCACGCTTATTCTGCTCATGCTGTTTGCGGCGGGCCTGAGCCTGTTCACGGGCATCTCGTGGCTTACCGTGATCGAGCGGCTCGGCGCATGGATCGAGGGAAGCTACCTCTTCGTGCTCCACAAGTGGGATGAGCGCGAAGATCGCCGCGTGGGCGAACAGGCGACGATCGAGCGCGAAGAGGTGGTGGAGGAAAAGCAGAGGAAGCTGGACATCCATGAGCCGATCCGCATCGAGCCGCCAGCGATGGAAATCCCCAGGTCCGCGCGGGTCGAGCGCGAGAAGCAGGTGCCCTTGTTCGAGAATCTTCCCGACTCCCTATTGCCGCCGATCAATTTGCTCGATGAGCCCGCCAGGAGCCTGGAAGTTCTCAGCACCGAGACGCTCGAGTTCACGTCGCGGCTGATCGAGAAGAAACTGCTCGACTTCGGCGTCGAGGTGAGGGTGGTTGCCGCCTACCCGGGACCTGTCATCACCCGCTATGAAATCGAGCCGGCCGTCGGCGTGAAGGGCAGCCAGGTCATCAATTTGGTGAAGGACCTCGCGCGGGCGCTGTCGGTGGTGAGCATTCGGGTGGTCGAGACAATCCCCGGCAAGAGCCTCATGGGCCTGGAGATACCGAATCCGAGCCGGCAGATCGTGCGCCTGTCGGAGATCCTGAGTTCTCAGGTCTACGCTGATCAGGCCCCGCCGCTCACGCTGGCCCTTGGCAAGGACATCGCGGGAAACGCGGTGGTGGCTGATCTGCAGCGTATGCCGCACCTCCTGATCGCGGGTACGACCGGTTCTGGCAAATCGGTTGCGATCAACGCGATGCTGCTGTCCCTGGTCTACAAGTCACCGCCATCCCAGGTACGGCTCATTCTGATCGACCCGAAAATGCTCGAGCTGTCGGTGTACGAAGGCATCCCCCATCTGCTTGCCCCGGTGGTGACCGATATGCGCCAGGCGGCGAATGCGCTCCACTGGTGCGTGGTGGAGATGGACCGGCGCTACAAGCTGATGAACGGGCTCGGCGTACGCAATATGGCGGGATTCAACCAGAAGGTGCGGGAGGCAGCCAAGGCAAAGAAGCCGATACCGAACCCGCTCGTACCCGTCCCGGAGGAAGCGGAGCCGTTGCATGAGATGTCGTTGATCGTGGTGGTGATAGACGAGCTGGCCGATCTCATGATGGTCGTCGGCAAGAAGGTCGAGGAGCTGGTTGCGCGCCTCGCGCAGAAAGCACGCGCGGCGGGTATACATCTGATCCTTGCGACGCAACGTCCGTCCGTAGATGTGATCACCGGTCTTATCAAGGCGAACATACCTGCACGCATTGCATTCCAAGTCTCGGCGCGCGTCGATTCGCGGACCATTCTTGATCAAATGGGCGCGGAAGCGCTTCTCGGCCAGGGAGATATGTTGTACCTGCCGCCGGGCACGGGCTTCCCGCAGCGCGTCCACGGCGCTTTTGTTGCCGATCACGAGGTGCACAAGGTCGTCGAATATCTCAAGCAGCTGGCGCGCCCGCAATACGTCGAGAGCGTGCTCGAAGGACCGGAGGCCGAAGCGGACGGCGAGGGTGGCCTGGAGGCAGAGGATGCCGAGTCCGACCCGCTCTACGACCAGGCCGTCGCGATCGTTCTCAAGACGCGGCGCGCCTCGATCTCGCTTGTTCAGCGCCATCTTCGCATCGGCTACAACCGCGCCGCGCGGCTCATCGAGCAGATGGAGCGGGCCGGCATGGTATCGGCCATGCAGTCGAACGGAAACCGCGACGTGCTCGTGCCAGGCTCCGACTCCGAGGAGCGCTGATGAAGCGCCTTTTCCTCTTGCTGGTCGCCTTGCTCTTGCCCGCAGCGAGCGGGGCTTCCTCTATCGAGGAACTGAAGGCGCTTCTGCAGGATACGACGACGGCACGCGCGCGATTCGCGCAGATCGTGCTCGACAAAGACCTCAAGGTGTTGCAGCAGGCGACGGGGAGGATGGCGTTCGCGCGGCCCGGGCGCTTCCGCTGGGAGTACGACAAGCCCTACGAGCAGGTCATTGTCGGCGACGGGGCGCGCCTGTGGATCTACGACAAAGACCTCAATCAGGTAACCGTGCGCAAGCTCGAGGGCGCGCTGGGCGCCAGCCCGGCGGCGCTGCTCGCGGGGAGTAACGAGATCGAGCAGGCCTACACGCTCTCCAACGTTGGCAACGAGCAGGGCCTCGACTGGCTCGAGGCCGTGCCGAGGGCCCAGGACACGGTCTTCGAGCGGATCCGGCTGGGCTTCAGCAAGGCCGGGCTGGAGGCAATGGAGCTGCGCGATCAGTTCGGGCAGATCACGGTTATCAAGTTCTCCGTCATGGAGCACAACGCCGAGCTTCCTCCGGGAACGTTCCGCTTTACGCCGCCCGCGGGGGCGGACGTCATCAGTGAATGATCTCTTTCAGAAGCGAACGCCCGACGCCCCGCTAGCAGAGCGGCTGCGACCTCAGGTGCTCGAAAGTTTCGTTGGGCAATCCCACCTGCTCGGCGCGGGGAAACCGCTGCGCCTGGCGTTCGAGGCGAGAAGACCGCACTCGATGATCCTTTGGGGACCGCCCGGCGTGGGCAAGACGACGCTCGCGCGCCTGCTGGCGCAGGCGTTCGATGCCGATTTCATCGCCATCTCGGCCGTGCTCGCGGGTGTAAAAGATATTCGCGACGCCGTGGCTCGCGCAGAGTTGAGCCTGCAGCAGTCCGGGC
>JAOTTL010000059.1:0-20742 GCA_029864385.1 Betaproteobacteria bacterium | reverse complement strand
TTGCGTTCCTCACCTTCCACGCGGCGCGAGACCCCCCCCCCGCGCGGATTGTTCGGCATCAGGACGAGGTAGCGCCCCGCGAGACTGATGAAGGTCGTAAGTGCAGCGCCTTTGTTGCCGCGTTCGTCCTTGTCCACCTGGACGATGAGCTCTTGACCTTCCTTGAGCGCATCCTGAATCCGGGCGCGACCCACGTCCACGCCGCTTCGGAAGTAGGCCCGTGCGACTTCCTTGAAGGGAAGGAACCCGTGGCGCTCGGCACCGTAGTCCACGAACGCCGCTTCCAGGCTGGGTTCGATGCGGGTGATGACCCCCTTGTAGATGTTGCTCTTGCGCTGTTCCTTGGCGGGGGTTTCGATGTCGAGGTCGACGAGCTTCTGGCCATCGACGATCGCGACGCGCAGCTCTTCCGCCTGCGTCGCGTTAAACAACATGCGTTTCATTATTGTCTTCTCCCGCGCTCAACAACACGGGATGGGCAAACATCACTACCCGCCCTCAGGCGGGGGCGCCGATCGAATCAACGGCGTGGCATGAGCATGGGGAACAAGCGTTATCCGGATGTCTCGTGCAGTTTGCCAAATTGTGAACCCGGCGCCTGCGCCGAATTCGGAAATCTGTATCTGTGCTTTGAGCGCGCAATTCGTCTACTATCGCTACTTCGTTTGGTGAGCGACATTAACCATTCCATTTCGGGCGGTCGCCACGGCGCGCTGCTGTTGCTGCTCTTCCGCGCCCCGCTGGTTGCACGACCGAACCCATGCACGCCGCCCGTTTTGCATTCCCGAGCGCAATCGGCGCTGCGGTTGCTTGACCTGGTCTGGTGCCCGATAAGAATACGCCCACGCGAATTCCCTTGTGAGGCGCCATACGGCATGTAATGAATAGTATAGGCAAATGAAAGAGTTAAGTAAAGCTGCCGCGACTTGGCTTCAGGTTGAAGCCGACTCGGCTGGGCAGCGCGTGGACAACTACCTGACCAAGCGGCTCAAAGGCGTGCCCAAAAGCCACATCTACCGCATTCTGCGCAGCGGTGAGGTCCGGGTGAACAGTGGGCGGGTGGGGCCCGATTACCGGCTGGCAGAGGGCGACCGGTTGCGTGTGCCGCCGATCCGGACGGCGCGGCGTGCGGCTGACACCCAGTGGCCACCGGCCCGGCGGCTGCAAGCGCATATCCTTTACGAGGATGAAGGCCTGTTGGTCATCGACAAGCCGGCGGGCGTGGCGGTGCATGGCGGCAGCGGTGTGAGCCACGGAATCGTGGAGCAGTTGCGCCTCGAACGCGCACCTGCGCCGTTTCTCGAGCTCGCGCACCGGCTCGATCGCGAGACGTCGGGCGTGCTCATGCTTGCGAAGCGGCGCCCGGCGTTGACAGCGGTTCATCGAGAGCTGCGCGAAGGGCGGGTGCGAAAGTTCTATCTGGTGCTGGTTAAGGGCGCGTGGAGCGATGCACGGCGCAGCGTGAAATTGCCCCTCGACAAGCGTGTGCTGGCCTCCGGGGAGCGGCGCGTGCGGGTGAGCGAGAGCGGACTGCCTGCTCATACGGTCTTCCGCCTGCAGCGTCGCTGGCGGGGATACAGCCTGCTTGAGGCGGAACTGATGACCGGCCGCACGCATCAGATCCGGGTTCACCTCGCTCATCTTGGATTCCCGATCGCTGGCGATGACAAGTACGGCGACTTCGCCCTCAACAAGGCACTGGCCCGGGAGGGCCTGAAGCGGATGTTCCTGCACGCCCATCGGACGATCGTCGCCCATCCTACGACCGGCGCGCCGTTGGTGCTCGAGGCGCCGCTGGCCGCAGATCTGAAGGAATTTCTTGCCGCGCTCGATGCCAAGGAAGTCGGCCATGCCGCGGCGCTTTGAACTCCTGGTCTTCGACTGGGATGGCACGCTGATGGACTCGACTGCGACCATTGTCGTTGCGCTTCAATCGGCCTGCGCTGACCTCGACCTGCCAGTGCCGAGCGAAGAGCAAGCGCGCTACATCATTGGGCTTGGCCTCAATGATGCGATGAGCCATATCCTACCGGGCATCGATCCTGCCCATCACCTGAGAATCGTGGAGCGCTATCGCTTTCATTACGTTCAGCGGGATGCCGAGACCACGCTTTTCCCCGGCGCCGCGGAACTCATCGCGGCTTTGCACGAGGCGGGATTTCTGCTGGCGGTGGCAACGGGCAAGGGCCGGCGCGGGCTCGAGCGGGTCCTCGAAAGCACGGGCCTGAAGGAGCTGTTTCACGCGTCTCGCTGCGCGGATGAGGGGCATTCCAAGCCGGATCCGGGGATGTTGGGGGCTCTACTCGACGAGCTTGCGGTCACCAGCAACCGGGCGCTCATGATCGGGGATACGACTCACGACATGGAAATGGCCCGGGCTGCTGGCGTTGCGCGCATTGCGGCGGCCTATGGCGCGCACCCACGGAACGCGTTGCTTTCCTACGAGCCGGTCGTTTGCGTGGACAACCTGGCGGAGTTGCGGCAGTGGCTGATTCAGCATGCGTGATTACTATGCACTGGCCGTACGGGCTTCGCGCGAGGAGGAGTGGTGCCTTCGAGCCACGGTATACTTGCGCCATCGATAAGTCGGATCGAAGGTGACGGCCATGGCTGAGCTGGGACAGGGTGGTTTGGGCGAGAACTGGGAACGTGGGGTTGTCGAAAAAGTGGCGCTGGCCGCGATCACCGAGCAGCGGCGTGCGCGTTATTGGAGCATTTTTTTCAAGGTGCTCCTTTTCATTTACTTGTTCGCGCTGCTGTTTATCGGCATGGGTTGGTTCGCCAAGAAAGATTCGGCGCCCGACAAGCACACCGCGATGGTCGAGTTGCGGGGCGTGATTGCGTCGGACAAACCGGCGAGCGCGGACAACGTCATGACCGGTTTGCAGGAGGCCTTCAAGAACAAACGCACTCAGGGCGTGATCCTGCGCATCAACAGCCCCGGCGGCAGCCCGGTTGAGGCGGGCCATATCAACGACGAGATTCGCAGGCTGCGCGAAAAATATCCCAAGATCCCCGTTTATGCGGTGGTCGAGGACATCTGTGCCTCGGGCGGCTACTACGTAGCGGTGGCGGCGGATCAGATCTACGTCGACAAGGCGAGCATCATTGGTTCGATCGGGGTGCTGATGGACGGCTTTGGCTTTACCGGCACCATGGAAAAGCTTGGCGTCGAGCGCCGGCTCCTCGCGGCGGGAGAGAACAAGGGTTTCCTGGATCCGTTCTCGCCCATACTGGAATCGCAGCGGACCCACGCGGAACAGATGCTCGAGCAGATTCACCAGCAGTTCATCTCGGTCGTCAGGCAGGGACGGGGTGACCGGCTCAAGGAGACGCCCGATATGTTCTCCGGCCTGCTCTGGGTCGGGCATAAGAGTGTCGAGATGGGACTCGCGGACGCGCTCGGCGGGGTCGATTACGTGGCGCGTGAGGTCGTCAAGGCCGAGGAAATCGTCGACTTTACGCCCCGCGAGAACGTGGCGGAACGGCTGGCGAAACGGTTTGGCGCCGGGATGGGCGAGGCGCTCGCACGGCTCGGCCTCGCCGACGGCCTCAAGCTGCGCTAGCAGCCTGTCCAGCTTAGGACACGGACAGGCTGCTACGGAGTTTGTCAGACCCAAGTCCGACAAATTCCTAGGGTCGTCCGCGATACACCAGAAATACGACGGGCCGCCGGTCGAGCTCGGGCGGCTGCTTCCTCCATTCTGCGACGGTGCGTGTCAACACGAATTCGCTGCGCAACGTCAGATCTGTCGCCACGCACACACGGGTATCCCCGCGGCACTGCTCGAGCAAGGCATGGAATAGCGCCGCGCTACGGTATGGCGTTTCAATGAAAATCTGGGTGGCGGTTTCAGCTGGCACCTCGAGCGCCTTGATGGCGTTCGCGCGCTGCGCCTTGTCCACCGGCAAGTAACCGTGAAAAGTGAAATGCTGGCCGCTCATTCCGGACGCCATCAGCGCCAGCAGGATCGAACATGGGCCGACCAGTGGCACGACCCGTATCCCGGCATCGAGCGCGCAGCGCACCAGCATCTCGCCGGGATCGGCTACCCCGGGGCAGCCGGCCTCCGACATCAATCCCCGATCTTCGCCAGCTAACAACGGGGCCAAGAGCGCGTCCAATTCACTCTCGCGCGCGTGTTCATTGAGAATCTGGAACCGCGTCTCCTGCAGAGAGTGGGGGTAGCCGGCCGCTTTGAGGAAGCGACGCGCGGACTTGGCGTCCTCCACGACGAAGGCGCGCAATTTCCTCACAGCCTCGAGGGTCGCGCCGGGGAGGACCGCTAGCGCGTTGTCTTCTCCGAGGGCGACGGGAATCAGATAGAGCGTCCCGCTGCGTGTGGTCACGTGGTCACGGTGTCACGTTGTCATCGTGGGTTGGTCAGAGAACCGAAACGCCTTCGTTTTTCAACATGGCGGTGAGTTGCATGAGCGGCAGCCCCACGAGCGCGCTGGGATCATTGCTAACCATGCGTTCCACGAGGGCTATTCCCAGCCCTTCGATCTTGGCGCTTCCGGTGCAGTCATAAGGCCGCTCCGCCGCCAGGTAGCGCTCGATCTCATCATCGCTGCAGTTGCGAAAATAAACGGCTGTGGGAACTTCGACGAGCTGCAGCGCGTCCGTTGCGGTATTGAGCAACGCGAGGGCGGTGTGGAACGTGACGCATTTCCCGCGCATCGCCTTGAGCTGCGTCACGGCCTTCTCGTGGCTCCCCGGTTTGCCGAGGCAATCGCCGCCGAGGACAGCAACTTGATCGGACGCGATCACCAGGGCGCCGGCACACGACGGCGCTACGGCACGGGCCTTCAATCGCGCCAGCCGCAGCGCGGTGTCCCGCGCCGCTTCTCCAGGCAGCGCGGCTTCGTCGACGCCGGGGGCGCGCACCTCGAACGGCACGCGCAGACGCGCGAGCAACTCGCGCCGGTAGCGCGATGTCGAGGCCAGCACTAGCGGTCGGGGGTTCACGGACGGGGGCGCTCTAAGTCTCTGCCAAATCTGAGGTTTTCCCTGAATTCTCTTTGACAGAGCAGCGCAAAAATACTATCATGCGCCGCTTATGTTCGCACAGGCTGTCATCGATAGTCTGGAGTTTGCGCGGACGGAACAAACTCTCCACGGCAACCTGCGGGTGTCGGGTCTGTTGCGCTTGCAGGACAGCCTACAGGACGCGCAGGGGCAGGTGGATGTGGTGGTGCAGGGTGGCAAGGACGGTCAGCGCAGACCGATTCTCAGGCTGGATGTTACTGGCGCGCTGCATCTCCGCTGCCAGCGCTGTCTCGGACGGCTCGATTATCCCCTGCGGCTGAGCAATACTCTGCTGCTGGTAAGCGGGGCCGAGGCCGAATCGGAGGAGTTCGACGAGATGGAAGCCGATTGGATCGTGGCGAGTGCCGAGCTGGATGTGGCGGCGCTGATCGAGGATGAGATCATCCTCAGCCTGCCGTATGCGCCGCGGCACGCGGAAGGGCAGTGCGAGCGGGGCGGGGCAAGGAATCTGGACGATGGCGCGGCATCACAGTTTGCGAAGCTGGCCGTGCTGAAAAAAGATCATCATTGATTGAATCACAAGGAGTCATGTCATGGCAGTTCAGCAGAACAAGAAGTCACCGTCCAAGCGGGGCACGCGCCGCGCGCACGACGGGCTGTCGAACCCGCCGCTGGCGATTGAGCCGACCACGGGTGAGGTGCACCTGCGTCATCACATCAGCCCGAACGGCTACTACCGCGGCAAGAAGGTCATGAAGACCAAAGGCGATTGAGCGTTGGCCTGCGGTCCAGCCAATGCGACCTAGACCGGCGCGTCGTGTACGGAAGTCGGTGGGCGCCGGCGCGGAAAAGTACGGATGGAAGTGACGGTCGCCATCGATTGCATGGGTGGCGATCACGGGGCCCACGTCACCGTGCCGGCGGCAGTGAATGTCATGCGCCGTGACTCTGCGCTCTCAGTATTCCTCGTCGGACAGCGTGACGTGGTGGAGCGGGAGCTGGGGCGCCTGGGGGTGAGTCCGGACGACCGGCTCAAAGTTACGCACGCAAGCGAGATAGTTGGCATGGACGAGGCGCCGGCCACTGCCCTGCGCAGCAAGAAGGACTCATCAATGCGGGTGGCGGCGAACCTCGTCGAGGAGGGGCTCGCGGCAGCGTGCGTCAGCGCCGGCAACACCGGTGCGCTGATGGCGATCTCACGGTTCGTGTTGAAGATGCTGCCGGGCATCGACCGGCCAGCAATCGCCGGCATCCTTCCGACGCTCAAGGGGCATACCTACGTTCTCGATCTCGGCGCCAACGTCGACTGCACGCCCGAGCATCTGTTGCAGTTCGGGATCATGTGCTCGGAGCTCGTCAGCTCGGTCGAAGGCAAGGAGCGCCCGACCGTAGGACTGCTCAATATCGGCGCCGAGGATATCAAGGGCAACGACCTGGTCAAGCGCGCTTCAGAGCTGATGCGTGCAAGCGGGCTCAACTTCCACGGCTATGTGGAGGGCGACGACATCTACAAGGGCACGACCGACCTCGTGGTATGCGACGGGTTCGTCGGCAATGTCGCGTTGAAGACCTCGGAAGGCCTCGCACAGATGCTGGGAACCTATCTGAGGGAGGAGTTCAACCGCGGCTGGTTGAGCCGCCTGGCGGGGCTTGCAGCATTACCTGTGATCAATGCCTTCAAGCGCCGTGTCGACCATCGGCGCTACAACGGGGCGAGCTTGCTCGGCCTGCGCGGGATCGTGATCAAGAGCCACGGATCGGCCGACGTATTTGCCTTTGAGCATGCGATCGACCGAGCGGTGGCCGAGGCGCGCGGCGGAGTTCTGGGCCACATCGCCGAGCGCATGGCGGCGGTGCACAAGAGCGCGGCATGAGGGGCAGTTACTCCAGGATCGTCGGTACCGGCGCGTACCTGCCCGCCAAGATCCTTACCAATCAGGACCTCGAACGGACGGTGGACACCTCCGACGAGTGGATCCATGCGCGTACCGGGATTCGCCAGCGCCACATCGCGGCAGACGATGAACAGACCAGCGACCTTGCGCTCGCAGCCTCGCGCGGGGCGCTTGCGGCGGCCGGGATTGATGCTGCCGATCTCGATCTCGTCGTCGTGGCGACCACCACGCCCGATATGGTATTTCCCAGCACGGCGTGCATTCTCCAGGCGAAGCTCGGGGCAAGGAATTGCCCGGCGTTTGACATGCAGGCGGTGTGCAGCGGCTTTGTTTACGCGCTCGCGACAGCCGACCAGTTCATCCGTGCCGGACAATACCGGAACGCGCTCGTCGTCGGAGCGGAGATCTATTCCCGTATTCTCGATTGGAACGACCGGGCAACGTGTGTGCTGTTCGGCGATGGCGCTGGCGCCGTTGTGCTGCAAAGGAGTGAGGCACCGGGAATCATTTCGAGCCACCTCCATGCGGATGGAACGCACGTGAACATGCTGTCGGTTCCCGGGACAGTATCCAGGGGACAGGTATCGGGCCGCCCATTTGTGCACATGGACGGTCAGTCCGTGTTCAAGTTCGCCGTCAAGGTGCTCAACGAGGTTGCCGAGGAAGCGTTGGCTGCGAACCGACTGGAAGCATCGGATGTCGACTGGCTCATTCCGCACCAGGCTAATATCCGCATCATCCAGGCGACCACCAGGAAATTAGGCATGAGCATGGAAAAGGTCGTGGTGACCGTGGATCGGCACGCCAACACCTCTGCGGCTTCGATTCCGCTTGCACTAGACGAGGCGGTTCGTGATGGCCGCATTCGCGCGGGCCAGTACTTGCTGCTGGAAGGCGTGGGTGGCGGATTTACCTGGGGTGCGATACTGGTGCGATGGTGACCGCATGAAATTCGCGCTCGTCTTTCCGGGACAGGGATCGCAATCGGTCGGCATGATGGCAGCTTTCGCCGATTCGAAAGTAGTGCGCAACGTTTTTTCCGAAGCATCCGAGGTGCTCAAGCAGGATCTTTGGAAACTCGTGGACGAAGGTCCCGGTTCGGACCTCAATGCCACTGTGAATACGCAACCCGTGATGCTGACCGCCGGCTACGCGGTGTACCGGGCCTGGCGTGAAGCGGGCGGGGCCGAGCCCGGCCTCGTCGCCGGACACAGCTTGGGAGAATACACGGCGCTGGTCGCGGCGGGTGTCGTTACGTTTGCCGACGCCTTGCCGCTGGTACGTTTCCGCGCCCAAGCGATGCAGGAGGCAGTGCCAGTGGGCGAGGGCGCGATGGCCGCTATTCTGGGCCTCGACGACGACGCGGTGCGGGCGGCCTGCGAAGAAGCGGCGCAAGGGCAGGTCGTTGAGCCCGTCAATTTCAACGCCCCGAGCCAGGTGGTGATCGCTGGGCACAAAGCCGCGGTGGAGCGCGGCGCGGCTGCGGCGAGGGCCACAGGCGCGAAACGCGCCGTTATGTTGCCGGTGAGCGCACCGTTTCATTCGTCGCTGCTCAAGCCCGCGGGCGAGCGTCTGGCGGACTACTTGGGGCGGGTCAACTTTGGCGCGCCCCGCTTTGCGGTCGTGAACAACGTGGACGTGACGACTGAGAACGAGCCGAAACGCATCAAAGATGCGCTAGCACGCCAAGCCTGCAGTCCCGTACGCTGGGTCGAGGTGATCCGTTTTATTGCAGCCGCGGGCGTTGGTCATGTGGTGGAGTGTGGACCAGGCAAGGTGCTTGCTGGTCTGGCGCGGCGCATTGATAGCACGCTTCAGGGCGACTCGATCAGCGATCCGGACTCGTTGGATCAGATCCTACAAACGCTCAAATGAGTATCCTCGAGGGCAGGGTTGCGCTGGTCACGGGCGCCTCGCGCGGCATCGGCAAGGCCGTTGCGCTGGAGCTCGGCGGGCAGGGCGCCGCGGTGATCGGAACCTCGACCTCTGCTGCGGGGGCTGAGGGACTCTCGCGCGACTTCACGGCGGCAGGCGTCAAGGGCGAGGGCGTTGTCATGAACGTCAACGACGCCGCGAGTGTCGAGTCCGTGGTCGGGCACGCGCAACGGCAGTTCGGCGATATCGCCATTCTGGTGAACAACGCCGGGGTCACGCGTGACAATCTCCTGCTACGCATGAAGGACGAGGA
The DNA here is from genome assembly GCA_029864385.1 of Betaproteobacteria bacterium. Classification (GTDB taxonomy): domain Bacteria; phylum Pseudomonadota; class Gammaproteobacteria; order Burkholderiales; family SG8-41; genus SG8-41. The sequence continues at coordinate 11,669 of JAOTTL010000059.1, read as the reverse complement.
TTGGGACGAGATCATGGCGACCGACCTGAAGTCGGTGTATCGGGTCTCGAAGCTGGTGTTGCGCGCGATGATCAAGGCCCGCTTCGGCCGGATAATCAATATCACCTCCGTTGTCGGCGTGACCGGTAACGCGGGGCAGACCAATTACGCTGCCGCCAAAGCGGGGATCATCGGCTTCTCCAAGTCGCTCGCGCGCGAAGTGGGCAGCCGCAATGTCACCGTCAATTGCATCGCACCGGGATTCATCGATACGGACATGACCCGCGCGCTGCCGGGGGAACAGCGCGAGGCGCTCATCAGGCAGATCCCTCTCGGGCGTCTGGGCGAGCCCGGGGACATCGCGGCGGCGGTGCTGTTTATGGCGTCGCCGGGCGCCGCCTACATCACCGGCTGCACCCTGCACGTGAACGGCGGCATGCACATGGAATAGCACTCCAACCGTTGAATTCAAAACACTTTTTGCAGAAGCCTAATCTGGTAGAATAACGGCCCAGAATTCCCACAAGAGAGCCGCACGCGTTTCAGGCGGATTTTGGTTCAATATTGAGAACACGACAGGTCCGAGGAAAGGGGATTTGAATGGAAAATATCGAGCAACGCGTCAAGAAGATTGTTGCCGAGCAGCTAGGCGTCAATGAGGCGGATGTCAAGAACGAGTCCTCGTTCGTGAACGATCTCGGCGCGGACTCCCTCGACACCGTGGAACTCGTGATGGCGCTGGAAGAGGAGTTCGAGACCGAGATTCCTGACGAGGAGGCCGAGAAGATCGGGACCGTCCAGCAGGCGGTCGATTACATCAGGGCCCATTCCAAGGGCTGAGACCCCGTTTCGGTCCGGAGTCAAATTGTCCAGACGCAGAGTCGTCGTCACCGGGCTCGGCATCGTTTCACCGGTCGGAATCGGGGTCCCCGAAGCCTGGTCAAACATCGTTGCCGGGAAATCCGGAATTGCCCCCATCACCCGTTTTGACGCTTCCGCTTACGCCTCCCAAATCGCGGGCGAGGTGAGGGGGTTCGACCCGACCCGCTATATATCGGCCAAGGAAATCCGCCGTTTCGACACGTTCATCCATTACGGTCTTGCCGCTGCCGTCGAGGCGTTGAAGGATTCCGGGCTCGACCTTGACCGAGAGAATCGGGAAATGGTCGGGGTCTGCATTGGCTCGGGAATCGGCGGGTTACAGATGATCGAGGATACGCATAATGCGCTGCTTGCCGGCGGGCCGCGGAAGATCTCTCCCTTCTTCGTGCCGGGATCGATCATCAATCTCATCTCCGGTCAGCTTTCGATCATGTATGGCCTGAAGGGGCCGAACCTGGCGCTGGTGACCGCCTGCACGACTGCCAATCACTCGATCGGCGAGGCGGCCCGTCACATCGACTACGGCGAGGCGGACGTGATGGTCGCGGGCGGCTCGGAGGCCTGTATCTGTGCGCTGGGTGTCGGCGGCTTCTGCGCGGCGCGGGCGCTGTCCTCGCGCAACGACGATCCGGCAACCGCCAGCCGGCCATGGGACAAGGACCGCGACGGGTTCGTCCTGGGGGAGGGCGCGGGTGTTCTGCTGCTCGAGGAGTACGAGCATGCGAGAGCACGCGGGGCGAGGATCTACTGCGAGCTGGCGGGTTACGGCGTCGGCGCGGACGCAAATCATATAACGGCGCCCTGCGAGGACGGTGCCGGCGCGGTGCGGTGTATGGCGAACGCGCTTAGAAATGCCGGCCTCAATCTCGACCAGGTCGATTACATCAACGCGCACGGCACCTCGACGCCGCTGGGCGACCTGGCGGAAACCATCGCAATCAAGAATTGCTTTGGCGACCGTGCGACGAAAGTTGCCATAAGCTCGACCAAGTCGATGACCGGGCATCTTCTGGGCGCGGCCGGCGGCGTGGAGTCCGTGTTTTCGGTGCTGGCGGTGCGCGATCAGGTCGCGCCGCCGACCATCAATCTGTTTAACCGGGACCCGCAGTGCGACCTCGATTTCGTTCCGAACACGGCACGTAAGATGAAGATTGACGTCGTATTGTCCAACTCGTTCGGATTCGGCGGCACCAACGGCAGCCTGGTGTTCCGGAACATCTGACGCCGCGCTCCGCGGCCCATTCAGCCAATGATTCTCGTCAACGGCGCGGCGACAAACCAAGTCGTCGCGACCGACCGCGGGCTCGCTTATGGCGATGGGGTGTTCCGCACCTTTCCTGTAACGAGCGGCCGGGCGCACAACTGGTGTTTCCAATTCCGCAAGCTGGCCCACGACTGCGCGGCGCTCGCTTTGCCATGTCCCGCGGAAGCCGTGTTGGCGGAAGAGTTGATACGCGTGTCGGCTGCGCAAAGAGAGTGTATCGTCAAGATCATTGTGACGCGAGGCAGCGGCGAGCGCGGCTACGCGCCACCGCAAGACCCGGTGCCGACGCGCGTCGTCATGGCCAGCCCCCGCTTGCACTATCCGGAAGAATTTGCCCGCCGCGGAGTGCGCGTTCAGGTGTGCCGCACACGGCTCGCGGCCCAGCCACGGCTCGCAGGGGTCAAGCATCTCAACCGCCTCGAGAACGTGATCGCGCGCTCGGAGTGGCGCGATCCTGCGGTGGTGGAGGGTCTGATGCTCGATATGGAAGGGAATGTGATCGGCGGAACGATGACCAATCTGCTCATGGTTGATGAAAACGGTCTCGCGACGCCGGAGTTATCGAAGTGCGGTGTGGCGGGTGTAACGCGCGAGCGCATCTTGGCGGCCGCGATGAGGCACGGCGTGACCTGCCGCGTCGAGCCGCTGACCCTGAACCGGGTGCTCGGGGCACGGGAGCTGATACTGGTGAACAGCGTGATCGGGGCGTGGGCCGTTCGGGATATCGAGGGACGGACGCTGCGGCCGGGCCCCGGTATGACGCGTATGCAAGCGTGGCTCGAGGAAAAGGATGTTTAGGAAGCTTTTGGCCCTGTCGCTCGGTGCGGCCGTGCTCGGAGGGGGTTTGGCTGCGGGCGCGCTGTTCTACTACGCGAGAAGCCCGCTGCCGATTGGTGCGGCACCGGTGCAGTTCAGCCTGAAGTCGGGCAGCAGTCTCAAAAGCGCGGCGCGGCAAATGGCTGAAGCAGGGGTGCTCCACCGGCCGGCGGCGTTCGTCCTGCTGGGCCGTATTCTCGGCCGTGCCAACCGGATCAAGGCGGGCAGTTACGAGTTCAAGGCGGGGCTCACGCCCTATGCGCTGTTGCAGAAAATCGCCCGCGGTGACGTCACCCTGATGGCGATCACGTTTACCGAGGGAGCGACGTTCAGGCAGATGCGAAAGCTCCTCGACGAGCACCCTAAAGTGAGGCATGAAACCACCGCGTTGCGGGATGCGCAGATTCTGGAGCGGCTGTCAATCAGCGAGACTTCACCTGAGGGCTGGTTCTTTCCGGATACGTACTATTTCACCGAAGGCGCCATCGATCTCGCGGTCCTGCGGCGCGCCCATCGATTGATGCAACATCACCTTGCCAGCCAGTGGGAGGGTCGCGCACCGGGCTTGCCGCTGGCAACGCCGTACGAGGCGCTGATCCTGGCCTCAATCGTTGAAAAGGAGACCGGACGAGGCGAAGACCGTCCGCTGGTTGCCACGGTGTTCGTAAACCGGTTGCGCAGGGGCATGCTGTTACAAGCGGACCCCACCGTGATCTACGGGCTAGGGGAGACATTCGACGGCAATCTTCGCAAGCGCGATCTCGTCGCGGACACGCCCTACAACACCTACACGCGTGGCGGCCTGCCGCCGACGCCCATCGCCATGCCGGGTCTGGCATCGCTCGCGGCGACGCTCAATCCCGCAAGGAGCGATGTCCTCTACTTTGTGTCGAGAGGTGACGGGTCGTCGCACTTTTCCCGAACGTTGACCGAGCATGAGCGCGCCGTGACAAAATATCAGCGATCGGGAAAACGCTGATGCGCGGACGCTTCATCACGCTCGAAGGAATTGACGGGGCCGGCAAGAGCACGCACCTGGAGTGGCTCGCCCACTTTCTGGGCGAGCGTGGAATTCGCGTCACGGTCACACGCGAACCAGGCGGCACGGCGCTTGGAGAGCGCCTGCGCGAACTGGTATTGCATGGCGAAGCGGCGCTTCATCCCGAGACCGAGACGCTCCTAATGTTTGCCGCGCGGTGTGAGCATATCGACAAAGTGATCGAACCGGCGTTGGCGAGCGGCGCGTGGGTCATCTGCGACCGGTTTACCGATGCAACCTACGCCTATCAGTCTGGTGGGAGCGGTGTTTCCTGGTCGAAGATCGCGCAACTCGAGCAATGGACGCAGGACGGGTTGCAGCCCGACACAACGGTGCTGTTCGATGTTGCCCCCGATGTCGGGCTCGCTCGCGCAGCTCGCGGCAAGAGCCCCGACCGGTTCGAGCGCGAGCGGGCTGCGTTCTACGAGAGGGCACGGCAAGCCTATCTCGAGCGAGCGCGCGAGGCACCCCATAGGGTGCATGTCGTCGATGCAAACAGGCCGGTGACTGATATTCACAAAACACTTGAAGGTATTTTCTCAACTATTTCTTCTATATGAGTAATAGAAGGAACGCTAGAAGATGAGTTTGCCATGGCATCGGTCGGAACTGCGACGGATCCTCGCCGAGGGGGCAGGGCTCCCCCACGCGCTGTTGATTCGGGGGCCGGCCGGTATCGGCAAGTTTGAGTTCGCGCAGGCGCTCGCCAAGGCTCTGTTGTGCGAGCAGTCAGACGGCCAAGGGATGGCGTGCGGCCATTGCACCGCTTGTGATTGGGTCGAGCAACGCAGCCATCCAGATCTCCGGCTGGTCCAGCCGGAAAGCCTCGCTGAGTCGGAGGAAGAGGCGGGGGGTGACAAGAAAAAGGCAAGCGTTCAGATCGGCGTTGACCAGGTGCGGGCGCTGGCGGAGTTCGTGAACTTGTCGAGCCATCGCGGCCGCGCCAAGGTCATCGTGGTTCACCCGGCCGAGGCGCTGAATCCGAGCGCGGCGAATGCGCTCCTGAAGAATCTCGAGGAGCCGCCACCGGCCACCTACTTTCTGCTGGTTTCGCATCGCTGGCACCAACTCCTGGCCACGATCAAAAGTCGGTGCCGGCAAGTCGTTCTACCGTTGCCGGACCGCGAAACGGCGCGCGCGTGGCTGGCGGAGCAGGGTGCCTCCGACCCCGACTTGGCCCTTGCGCAAGCGGGCAGGGCGCCGGTATCGGCGGCGCGCTTGAATGCCGAATATTGGGCGCAACGATCTGCATTCATCGGGGCGATTGCGTCGGTCGATTTCGACCCCCTGCGTTCGGCCGAGCAGCTGCGCGATTTTGCCATTCCAGATGTCGTGAAATGGCTGCAGCAGTGGTCCTACGACATGGTCTTGCACGGTAGTGTCGGCAGGGCACGCTACAACCCGGACTTCGTGGATGCCATTGCGCGGGCCGCACGCCGCGCGGGCCCACTGGAAACGCTGCGCTTCCATCGCCAAATGCTGGGTTGGCAGCGGGTTATCAATCACCCACTCAATCCCCGTCTGTTCCTCGAGCAGCTGCTGCTGTCCTATGCCGCTCTGCTGCGCGCTACGCCGGCGGGGCAGGCAGCGTAATGCTCGTCGATTCGCACTGCCATCTCGATTTTCCGGAGCTTGCGGGCAAACTGGACGCGGTCGTTGCGGCCATGAAGGAGAACCAGGTGACCCACGCGCTTTGCATCAGCGTGACGCTCCAGGATTTTCCCCAGGTCCGGGCGATTGCGGAGCGCTTCGAGCACATCTACGGCTCGGTGGGGGTTCATCCGGATTATCCCGATGTACCTGAAGTGGCCGGTGAGGAACTCGTCAGGCTCGCAAATCATCCGAAGATCGTGGCCATCGGGGAGACCGGGCTTGACTACTTCCGGATCAAGGAAGACTGTGAGCGGCAGCGGCAGCGTTTTCGCACACACATTCGGGCTGCGCGCCGCTGCGGCAAGCCACTGGTCGTCCACACCCGTGACGCCGCTGCGGACACGCTGCGAATCATGCGCGAGGAGGAGGCGGGCGAGGTCGGGGGCGTCATGCATTGTTTTACGGGAGACTGGGATACCGCCCAGGCCGCCATGGACCTTGGCTTCTACATCTCGTTCTCGGGCATCGTGACGTTCAAGAACGCCCGGGGACTGCGAGAGGTAGCGAAGCAGGTCCCGCTCGAGCGTATGTTGGTCGAAACGGATTCGCCGTACCTTGCTCCGGCGCCTTATCGAGGCAAAACCAACGAGCCAGCTCTGGTAAAGTATGTCGCCGAGGAGATTGCGCGCCTCCGGGACACTGAACTGGCAGAAGTCGCCGCCAAAACGACGGAAAATTTCTTTAATTTATTCAGAGTGTAATAATTATATGCTCATCCTTTATCTGAGGAAAATCCTGCTCCTTTTTGCCCTGACCGTGGTTACGGGTGCGCAGGCCGGAGTCTACGAGGACATGCTGCAGGCCATCGAACTGGACGATGACGAGACCGTTGCGGCGCTGCTCAAGCGTGGGGTGGATGTGAACAGCGTGGGGCCCAGCGGCGAGCCGTTACTGACTCTTGGGGCGAGGAACGGTAAGCCAGCGGTGGTCAAGACCCTGCTGGCTGCGAGGCCGAAGCTCAATGCCCCCAATGCCAATGGAGAAACTGCGTTGATGCTGGCGGCGTTTGGCGGCCACGTCGAGATCGTGCAGCAGTTACTGGCCAAGGGGGCTGCTGTTGACCAACCGGGCTGGACACCGCTCAGCTACGCCGCAGCCCGGAACCAACTTGAGATCGCCCGACTGTTGATCAAGGCCGGCGCCAAAGTCGATGCGGAGGCTGCAAATGGCACCACGGCGCTGATGATGGCTGCGCGGGAGGGACATTTGGCGATGGTGCTGCTGCTACTGGAGCACGGCGCCAACATCAACCACAAGACCAAGGCGGGCTATACGCCGCTCGAAATGGCGATCGCACACGGGCGGCGCGACGTGGCCGAAACGCTGCTCAAGGCGGGTGCCAAGCAGTAAGGGATACGAAGGCCGATAGAGATGCGCCAGGTCTCAGTGCGTATAATGTATATTATGTCAAATTATAACCTGAGCAAGCGGGCGAGCTTCTTTCAACATTTCTAATTCGCCCGGAAGCCCTACCGCTCCGGAATGGGTAGCTCAAATCAGCACGACTCAAGTCAAAAGCTGTGGCCGTGCCCCGATTTCAGGGCTTCGATCTGGAGCCATGCCTTCTTGAGCTCGTCCTGGAGATCATCGGCCTCGGTCAGGTCCCGCGCGACCATGAGCGAGCCGCCGGGCAAGCCTTGCAACCCCTTCATGGCCAGCACCGTAAACGTTGACCGGAAACGGCCGCCCCCTTTCCGCACCAGCCAGCCCTCGCCTTCCGCGCGCCCGGAGAAGTGCGCCAGGCTCAGCAGGCGGTCGGGGCGGCGCGCCAAAAGGTCGTCCCGCGTGAAGAACCGGGAATAGCTCTGGCCACGAATCTCGGGCTCGGTGTAACCCAGCACGCGTTCGGCGGCGGGGTTCCAGCCCATGAGCCGGCCGCCGGAGTCAAGCACGCAGATCGCATAGTCCGGCAGGCTTTCGGTGAGCATCCGGAAGCGATGCTCACAGATCTGCTGTGACTCGCGGGAGAATTGAAGGCGGCGGTTTTCCTCCTGCAGTTCCTCGGCCTCTGCGGTGACGAGCTTCAAACGGTCAACCTGCTCTTTGAGAGAGCCCACCATCAGCGCAATCAGGGGGCACGCAATCGCCACTGCCATCATTTGGCCCCAATCCAGGTCGGAGTAGCGAAAGGGATAAAGCGGGTGCGAGAAGAGGACAAAGGAGCATATGAGCACGATCGCCGCGCTCAACATGCCCGCCATACCGCCGGCCAAGTAGGTGGATATCGCTACGGTGAAAAGCAAGATCAGCCCGGGGTCGGTGATCGCCCGCAGCTCGCGCCAGAGCACGGTCACGATGGCGAGCGAGAGCAGCGTGATGACCCCGGACGCCAGGTAGCGCACCCAATGAGGCGAACCCGCGAAGCGTGCCTCGCCGACCCACTGCAAAATAGACATAAGCCTCCGCCCCGTCCCCCCATGTGACGATTTCTCGTCGCCCATGACGAAACCACCGGCATTTCTGCCGTTTTCTTACGGGCTTTCCCCTGCGACAGGAAAATTGCCGCAAAAACGGTGCCAGGCGAGGGCCGCAGGCCCTGTCAATTGAAGGCGGAGATCCCGGTCTGGGCCCGCCCCAGCACGAGTGCGTGAATGTCGTGCGTGCCCTCGAGCGTATTGACGGTTTCGAGGTTGAGAAGATGCCGAATGACGTGGAACTCGTCGGAAATTCCGTTGCCGCCGAGCATGTCCCGGGCGACTCGTGAGATATCCAGCGCCTTGCCGGCGGAGTTGCGCTTGAGCAACGACACCATCTCTGGGCTCGCTTGCCCTTGCTCCCGCAGGCGGCTCAGGTGGAGACAGGCGAGCAACCCGATGGCGATCTCGGTCTGCATGTCGGCGAGCTTCTTCTGCACGAGCTGATTGGCAGCCAAGGGGCGCCCGAACTGCTTGCGATCCAACACGTATTGGCGCGCGATGTGCCAGCACGCCTCGGCCGCACCGAGCGCGCCCCAGCAAATCCCGAAGCGGGCGTTATTAAGGCAGCCAAAGGGGGCTTTGAGCCCTGACGCTCCCGGCAGGAGATTTTCTTCCGGCACGAATACCTGGTCCATCACGACTTCGCCGGTCGGGCTGGCGCGCACCGAAAACTTGCCCTCGATCTTGCGTGTCGAGAGTCCCTTCATGCCGCGTTCGAGCAGGTAGCCGCGAATGGTGCCCGCTTCATCCTTGGCCCAAATGATCAGCAGGTCGGCGATCGGTGCGTGCGTAATCCAGAGCTTCGTGCCGGTCAGCGAGTAACCGCCCTCGACCTTGCGCGCGCGTGTCGTCATCGACCCGGGGTCGGAACCGTGGTCGGGCTCCGTGAGGCCAAAGCAGCCCAGCAACTCGCCTTTTGCCATCCCCGGCAAGTATTTGCTGCGATGGGCTTCGCTGCCATAGGCGTAAATCGACGTCATGGCCAGCGACGTCTGCACGCTGCATGCGGAGCGGAAGGCCGAGTCCACCCGCTCAAGCTCGCGCAGGATCAGACCGTAGGCAACATAACCGATGCCTGCACAACCGTAGCCTTCGAGCGGCGCACCCAGAAATCCGAGCTCGCCCATTTCCCGCATCACGACCGGATCGAAATGCTCGCGCCGGTTCCAATCGGTGATACGCGGCAGGAGCTTCTCCTGCGCATACTGGCGCGCCGTGTCGCGGATCATGCGCTCCTCGGTCGTGAGCTGCTGTTCGAGCAGGAAGGGATCATCCCACTGGAACATTCCGCCCGTCAGCGTAACAGTGGAAGTGTCGTTCATGGCGCTCCCAAAAAAACAGGCCGGTACGCGCTCGCACCGGCCTTTCGTTCAGGCGCAATCAAACACGCTCGAGTATCGCTGCCATGCCCTGCCCCCCGCCAATGCACAGGCTGACGAGAGCGTAGCGGCCGCCACTGCGTTGCAGCTGGCGCGCCGCGGTGAGCGCGAGCCGGGCGCCAGAGGCGCCGAGGGGGTGGCCGACGGCGATCGCGCCCCCATTGGGGTTGACCCGGTTGTCGTCGAACGCGACGCCGAGGCCCTTCAGGCACGCCAGCACCTGCGCTGCGAATGCCTCGTTGATCTCAATGATGTCCATGTCTTTGATCTCGAGTCCTGCCCGCGCCAGAGCCTTCTTGGAAGCCGCGACCGGCCCGATACCCATGATCTGGGGCGGCACGCCAGCCGCCGCCGTTGCAATCACACGCGCCAGCGGTTTAGCGCCCGCCTGCTCTCCGGCGCCGCGCGAGCCAACAAGAAGGGCCACTGCGCCATCATTGACACCCGACGCATTTCCCGCGGTTGTGACGCCGCCTTCGTAGAGCGTCTTCATCTTGGCCAGAGTCTCGAGGTCCGTGGTAGGACGCGGGTGCTCGTCGTCCTTCACCGGCGGCACCGGCCCCTTGCGCGTGGCAGGCAACTCAACGGGCGAGATCTCGCCCGAAAAGAATCCTTCGCCCTTGGCAATCGCGTAGCGCTGCTGCGAGCGCAGCGCGAACTGATCGGCCTGCTCCCGCTTGATCTCGTATTCACGGGCCAGGGTATCCGCCGTCTGGGGCATCTGGTCGTCGCCGAAACGCTTCACCAGATTCGGATTCGAGAAGCGCGGGCCGATCGTGCTGTCGTAGAGCCGCACATCGCGGCCGAACGCCGATTCGGAGCGGCTCATCACGAGCGGCGAGCGGCTCATGTTCTCGACGCCGCCGACCAGGAAGACATCGCCCTCGCCCGCTGTCACTGCATGTGAGGCGTGCGCCAGTGCGCCCAGGCCGCTGGCGCAATTACGCTGCAGGACCGTGCCGGGTGTCTCGATCGGTAATCCCGCGACCAGCCCCGCGTGGCGCGCGACGCACCGGCTGTCCTCTCCAGCCTGATTCGCGCAGCCGACAACGATGTCCTCGATTTGCTCCGGCTTGAAAGGCGCCTTTTTCATGACTGCTTTCATGATATCGGCCAGCAAGTCATCAGGACGGACTTTTGCGAGCGCGCCGGCATGGCGGCCGAACGGAGTGCGCAATCCATCGTACAGGTAAGCGTCGAGCATGGCGGTTCCTCTCTAAAGTCTCGGCAACGTGCGTTTCATCAGGGTTCCGGGGTCGACAGGGATACGCCCAACCGGGCGCGCCGCGTCATCCAGATCGTCGGGCGGTAACGCGGATCACCATAAATACGATACATCGAGGAGAGCACCCTGTATACGCGGTCGGCTCCGATCACATCCCCGAGTTTGAACGGCCCGTTTGGATAATTGAGGCCAAGTGTCACGGCCTTGTCGATGTCCGCGGGCTCGGCTGTCCGGCTCTGCGCGATGGAGCAGCCGATATTCACGATCATCGCGGCGATGCGTTGCGCAATGAACCCTGGGCTGTCGCGGCAGACCGTGACGGGCACACCATCGGCCGCAAGCAGCCCGTGTGCCGCCTCGCGATACCCCGGGTCGGTCACCGGTGTGCCCATGATCGTGCGCCGCTTCGCCAGTGGAAACAGCGTGTCGACTGCGACCGTGCGCCTGGGATCGAGCCCCTGCTCCACCGCGCATGTTGTTGCGTCTTCGCCAACCGGTGTAACCAGTATCAGGGCTTTGCCGCTTGGCTTTGCTCCCGATTCAACGGCCGCCCCCAACTTTTTCAGCAGCTCGAGCAGCGTCGCGTGTCCGTGCGACTCAACGCCGCTCACCCAGACGGCCTCGGGCCGGGTCTTCGGCGCAGGCGCTTCGGGCGGCACGACGGCTTTCATGTCGGCATCGTATTCATAGAAGCCGCGCTTGCTCTTGCGGCCGAGAACCCCCGCTTCGTAGCGGCTGCGCATGATGAGGTTCGGGCGGTAACGCGGCTCCTGGAAGAACTGGTCATAGATGAGTTCCGAAGCCGGGTGCGTGACATCCAGCCCGGTCAACTCCATCAGCTCGAACGGCCCCATGCGGAAGCCACCGACGTCGCGCATCACCCGGTCGACATCCGCGAAATTCGATACGCCCTCGTAGACGAGGTGTGAAGCCTCGAGCGTGAATCCGCGCCCGACCTGGTTCACCAGGAAACCGGGCGCGTCCTTCAGCCGGACCGGCTCGCGCGTCATGCGCT
>JAOTTL010000226.1:0-5171 GCA_029864385.1 Betaproteobacteria bacterium | reverse complement strand
CGGCCGCCGCAGGCCTTGCGGGTCTCGAGGTCGATGTTGAATACGCGCTCGAGGCGCTGGGCTTGAGGCTCATCGCGGCCCGGCGTTGGGCGGGCAATGCGTCTTCAGGCGCTTGCGACGCGCCGGCCTCGTTGCCCTTGCCGCGCCTGGCCATCGTCACCCGCGCACGATGGGCGCTGTTCGGTGCGAAAACACCGTGGAATCGAGTCAGCTTGACCCGGGGCTTGAGGGCCTCCCCTATCACAGCTAACCGGAGCCATCCCTGGCGTCACGCCTGAGTGCTTCTTAGCCCCGGCCCGGCCGTCCATGGCCGGGCGTTCGCCAAACTGCGAAGTGACATGGAGTGACTCCGGTTTTGGCTCACCCAGCGGCTCGAAGACGACTTGGGGATGCCATCGCTGTACGGCGTCTGCCCCTGGCGGAGCAGTCCAAGCACGTCTCGGCGGGTCTCGCGAGAAAATCGTATATGCCGCTGGTGAGCGACGAGGTGAAAGCGCTGCTTCGCACCGCGGCCAAGAACTTTGCCAATGCGCTGCAATCTGATGCAGAGTGGTGGGCGACGCGCCACGCGGCGTTCTCGGCAAAGTTCGAGCAGTGGTTCGCGCAAGGGCGGACGCGGCCTGGCTGGATCCTCGCGCTGAAGACTCCCTCTGGATCGCCGGCGCTGATGCGCCGGCGATCCAGAGGTAGGTTGAAGGCGTTGAGCGTCAGTCGGAGACGATGATGCTCGCTGTAAGCACACTGTTGGCTGGGTCGAGAACGTAGCCATCCTTGTTTACGTCGTTCACAGTAAACGTGTACTCGCCAGGCCCGCCGGAGATCTGGACGCGCACCTCACCTTTGTTATTGGTGCTGCTGACGGCGGAGACGGTGGAGCCGTCTGGAAGCACCCATGTCGCGGACACGACCGCGTCCGCCACCTCGTTGTCCTGCTCGTCGACGATCCGCATGCGGGCGGCGACGGTGATGCGATTGCGGCGCACGCGGTCGGAAAGCGCGATGTTGCTGACCGTCATCGACAGATCTTCCACGGGTGGCGGCGGAGGGGGAGGCGGCGGCGGTGGTGGCTCGGTGCTCGCGCCGAGGGCTATCCCATAGAGGAAGGTGCGCTCCCGAACCAGGCCCTGGGTGTTGAGCGCGGCGAGATAGTAAGCCATGGATTCATCGGCGCTGAACGCGGGACGCCTCAGCCAGTACTGGCCGAAACCCTCCGGGTAGGTTTCGGAGACGGCCTCGCGCCCGAGCTCGATGCGGAAGTCCTCGCTTCCGTTGGCGCTTTGAAGCGCAAGCAGACGGTGCGCGAGATCATCCACCAGCAGTAGACTACCGTCCGGCGTGACGGTGGTCGTGTCGGGACTGGTGCCGGTAGGCAGGTCCAGGGGTGTCTCGTAGCGAACGGAGCCGTTCGGGTTTAGCGCCACGATGCGCGGCGTAACCATGCTGGTGGTGGCGTAATGGACGCCGTCGACGTCCATCGACATGGCGCCGTTCAGAAATATGGGCGACTGCCACTCGATGGATCCGTTCGGACCGTAGGCGTAGTTGCTCGAGTGGACGGTGTCATCGACAGAACTGACGGCGGCAAAGCCAGTCACCTGGAGCAGGTTGTTGAAGATGATCTCGCCGTCCGCGAGCGCGATCGCGTAGCTGTTCTGATTGGCAGAGAAATATAGCTGCGGACCGCGGGGACCCGGGCCGAAGACGATCTCGATCTGCTTGCGCGTGGTCCGGTCGTAGACGTGGGACACGTTCCAGCGCAGGCTGCCGTCCGGCCTCAGCGAGTAAACGCCGTAACCCGCCGCGAGGGTGTGCGACGCGGCCACGTAGATGTTGCCGTCGGGGCCGACCTTGGTGTCGTAGACGATGTAGCTGTGCTGATCCGCTGGCAGGTCGAAGCGCCAGCGCAGGGTGCCGTCCGGATTGATGGCCGAGACATACCACCGCTGACCGCTGTAGATGATCCCGTCGGGGCCGACATCAACGGAGGTGTTTCCTAGTACCGGCACGTCTGGGGGTGCGTCAATGAACGGCGTGCCGTCGACGATCCACTTGACCGCCCCCTCGGGGGTGAGGGCATACAGCCGGTATCGATCGTCGAGCACGTAGATAGTGCCGTCAGGCCCGGTCACCGGCTTGGCGTAAGCGTACAACGCGTCGAAGCGCTGCCTCCAAACCAGTCTTCCATCGGGCGCGCCGCAGGGCGCAATCTCGATGTCGAAGGGGTCGCTGACGCTGCTGTCCGCGGTCACCTGCACCTGGCTGGGACCGCTCGGCGTCCCTTGCGGGACATAGCCGACGATTTCCACGTCCGACCATTTCGCGACGGGTGCCGGCACGTCGCCTATGGTCAGCGTTCCCGGCGTGGCGCCAAAGCCGGTACCGTAGATTTCGAGATAACCGTTGCACGGGACAACGGGATCGGAAACGTGGGTCACGGTGGCCGCAACGCCCGCTCGCGGGAGCAAAAGCGCACAGCTCAACGCGACGGCGAACAGCCATTTGAACCTGTGGGTATGAGTTTTCACGTGTTGTCTCTCCGAAAGTCGATAAAGGAAATTGCAGTTGCCGCTTCGAGGAACGCGCCGCGTTAGCCCGTCAAAGTCGAATATAGGTCGTCCGACATCTTTACGAGTGCGCCCGGAATACCCGGCACGCACCTGGCAAAGCTGAGATGGCCATGCATCGCGCGAGGCGGAGAGTCATCGCCTGCGGGTGCCGTCGATTGCGGATCGCGATCTGTAGCGTTTGACCGGGGTCGGGGAAGGTTTTGCCGGCGCGCTAGCGGTAGGTACTCGCGATTGAGATCTCCCTATTCATCGACATGTGACAAATTTCAAAACGGCCGCGAGCTCTAAAGCTACTTTTAGCAACAGCGCCGTGATCTGATCGCGAACGAGTTCACAATACGGAAAACTCGTTACTTTCTGCGAACATCGACTAAGGCGTGTTATCAAAACGAACGATCGCTTTTCCAGTTGCTGATAATTACAACAACCGAATTTCGAAATCCTTCCGTCAAAACTGAAAAAAATTGGCAGGTATGATCGGCGCGTGCATGAGAGCGGGAATTTTCTTAGTTTTATCAAATACAACGGAGAGAAAAGCACCGCGCGGGCGGAAAAGCAAAGGTCTGTGATGAGACAAAGAAGGCGCCGTTGACGGGCGGTCAGCAAAAAATGCGGACTAGACCCCGTGAGTTCGGCCCGCGTATTACGACACACGGTCGCGTCGACACGATTAAAGAATTTTCAGCAGAAAGAAATGAATACCAAATTTAAGGCCCAGCGCCTGAAACGGAACCCGAGTAACAAGGCGCGAAAAGTACCCGCATCAAGAACGGATCTAAGAGATCGCTCGGAATTAATATTTCCTCGCAAGAAAAAAGCGGCGCGCGTTCTTAGATTTCATTGCTTATTTTTGCAATCCTGGTGAAACGGATGGGAAAATTGCAGTGTGATTATGCCGGCTTCGGGTTGGGAAAAGCCGAGCAGGTTTTTAGTCCCGGGCAGCGGCCTTCTGCCCAATGTTTCCGTAAGCCCTGCGCCAGGGTTTGCGCCAATACTCGTCGCGGCTCATACAGTCGTACCACCAGTAGTGGGCGAAATTGGGGCCGAAGCATTCCCGGCATTCCGACAGCCTTCGGGTTATAACCGAGGTACAAGACGAATAAACGCCCTTTTCCGAAAGTCGATTGAGCACCCCCGGGTCATCGAACAGTCGTTCACCGGCGCTTCGGCATGGTGTCGCTGTCATCGCGCCTTCTGAGCCAGAAGAAATCGCACGCTTCAGCCGATTTTCCAGCGCTTGCTGGCGTCGGGCCGACAGCGCCCGTAGCCGCGCCGTCGATGTCGCAGCCGCGGGTCTTGCAGGCGGGGTGTGTGCTTCCGCGGTATCGGCCGAACAGGCGAGCCTGGGGTGGCGCCCGACACGGTGGTCAAGGCGGGGCGGCTGTTGCTGCTCGTTTGCGCTCGAGGCGGGTCAGGATCTGCTCGATCACCCCGGGGTCTTCGATGCGGGCGGTGATCTTGACGCGGCCGCCGCAGGCCTTGCGGGTCTCGAGGTCGATGTTGAATACGCGCTCGAGGCGCTGGGCTTGAGGCTCATCGCGGCCCGGCGTTGGGCGGGCAATGTGTCTTCAGGCGCATGCGATGCGCCGGCCTTCGGTACGCCCGAGTACGCCAAAGCGACGCTCATCGGTGGGCAGCCCGCGCGCCGCTACAACGTGCCTTACCGCTCCTCCGGCGTGAACTCGTCCAACAGTCCTGACGCGCAATCGGCTTACGAGTCGCAGATGGCGCTCTGGGCCGCGGTGCTCGGCCACGGCCACATGATCCACCACGCTCTCCGCTGGCTGAAACGAGATTTATGCGCCTCGTTTGAGAAGTTCATCAAAGATGCGGAGATGGTGCAGATGATGGCCGAGCTGTTAAAGCCCGTGGAAGTAAGCCCGAGCACGCTGGCCCTGGATGCTATCCGTGAAGTCGGCCCAGGCGGCCACTTCTTCGGTGCAGCGCATACGCTGGAACGCTATGAGAACGCGTTCTATCAGCCGATGCTCTCTGACTGGCGGCAACTTCGAGACGTGGCTCGAGTCGGGAGCCGAGGACGCCACCAAACGTGCCAACCGCATTTTCAGCTCCGTGCTCGCTCAATACGAGCCGTCACCGCTGGATGACGGCGCGCGCGAGGCGTTGAACGCATTCATAGATAAGCGAATCGCGGAGGGCGGCGCGCCGATCAATTGACTCCCGCGACATCGGCGCCTGCTCAAGGAAAGGCTTGCTGCCCCACGGTTTCGATCAGGCGGAAGAACTCGCTCAACAGCCGCAGGTTCTTCTTTCGCTCCAGGCACACTACGTACTCGGTATAGTTCATATCCGCGTCTTTCACCTGCAACGGCCAGAACCGCGAATCTTGGCGAAGCTCCGCTTCCGAGATGACACCGACGCCCAGTCCCGCGGCGACGGCTTCCTTGACCGTTTCCCGGCTGGTGGTTTCGATCACGTAGTCGGGCCGCACGCCCGCCTTTTTCGTCGCCTGCTCGAAAATCCGCCGGGTCGACGATCCCCGCTCCCTCAAAATCACCGGCGCGCCGTCGAGCTCGCTCATGCGGATCTCGCTGCGCTTCGCTTTGGCGAAGGGGTGCGACGCGCTGACGAAGACGATGACGT
>JAOTTL010000224.1:0-5190 GCA_029864385.1 Betaproteobacteria bacterium | reverse complement strand
CTCAACATGGAAGGTGCAAGCGTCGCTGGTGGATTCGTTGAACGGACCCAGATCGCGCTCGATGCAGGCTGCGACATGGTTCTCATCTGCAACAATGCACCGGCAGTCGATGAGCTCTACGGAGCGTTCAGCTACTCGATGCCGGCGGTGAGCCTGGCACGACTCGGGCGTATGCATGGACGGCCGCACGCCGAGGATATGATCGGACTGCGCGAGGATGCGCGCTACACGCAAGCATTGCATGCCATGTCCGGTATAGGCTCGCACGACGGGGAATTGCCGCTGGGCACATGAACGCGCATCGGCACCATCCGCCCCCTGCGCGCGGTGCCGCGTTCACAACCGCGCTGGTCATTACGCTCGCGTACGCGGCGGTCGAGTTCGCTGGCGGCGTCTGGACCGGCTCCCTGGCTCTGCTGAGCGATGCCGGGCACATGCTCTCCGATGCGCTCGCTCTGGGGCTGGCAGCGATCGCCGCCTGGCTCGCGCGACGCCCCGCCGGGCACCGCCACTCCTATGGCTGGGCGAGGGCAGAGGTGATTGGAGCGACGCTGAATAGCCTCCTGATGCTCGTGATCATCGTGGCGCTGGTCGTTGAAGCGGTCGCACGGCTTCTGGATCCGCGCCCGGTCGCGGCGCTCGGGATGACGGTAATCGCGCTCGTGGGCATGGCCGTCAATGCTCTCGTGCTCTGGATCATGAGCCGCGGCGAGCTGACCCTAAATGCGCGGGCGGCTCTGCTGCACGTTATCGGTGATCTCGTGAGTTCGTTCGCGGCGCTCGTCGCCGGAACCGTCATTTATTTCACCGGTTGGCTTCCCATCGACCCAATTCTGTCGCTGGTGATTGCGGGCCTCATCCTCGTTTCCACGATCCGGTTGCTGCGCGACACATTGCACGTGCTGATGGAAGGCGTGCCACCGGCACTGGAATTGCAGATCATCGGAAAGGCGCTGGCGGGTGTAGCTGGCGTGGTTTCCGTTCATGACCTTCATGTGTGGAGCATCACGCCGGGACAGGTCGCGCTGTCGGCACACCTAGAAATCCATGAGTTGCAGCGATGGCCCGCAATACTCGCCGCAGCCACCGCGCTTGTGCATGATCGTTACGGCATCGGCCATGTAACGCTGCAGCCGGAGGCACACCGGCCCAGAGGCGCTCGAGGCACTTCGGTCATCCGCCTATGGAGAGGACGTTCCGGACGTGGCCCCGGAACGTCCTAAATGACCAACCCATCAGGTCGGTAAAGAATAGGAACTTGCAACACTGGCCCAGCGCGCGTTGGCACTCAAGCGCTCCTACGAGCTTCGTGGTCCCGATCCCGGCGCGAGGATTTTTCTTGTTTATCGCAGCATGGTGGCGTTAGCCAGCATGCTGCTATGCGCGCTCGATATACTCTCCGGAATCCGTATTGACCTTGATTCGTTCCCCCTCCGTGAGGAACTGGGGTACTAGAACGGTGAGGCCGGCCTCGGTCTTGGCGGGCTTGAACGATCCCGTGGCTGTCGCGCCCTTGAGGTTGGGCTCGGTCTCAACGATCGTCAGCATCACGCTGGCCGGAAGCTGCACGCCGATCGGCCGGTCGTTGTGGAAGTTGATCTGTATATCGATGTTGGGGATAAGGTAGCCAGTCTGCCCCTCGAGGAAATCGGCGGGCAGCGTGAGCTGCTCGAACGATTCCTTGTCCATGAAGACGTAGTTCTCGCCGTCGAAGTAAAGATATTCCATGGCGCGCTGCTCGACGAACGCGCGCTCGATCTTGTCTTCCGAGCGGATCCGCTCGTTGCGCTTGGTTCCCGACTCGATGTCCTTCATTTCGATTTGCATGAACGCGCCGCCGCGGCCCCCGACGTGCACGTGATAGGATTTGAGCACGCGCCAGACCCGCTTCTCCCACTCGATCAGGTTGCCGGCGCGAATTTCGGTTGCTAGGACTTTTGCCATCTCGATCGTTTCCGAGAAATCGAAAACTTGGAATTTTAACTCAAGTGCCCCGCGCCCTGTCGAGCTTCTCGGAGTCCTGCCGCCGCTGCCCTCGGCTGGCGAGCTATCTCGAGCGCGTGCGCACCGAGCACCCCGATTACCATGCCCGTCCAGTCCCGCCATTCGGCTCGCGGCGCGTGCGGCTTTTGATTGTCGGCCTGGCGCCCGGCAAGCATGGCGCCAACCGCACCGGGCGCCCGTTCACGGGTGATCACGCGGGCCTCCTGCTCTACGACACGCTCAACTGTTTTGGTTTCGCGTCGCGGCCGGTATCGACCAGCGTCGACGATGGACTTCGCCTCTTGAACTGCCGGATCACCAATGCGGTGAAGTGCCTTCCGCCTGCGAACCGCCCGCAACCCTCGGAAATCCGCTGCTGCAATGCCTATCTGGCCGAAGAGATCGCCTCCTTACCGCGCGGGGCGGCGATCCTTGCGCTCGGCACGGTCGCACATATGGCCGTGCTCATGGCGCTCGGCATCGCACGCCGCGACTATCGATTCGGTCACGGCGCACGGCACGAGTTGCCGCGTCAGCTGGCGCTCTACGATAGCTATCACTGCAGCCGCTACAATACCCAGACAAAACGACTCACACCGGCCATGTTCCGGAACGTTGTCGCTGCAATCCGAGAGCGCCTTGATTGATCCCTCCGCAGTCATTGCCGGCCTGCCACATCGGCCGGGCGTCTACCGCATGCTCAGTGCGGCGGGCGAGGCGCTCTACGTGGGTAAGGCCCTCGATCTCAAGAAACGGGTCGCCTCCTATTTCCAGAAACCCGCGCAGTCCCCGCGCATCCAGCTCATGCTGGCGCAAGTGGCAGCGATCGAAACGACGATAACGCGGTCCGAGGCAGAAGCTCTTTTACTCGAAAATAACTTAATAAAAAGTTTAAGTCCACGTTATAACATACTGTTTAGAGACGATAAATCGTATCCCTATCTCATGTTATCAAGACATCGATTCCCGCGCCTCGGATTTCACCGCGGTCCGCTCGAAAAGCGGCACCGCTACTACGGTCCGTTTCCCAACGCTGGCGCGGTCCGGGAGAGCATTCAGCTGCTCCAGAAGGTATTTCGCATTCGCACCTGCGAGGACACGGTCTTCGCCAACCGGTCGCGTCCCTGCCTGCTCCACCAGATTCGCCGTTGCACCGCGCCCTGCGTGGGTTTGATAACCGAAGCCGACTATGCGGAAGATGTGAGCAGCGCTGAATTGTTCCTCTCGGGCAAGGAGGACGAGGTGGCTACCCGGCTGGAGCAACGCATGGACGCAGCTTCTGCGGGCACCGACTACGAGGAGGCCGCTGTCTACCGCGACCAGATTGCCGCCTTGCGGAAGGTGCGGGAACGGCAATTCGTGAGCGGGGAGGGAGAGGATACCGATGTCATCGCCTGCGGCCGAGCCGCGGGGATTGTGTGCGTAAATCTGACCATGATTCGCGGCGGCCATCACCTCGGGGACAAAAATTTCTTTCCGCGCAATGCGGACGACTGCGATCCGGAGCAGATCGTCGAAGCCTTCATGGCGCAGCATTATCTCCAGCACAGTCCGCCTCCCCATATCGTCGTCGCCATGACTCCAACTCCGACACTCGAAGCGCTCCTGTCGGAGCGGGCCCGACGCAAGGTGCACATCCACGCGCGTCCGACCGGCGTGCGCAAGGCGTGGCTGGAAATGGTCGAGCACAACGCGCAACTCGGCGCCGAGCAGGCGCTGGGTCTACAGGCGACTCAGGAAGCCCGGTTGACGGCGCTGCAGCAGGCGCTCGAGTTGCCGGAAACCGTGCAGCGTATCGAATGCTTCGACGTCAGCCATACCATGGGCGAGGCGACCGTGGCGTCCTGTGTCGTCTATGACCACTCAGCGATGCAAAAAGGCGAGTACCGCCGCTTCAACATGACGGACATCGAGCCGGGAGACGACTACGGTGCCATGCGCGAAGTGCTGTCACGCCGTTACCGGAGGATCGTGGCAGGAGAGGGCCGACTGCCCGACCTCGTTCTCATCGATGGCGGCAAGGGGCAACTCGCGGTAGCCGCCGAGGTTTTCGCGGAACTCGGATTAAATGACGTTGCCCTGGTGGCCGTCGCAAAGGGCGAAGAGCGCAGGCCGGGAGAAGAACGCCTGTTCCTGCCGATCCGGCCCGTGCCCATGGTGCTCGGCAGCGGCCACGCCGGGCTGCACCTGGTGCAACAGATCCGCGACGAGGCGCATCGGTTCGCGATCCAGGGTCACCGGGCGCGGCGGGGCAAGGCGCGCGCCGGCTCGACGCTGGAGGGTATCGCTGGCATCGGCGCCAAACGGAGGCAGCGCTTGCTGGCGCGCTTCGGCGGGCTGCGCGGCCTGTTCTCTGCCAGCATCGACGATCTCGCCGAGGTCGAGGGTATCAGCCGCACCCTCGCCGAAAAGATCTATCATGAGCTCCACTAATGCCGATCAACCTTCCAATCCTGCTCACCTGGCTGCGAATCCTCCTGATTCCGCTGTTCGTGGGCATTTTCTACTTCGAGAAGAGCTGGGTGTCCGTACCAAACCAGAACCTTGTCGCGACTGTCATCTTCACCGCAGCGGCGGTGACCGATTGGCTCGACGGCTGGCTTGCCCGCAGATGGAACCAGACGTCGGCGTTCGGTGCTTTTCTCGACCCGGTGGCGGACAAACTGATGGTGGCGGCCGCGCTCATCACGCTGGTGCAGTTGGAGCGCGTTGATGGAATCATTGCGCTCATCATCATCGGCCGCGAGATCACGATCTCGGCCTTGCGGGAGTGGATGGCGAATATCGGCGAGGCCAAGAGCGTGGCAGTATCGTTGGCGGGCAAGATCAAGACGGCGTCCCAGATGGTCGCAATCCCGTTGCTGCTCTACCATGACCCTATCGGCCTTTTTGACCCCCACCGCGTCGGCACGTGGCTGATTTACATTGCGGCGTTGCTGACCCTGATCTCGATGATCTATTACCTCCGGGTGGCCCTGCCGCAGGCATGGAGAGGGGGATAGTTGCCGGCCGGGGGGCGGCTAGCCTATAATTTTCTCTGACGAAACGCGGGAATAGCTCAGTTGGTAGAGCGCAACCTTGCCAAGGTTGAGGTCGCGAGTTCGAGACTCGTTTCCCGCTCCAGTATTCAAGGGAAAGTGGCCGGTGACCACGCCACTTTCCCTTTACTTTTCTTGAGCGATTGGGCGGGGTGGCAGAGTGGTCATG
>JAOTTL010000225.1:0-5190 GCA_029864385.1 Betaproteobacteria bacterium | reverse complement strand
CTTATCCATCGCCCACGGGTAGGGGGGATGAAACTGGGGCATCATCTTCGCGAAATAGGGCTCGAATCGCGCGCGCGGTAGCTCGCGGATCAATCCCTCGGGCCACATGAGCTCACGGGCCCAGGGATTGTTCACATTGAGCAGATCCCACACCTTGGTCTCGCCCGCGCGCAGACGGTTCACCGCGTCGGGGTCGGACGTCAAGCCCTCGGCGCGCACCGTGGCGCTAAACTCCTTGCGAAACGGATCGAGCACGTCGTCGGAGTTGTAGCCCTCCCAGCAGTAAATGTTGAGCTCCTTTTCGCGAGCCGCGTGCGCGAGCCGTATGCCCTGGCTCGACAACGCGAACGCGAGCGCGGTTGCACCGGTAGTCTGGAGGAAATTCCGTCTCTTGAGCTTGTGCATTCTTATTCACCTCCCGAGGGTTGGGGCATTATTGCATCGCCGCATCCGGCGCCACTGCAAAGGGCGCACGCGGGCGCACGAAACCGTGAGAAATCATCCAACTAGAGCGCAAGTTATTCTTGACCGGGCACCGCATACACTTGACATCCGCCCGGTGCCCGGCGCCGTTTGACTTCGCTCACCGCGCTATGGTTCCATATCTTTTCGACCTGCGCAAAAGTCGTCGCCGCGACAGGGAGGAAGGTCGCGTGTGTGACCGTTAGCGGCTCGCGGCGTCGCGCAGGTGGACCCGCAACCCGCGCCCGTACCCGGGGTGCCTACCAGGCGAGAACGGTGGGCCAAATCCAGATAGCGGCAACACAGGAGACCGGCGTTCTCGCCACCGCGGGGACCGGGGCGGCCCGATTCTTCGCCGCGCGCGGCGGTGACGTCGAGCACATCTTCGCTACCAGCGGAATCGACCCCGAGACCCTGAGCGATCCCACCTTGCCGATCAGCCTGAGGTCATACTGCTCGCTGTTCGAGACCGCGGCTGCGGCCACCGGGGACGACAACATCGGCCTATGGTTCGGGCAGCAGTTCAAGCCGACGGACCTCGGGCTGATCGGCTACATCGCGGTTCACTCGTGCAGCATGCGCACCGCCCTGCAGAACTTCGTGGAGCTATTCCCTTTTCACCAGCAGGGCACCGAGATGAAACTTGCCGAGCGCGACGGCCTGCTCGGGTTGGAGTACCGAATCTGCGACGGGCGAATCGTGAGCCGCCGCCAGGACGCCGAGCTCTCGCTCGGGATGTTTTACAACATCTTCAGGCACTGCTACGGATCGAGCTGGCACCCCGAGGAGGTTCTGTTCGAGCACCCGCAGCCCGCGGACTGGCGCGAGCACGAGAGAGCCTTCGAGGCGCCCGTGTTCTTCGGCCAGCCGACCAACGCGTTGATCTTCCGACCGGAGGGACTCGAGCGGCGCATGCCCACCAATGACCCGCGGCTCCTGATGCTCCTGCGCCGGTGCATCCGAACGCTGGGGGTGCAGCCGACCGGGCCCAAGCATCTCCCGGAGCAGGTCAAGGACTACCTTCTGAAGGCCCTGCCGGAGGGCTGCCCGACTCTTGAGGAGGCCTCCGAGGCGCTTCAGATCCCGCCCTGGACCATTCAGCGCCGTCTCGCGGAAGCCCACATCACATTCAAAGAGCTGGTCGAGGAGACCCGCCACGAGCTCGCGGTCGCCTACCTGCGCCAGGCCCACCTCCCGCTTACCGAAATCGCGTTTCTGCTCGGTTACTCGGAGCTGAGCGCCTTCAGCCGCGCCTTTCACCGCTGGACGGGGGTGTCGCCGCGGCTATTTCGCGCCCACGGTGGCCGCTAACCCGGCGAAGTTCTCGACGAGCTTCGCCCCCGCATCGCCCGCGTCGTAGCGCCTGCAAAGCTCCGGGTGCGTGCGCGCCCACGACGCGCTCATGGTCTCGATCGTGGCCTCGGGGTGGAACTGGGTCGAGAACCAGTTGCGCCCGAAGTCGAGCGCGGCGACTGGCACCCGGTCCGCACTGGCGAGCAACGCGGCGCCGTGGGGCACCACCGGGACGTGCTCGTAGTTCGCGAAGTGAAAGCGCGAGACCGGTCCGAGGCCCGCGAACAGCGCGCTGCTCGTGCCCGCCTCGGTGAGGGCGGTGTCCAGGGTGCCGGCCGCAGGCGCCGCCGCTAGCGGCACGACCGGTGCCCGGAAGAAGTGGCAAAGCAGCTGGTGGCCGCCGCAGATCGCGAGCAACGGCTTGTCTGCCGCCCGTAACTCCGGCAACCATCGCAGCACCGCACGCTGCCAGGGGAAGTCGTCGTGCACCGAGTTGTAGCTGCCGCCGAGCACGAAGGTGTCCGCCTCCTCGGGCGAGGGAAGCGGCTCTCCCTCGGGCAGGCGGCGGGTGACTATGGTGAGGCCCTCGAGGTGCTCGAAGGCGAGACGGAACCAGGCCCCTTCGTCGCCCCCGCCCGGCAGGTGGTCATAGACCGTCGCGTCGTAGGTGCCTGGCTCTCCCAGCATGGACAAGAAGCAAAGCCGACGCATGGATCCCGGTCCAAGATGATAGGCACGCCGGGCAAGAAACTTTGCGCGCCCGCGGCCAGTGTAGACGAAGATCAGGCGGCGCGCTCTTTGCTGTCCTTGAACTGCATCAGCCCGGTGGCCTTGCGGGCCTGCACCCGAGCCTGGCCCATGGCCGTCTCCACGCGGCTCAGCACGTCGTCGCACAGCGCTCGATCGCAGAGGATCCCCGGTTTGAACTGCAGCACCCGCGGGTCCAAGGTCGAAAATATCGCCCACACGCCATTGTGATAGAGGGCGCGCATGACGTACATCGCGCCTTCGGGGTGGTCGAACTCCAGCCCCATAACAACCCCGCTTTGGCGAATTCCGATGAAGAAATCGCCAAACCTCGACTTGATGGCCTCGAGGCCCTGGCGCATGCGCTTGGCGATGTAGCCCACCATGTCGCGAACCTCGGGGCGCTGGGAGATCTCGAGCACCTTGTGCGCCGCGATGCACCCGAGCTCGGCCCCCCCGAAGGAGGAGATGTGCCCAAACCCGTCCTCCCGCAGCCACGCCCCGGCCCTCTCGTTGACGACGACGGCCGCAATGGGGTAGATGCCACCGGAAAGCCCCTTGCCGGTCACCAGGATGTCGGGCGCGAAGCCGTGGTTCTCGATCCCCCACATTCGCCCCGTGCGCATCAGGCCGGATTGAACCTCGTCGGCGACGTACAGAGTCCCCTGCTCGGTGCACCACCTGCGGATCGCCTCCAGATATCCCTCCTTGGGCAGGGGAAAGCCGTAGGTCGCGGGGATCGTTTCCATGATGACGCACGCCGCGTCGCCGACCTTGATGGCCGCCTCCATCGCCTCGAAGTCGTTGAAGGGCACCTGCACGATCTCATCGGGCGCACCCTCGCTCAGGAACAGCTTCGAGAAGCGCGGATCCCCGACCTTCACCGCAAGCCCGGTATGCCCGTGATAGCAGCGCTCGATGCAGATGATCTTGCGCCGCTGCGTGGCGTGGCGGGCGGACTTCAGGGCGATGTCGATCGCTTCCCCCCCGCCGCTTGCGAAGATCGTGTACTGAAGCCCCTCGGGGGTGACCTTGGCGAGCTCCTCCGCTACCTTGGTGCGCATCAGCGAGGGGAAGTGGTGATTTCCGATGTCGAAGCGCTGCATGCCCTCCTGGACCGCCGCAATCACCTCCGGATTGCGGTGGCCCAGGTTGTAGGTCCCGCCGTTCAGGTGCAGATCGATGAGGCGACGCCCGTCCATGTCCCACAGGTAATACATTTCGCGGCGGTCGATGACGAGGTCCACGCCGAAGCGCTGCCAGTCCTCGGTCTTCCCGGGGTTCCAGAACTCCTTTGACCGCGCCAGGAAATCTTCCTTTGCTTCACTCATCTGCGGGCCTCCCGAAGGGTTGCAGGACGTCAGCCGAACTTGCCGAGATAGTCTTCCGCGAGGTCACAGCTCACCGCCGTGTAGTCGGCCCCCATCTGCCGCGCGAGGTCCGTCTCGGCATGCGACCCGATCCAGGCGACGAGCAGCATCCGGCGAAACATGATGAAGGTCGGGATCTCGCGCTCCTCCGCGGGGGTCACGCTCGCCACCCGACGGTAACCCTGCAGCCAGGCGGAGACGAGATCGGGGACATCCGGTCGATGCTCGATGAAGCTGAGCGCGGCCGCGAGATCGTAGAGAAACCACGAGAACCCGCAGTCGTCGAAGTCGATGACCCGGGTGTCACCCTGGTAGACGAGCAGGTTGGCGAGTCGCATGTCGCAGTGCACCAGCCCGAAACGCTCCGGCTCGCTCCCGAAGCGCTCCAGGCGGCGCCCGATCGCGTCGACCAGGCGGGCGAGCACGGCCCGGCGCGGTGCCGTCATGGCGGGCCCTTCGTACCAGTGGCCCCAGTGGGGCTTTCGCCCGAGCGCCGTGTCGAAGTCCCATCGAAACCGCTCGAATCCGGCGGGCAGCCGCCAGCCTCGCACGTGCCGGTGCATTTTCGCGGTCACCTCACCGAGGTTGGGAAAGGCGCTGATCAGGTCGTTCTCGTCGGGCTCCTCGCCCTCGAGAAATTCGAAGAAGACACAGTTTCGCCCCCCCGGCAGCGCCTCCGTGAAGACCTCGTGAACCCGCGTCCCGTCTGGCCCTGCGATGACCCGGGGGGTGTGCACCCCCGCCTCTGCCCGCAGCGCCTCCATCCAGATGAGCTCGGACTCGATGGCCGCTCGACTGTGGTAACCGGTGCGATGCACCCGCAGGATCAGGCGCTCACCGGTGCTCGCCTTGGTGATGAGATAGGTCGAGTTCTCGGAGTGATTGAGGAGCTCGATCGAGAAGCCGCCCTCGGGCACCGCGATGAGCGCAGCACGCCCCGCCACCTCCTTCAGCCGGCGCAGCAGCTCTTCCTGGCCCAGACCGTCAGTAGGATCTACCGTGACCACGATGCCGTGTCTCTGCCGCCTCTCATGACCTCGAAGCAGGAACCCTCACCAGGGGCGCGCTCCACCGTCGTGTCGAGCGCTCGTGCGGAGTTTATTGAGCCAAAAACCCGGGCTCGCTTCTTGACTAGCGATGACTGTCCCTTGACACCCGGGGATAAGGGCACCGGCGCGGCGAGGGCGAACGGCGGCTTTGTCAAGTTGTTGAGGGCAGGGCGTAGGTAACCTGAAGGAAGACCATCATCGCCATTCGTTAGGCGCAGGTCACCGCACTCCAGGAATCGAATGCCCTGGAGCGGAGGGCGCGATAGTTT
>JAOTTL010000223.1:0-5198 GCA_029864385.1 Betaproteobacteria bacterium | reverse complement strand
GGTTGGCTGCGCTCTTCTTGCCTAGAGCGGCTTGATCGCAGCGGCCTTCATGCCCTTGGGACCGCGCGCCATCTCGAATTCGACGCGCTGCTGTTCCTTGAGCGACTTATAGCCGCTGCCTTGAATTTCCGAAAAATGAGCGAAGACGTCCTCGCTGCCGTCATCCGGCGTGATAAACCCAAAACCCTTCGCCTCGTTGAACCACTTCACAACGCCTGTTGCCATGCTGCTCTCCTGAATAATGAACGAAACACGAGCGTGTGCCCGTGGCCTGCAAACGAATCAAAGGAAGTGGATGAGAACTGAAGGCACTCCGCCGCACAACGCGGAGTCTACGGATCAACAAGGCACTGATTGAGTCGACTGCGGAGCGAACAATACCGGTATTCGGTGAAGTTGGCAACTGCCGGCCCTCCCGGCGGCGCTCACGCATTGCCGGCCGGCACCGCTGGCGCAGACGATGCGGGATGAGCGAGCTTCGCCGTAAATGAGGGCGCGTAAATCTCGTGGTCACGACGCAGCGCGGTCTTGAGCAGATAGATCAGCAACTATCGCTCCATCGCCTTCACGGGATCCAGCAAACGCAGCCCCGGCCGCGCGGGATCTACGTTGCGCAACGGAAAATCGGGCGCGCGCAGAATTTCGGGATTGAGATCGCCAATGCACCGAGCGCCGATGAGCGCCATCACGCGGTCGATTTCCTCCCGGAAAATCGTGAGCGCTCGCCGTGCGCCCGCTCCGCCGCCAGACGCAACCCCATAGAGGGCAGGACGCCCGATCTGCACCGCGTTCGCGCCCATGGCGAGCGCCTTGACCACATCGGACCCGCGCCGGAAACCACTGTCGACCAGCACCGTTATACGCTTGCCGACTGCGTCGACGATCTCTGGAAGCACCTCGATGGGCGACAGAATCCCGTCGAGATTGCGTCCCCCATGATTGGACACCACGACGCCATCGGCACCGCAGTCCGCCGCCAGCGTTGCATCCTGCGGGTGCAGGATCCCCTTGACGATGAGGATGTGCGGCCACATCCGGCGCAGGTCGCGCAGGTCGTCCCAGTTGAGGGAGTCATTTCGCATCTGCGAGCGGCCCATGGGTGCCGCCGTGACGCGGTATTTGATCTCGCTCGGATAGTTCTCATAGCGCGGCATGCCGGTCGTCAGGACGTACTTGGCCAGCACCCCGGCGACCCAACGCGGGTGCATCGACACGTCGGTAATGTTACGGCGCGTGAAGCTGAACGGGATGGTGAAACCGTTGCGCAGATTGTACTCGCGGTTGCCCGAGGCGACACCGTCGACGGTCACGACAAGCGCCTTGAAACCGGCGGCGCGTGCGCGCTCGACCAGCTGGTGCGACAACTTACGGTCCGGCCACATGTAGAGCTGGAACCAGAGCGGAATACCTGATACGGCCTCGGCCACCTTTTCCATGGCGGTCGTCGAGCCGGTCGCCAGGGTGAAGGGGACGCCAGCCTCTGCCGCGGCGCGTGCGAGGTGGATCTCGCCGTGATACCACATGAGCCCCGCTGTACCGGTCGGCGCGATGATGAGCGGCATGTTCTGCTTCTGGCCGAACAGCGTGATCTCCTGGCTGCGTCCCGATACGTCGACTAGCGTGCGCGGCTGAAAATGAATGCGCTCGAATACCGCCCGGTTGTTCCGCAGCGACACCTCGTCCTCCGTTCCCCGGTCCACGAACTCGAACAATCCTTTCGGCAGCCTCCTGCGCGCAATCTCGCGGAGATCCGCAATGTTGTAAGCCCTGTCGACCGCGTGTGTCATGGTCCCGCTCCTCGTGATCGTCGGCCCCGGGGGGCCGTCTAGGTCGTTGGAATATTATGGGAAATCGGGAAGCCGCGCCAGACCGCGTACCGCGGTCAGGGCGCTAATGGCAAGCCCTGCGTACCCGCAGAATCTCGTCAAGCAGAAACTCTTTTCCCGCGCCGGAAGGTCTCGCATCGAGCGGATCACGTCCGGCGGGCGAAGCTCGAGCTTGCCGGTCCGTGGTGCCATTGCGTTCCAGGGTGAGACTGAGAGGGCCGATCAATCTATCGGCTTTCCGACTTCAGATCAACCAACTTTTCGCGAGATGGAACGACGCCGGGCACCCGTGACAGACATCACACGGGCACGCGCCGGACCTGCAAAAACTTGTAGAACTCGAACCACAAGAGTCCGGCCACCGCCGCACCCACGCACAGCAAGAGATCCTTACCCGTCAACGGCGCGAAACGAAACAGCTCGCGCATCTGCGGCAAGTAGAGGGCTGCTGCCATGCCCCCTAGGGCACCGCTGATCACCCACCACAACGCCGGGTTCGGAGACCGCAGCATTGCCAGGATCGAGCGCGTGCCTGAACGGTTCCCCAGAATCAGACCGACGTTGCCGAGAACAATGGTCGCGAACACCATCGCCCGGGCCGTCGACTCCCCGCTGCCGCGCTCCAGCGCGAAACCATAGACCAGCGCGGCCACGAGCAGCATCATGACCCCCTGAGTCATCGCGACGATGACCCTGCGCGAGTTGAATATCAGTTCGTCGGAGCGACGCGGTGACCGGGCCATGACCTCCTCGTCTGCCGACTCGGCTTCGAAGGCTATCGAGCAGGTCGGGTCGATCACGAATTCAAAGAACACGATGTGCACCGGGAAGAAAGCCATTGGCCACGCGAACGCGAGTGCCACCACGGCCATACCCCAGATCGGGACGTGCACGGCGAGAAGGTAGGATAGGGCGTTGCAGACGTTCCGATAGATGCGGCGGCCCAGCCGCACGGTCTTGACGATCGAGTCGAAATCGTCGTCGAGCAGCACGAGCGCGGCGGCTTCGCGGGCAACGTCCGAGCCGCGCCCGCCCATTGCGATACCGATGTGAGCGCTCTTCAGCGCCGGCGCATCATTGACCCCGTCACCTGTCATCGCAACGATTTCGCCATTGTCCTTGAGCGCCTCGACCAGGCGCAGCTTCTGTTCGGGCATGACTCGCGCGAAGATGTTTACGCTACCTACACGGCGCCGGAGTTCCTCGTCGCTCATGTCCGAGAGCTCCGTTCCAGTGACGACGACGCTCGCAGGCGCAAGCCCTATGTCGCGGGCAATTGCCTGTGCGGTGACCGGATAGTCGCCCGTGATCATGATGACCCGAATACCGGCGCGGTAGCAGTCAGCCAGAGCCGCCTCCACTGTCGGACGGACTGGGTCGGCCAACCCTACCAGCCCGAGCCACTCGAGTTCGAACTCGGACGGCTGTTGCGGCCACTCATCACCAGCGAAGCGCACGCGGGCGACACCGAGCACCCGCAGGCCGTCGGCCGCTAATTGCTCCACCAAGGCGCACTCGCGTTTCCACGCGGAAGCGTCGAGCTTGCAGAGCTGGGCCACCATTTCCGGCGCACCTTTCACCGCGACCACGTGCTCATTTCCAGCCCCCGTATGCCAGACATGGGTATGGGCGGGGACCTCCGGCGAGAGCGGATACTCCTTGACGAGCTCCCAACGCGCGTGCTGCGCGCGGCGCTCATCCAGATGGAAGTCGCCCAGCTCCCTGAGCGCACGGTCCATCGGATCCAGGGGATTGATCTCGCTCGCCAAAACAGCGTGCTCCAGGACGTCATGGAACGCCTTGGGCAGCTCATCATCAACCGCGCCGACGTCGTGCAGGTTCCCGCCGGCGGTGAGCTTCTTCACTACCATGCGATTGAGAGTCAGCGTGCCGGTCTTGTCCACGCAAAGCACGGTCGCCGCGCCGAGCGCCTCGATGACGGGCACGCGCCGAGTCAGCACGCGGCTCCTCGATATGCGCCACGCGCCAAGCGCGAGAAACACGACGACCACCACCACGAACTCTTCCGGGATGATCGCGATCGCGAGGGTAATGCCCGCGAGCATCCCGTCCAGCCACGAAGTGCGTAGCAAACCGTAGGCAACCGCCACCAATATCGCCAGGGTGATCCCGAATACAGTCAGATATCGCGTGACCGACCGGATCTCCCTTTGCATCGGCGTGGGTTCGCCCTCAATGCTTTGCAGCCTCTTGCCGATTCTGCCCATCTCGGTCGCCATGCCCGTCGCGACGACTTTCGCCATTCCCTGGCCCTGAACAAGCATGGTCCCCGAATAGACGAACGGGAGGTTGTCGCCGCCGGGGCGCCCGATGCGGTCGCTTTCCTTGCCTGCTGATTTGCCGACCGGCACCGACTCGCCCGTCAACAGCGACTCATCGGCCCTGAGATCGTGGCAATCGAGCAAAACCGCATCCGCCGGCACACGGTCGCCCTCCTCCAGGATGAGAATGTCTCCGCGCACCACCTCGCGTCCGGCTATGCGGTGCTTGCGCCGATCGCGCACCACCAGCGCGCGCGGGCTCGAGAGATCCCGCAGCGCCTCCAGGGCACGCTCTGTCTTGCGCTCCTGGTAGATCGTGATCGCAATCATCACGAGCACGGACGCGAGCAGCACGAGGGCGCCCTTCAGATCGCCGAGCATGAAGTAGATCAGGCTCGCCCCGACCAGCAACGCGAAGATCGGT
This sequence comes from Betaproteobacteria bacterium, assembly GCA_029864385.1. Lineage (GTDB taxonomy): Bacteria > Pseudomonadota > Gammaproteobacteria > Burkholderiales > SG8-41 > SG8-41. The sequence goes on along the minus strand of JAOTTL010000223.1, from coordinate 666 downwards.
TCGCGCACCACATCGAGCGCGATTGCAAGCACGCCGCGGCGGCGGCTCAGGGGCAGCTCGTTGTAGCCCTCCGCCTCAAGCCGGGCGGCAGCCTCGGTCGCGGTAAGTCCGGCAACGGCCGGGAAATCGCTATCGTCCGCCCCGCTCGTCACGATCGACCCCATCTGATTACACGGGGCCGCGACTGGCCCACTTGCTGGCCAGGGGTGGCGGCTCGTTCCCGAGCCGGTCCAGCAGCCTGTCGGCATCAGCCTCGGCTATCAGCATGGAACGATGTTCGGGCATCACGAACCGTTCCGCCACCGCGTGATCGAGGAAGGCCATGAGCCGGTCGAAATAATTCCCGGCATCGAGCAGGCCGCACGGCTTACGATGGAAACCAAGTTGGGTCCAGGTCAGCATTTCGAACAACTCGTCGAGCGTGCCCATGCCGCCAGGGAGCGCGATAAAAACGTCAGACAGCTCTGCCATCAGTGCCTTGCGCTCGTTCATGGTCTCCACCACATGCAGCTCGCTAAGGCCTTTGTGCACGAGTTCCCGCTCGAGCAAGCGCCGCGGCGTGACGCCGATGACGTGGCTGCCTGCCGCGAGCGCGGCCTCGCCCAGCACCCCCATCAGCCCGATGCTGCCACCGCCGTAGACGAGCCGAAGCCCGCGACGCGCGAT
>JAOTTL010000222.1:0-5246 GCA_029864385.1 Betaproteobacteria bacterium | reverse complement strand
TCGGTGGAGGCCTATGCCAACGCAGCGGCGCGTACCCCCAACGACGCTCAGCTGCTCGCGGACTATGCGGACGCGCTCGGCATGGCGCAGGGGCGCAACCTCGAGGGCGAGCCGGAGAAGCTGATCGCGCGCGCTCTGGCAATCGACCCGGCCAACACCAAGGCACTCGCGCTGGCCGCCACGGCAGCGTTCAATCGCAGGGATTACGCCAACGCAGTCCAGTACTGGGAACGCATGCTGACCGTGCTTCCACCGGATTCGGAGGCTGCACAGGTCGTGCGCTCGAACATCGCCGAGGCGCGCTCCCTCGCCGGCGGTGCGCTCGCGGCAGCCTCGCCCGCCGCACCGGCGCCCGCACTAGCGCCCGCGCCGGCTGATGCGGGCGGCCGAGTGAGCGGCGTCGTGAAGCTTGCACCCGAGCTCGCCGGCAAGATCGCGCCAACCGATACCGTCTTTGTCTTCGCGCGCGCCGCGCAGGGCCCGCGCATGCCGCTTGCCATCCTGCGCCGCCAGGCGCGCGATCTGCCCCTCGAGTTCACGCTCGACGACTCGATGGCCATGACGCCGGCGATGAAGCTCTCAAGCTTTCCGCAAGTGGTGATCGGCGCGCGCGTCTCGAAGAGCGCCAACGCCGTGCCGCAGCCAGGCGACCTGCAGGGCCTCAGCGCGCCCATTCAGGTGGGCGCGAATGGCGTGAGCGTGGTGATCGATTCGGAAGTGCGGTAGCGGCCTGTTGCTTTAGAGCGACTAGAAGAATCAAGAAACATGAGCCGCAGCATGGCACGCAACCGCCGCCGTGATCGCGGGACCGCTCGCGCCGGGAGACCGGTGAATCTCCGCTAACTCCCGTTGAGAACGCCCGCAAAACCAACGAACACCAGCACGAGCAGCGTCAGCCCCACGCCGATCAGCGTGAACCCGAGGAGCGTGGAGCCCAGCGTCATGGGCTGGGACGGGGCGTCGACCAGATACTTCTCGAGTTGCCCGGTCTGGACCAGGCGTTTGTACTCGAGGGTGTGCTCGCGCTTAAACTCCTCCAGCGGAATCGCCCCGGTGAACATCACGATGTCCAGCGGGAACTTGTCCGGCCGGAAATGGTTGTTGAAGAAGTGCACGGTGAACAGGAACACCGCGGCGAGAATCGCTTCTTCCCCGTGCACGAGCGTCGCAACGTTGAACACCCAGCCGGGCAGGACCGATGCGATCGTTTCCTTGAACGCCAGCATCATGCCGCTTCCACCAATGATGGCCATGCCCCAGAACACCGCCCAATAGTCGAATTTCTCCCAGTACGTCCACCGGTCAAAGGCCGGCCGCGGTCCCTTGCCGAGGAACCACTCGAACATGGCCAGCATATCCCGCAGATCCTTCCAGTTCGGCACCAGCGAGGTTGGCCCGAACCAATGGGACAATTTCCATGTTGGCACCACCCGGATCGCCATGTAGACGAGGTGGATGAAGAATATTCCCAGCATGATGGCCGCGCTCACCCGGTGCAAGATGCCCGCCGCGCGCGGGCCGCCCAGCGCGCCGACGATGAACTTGGCCCACCCCGTTTCGGCGTACAACACCGCCATGCCGGTCAACACCAGCATCATTACGCTCCCAGCGAAGGCAAGGTGGGCGATCCGCCACGCCGGCCCGAAGCGGCTGAAGTGCTTGCCTTGCAGTTGCGGCAACTCGCCGGTTACGACGTGGGGCGCGCTCTTGTCCTCCCGGCGATCGCCCTCCCGGCGATCCCGGCGATCCCGGCGATCCCGGCGATCCCGGTATTCGCGGTAGAACCACAGCGTCGAGTGCGTCCAGAAAAAGGCGAACACGCTCAGCAGGAGCGCGATCATGAACTTCGATGCGGCCCACATGTAGGGGTAACGGCCGTAATCATGGGTATTCGCATGCGGCTCGAACGTGACGAAGCCCTTGGTCGCGCCGGTGTGGCATTGCTGGCAGGTCTTCAGCCGGTTATCCGGGTGCACCTTCGAGTTGGGATCGCGCGTGCGCTGGATGCCGTGGCTGCCGTGGCAGTTAAAGCATTTGGCCGTGTAGGCATAGCCGAGCCTGGTGATCTGCCCATGGTAAGTTTGAGTGTAGGACTTGAGGCTGTTGGCGTGGCAGTTGCCGCAGTTCTGGGTGATGGCAAGCCTCGCCGAAGCGGTTGCCGGACGCTCGACTTCATGGGGGCGGTGGCAATCCGAGCAGACGGCCGCTTTCGCGTTGTTCTTCCAGATGACCTCATCGCCATGCACGGACTTTTCGTAGGCGGCCCGTTGTTTGGCGTGGCAGTTTCCGCACAGGTCGGGAATGCTGCGGCGCCATTCCGCGGGCGTCACGGTCGGCTTCTTGTGCGGAAGCCCCTTGATCCTGACGTGGCACGTGACGCAGGGAAACTGCATCTTGCCGTGCACGCTGGCGGCGAAAACCGCCTCGCTTACGTGTAACGAGCGAATTTTTTCGTCGGCGCCGGGAGTTGCAAAAACGGGATTACTATGGCAGCCAAGGCACACCGAATTGTTGCTCACATCCAGTTGCGCCCGGCCTTCGATTTCCGCGCCGTGGGCCGGGCCGTGCCCGACGATTCCCACCGCCGCCAACAGAGCGGCTCTGACCACGAATCTCACCAGACCTGGCACCTGCATGACACTGGTTAACCTATTGTTGATTGACCGAGTTCCTGTTCCGGTGGCTAGAGGCAAACCACCGTGCCGCCTCAGGCCGCGAAACCGGCAGTCGAAACCTTTCAATCACTGCGGCAAATTATTTTAGCTCGATAGGCGTGCCGAGTGATTTGATGTGGCGCAACATTCCGCGAATTGAAACCGTAGATAAAAGCTGGCCGGAACGGTGATTCGTGAATCGTGGTGCAATGGAACGCCGGACAATCGACTCGCCCCGGCGTCCAGGCTCCGGAGAGCCGCATACGGCCATGGGTGCGCAAGGAAAACGCCCCGAGATGTCGGGGCGCCTTCCTCGCGTGATACCCGATCCGGCGTGCGCTCCTACTAGAAATTGTAGAAGTACCGCACCCCCACGAAGTTGACTTTTTGCGGTGACGGGATACTCACCACGCTCCCCTCGAGGAAGCTACCTGTTCCTCCGGGAACCCAAGTGCTCCAAGTGGGATCGTCGGTGCTGTAACGATCGTAGATGTAATCGACGCGCAGCCCCGAATGCTTGTCCAACGTGAATTTCCCAAACAGGTTGAGCCGCGTGAGGCGCGTCGTCATGATAGGCAGTGGCGTTATGGGCGTCGCGGTTAGGCTCTGCTGCGTCCACTCGTCTTGGATATCCGAGTAGCTGTAGTCGGCACCCACCTCCACGCGGCTGTGCGGCTTGCCGCGAAAGCCCACGCCAAACGCGTCGCCCTCTTCCTTCGAGGTGTCGGCAGCCAACGGAATCGTGTTCTGCCACTTATACTCGTTGTAGTTGTACCATGCGGTCGCTTGCCACTTCTGGTTGAAGCTGTACGCCGCATCGATCGCGTAGACACGCTGGTCGCCGTTACGCGGCCCGAGGGGAACGGGAACGGATGGGTCCCGGTTGCCCTCGTACTTGTCAGTGATGTCGTCAACGTAGAACTGGAGCGACAACGGCTCGACCGGCATCCAGTTGAGCGACAGCCGGACCTTGTCGCGTTTCCGGTCGGCATAGTTAAGCGGCGCAACGAGGTTGCTGCCGATGGCGTTCGGAGTAAGGGTGATGTTCTGGTAGAAATCGGAACCGTTCCGGTCGCTGTAGGTGTACGAGAGCCCTCCCGTCACGGTCTCCGAAATCGAGCGCCGCACCGCCGCGGTATAAGAGATCTCCTCGGTCTTGTCGCGATGGCTTACCGAGCGGTAGGGGTACGTGTTGCGGTTCTTCTGGTCGTACTGCAGCGCCCCGATCACCCTGAAGCCCTTCGGCAGCGCGTAGCTTGCCTCCAGCTTCCCGTACGTGTTCTTAAAGCTCAGGGGCTTGTTCTGGCCGTACCAGGTGTTACCGGCCGTAGTCGGCGGCAATATGTATTGGGCGATCGGCGTCTTGTCGTCCCGGTCCTCGTAGCGCACGTTACCGGTGATTGAAAGCTTGGGCATGGGCCGGGCCGAGATGCCCGCCTGCAGCAACGTGGTCTCGATTTCGCCGCCGAGATCGGCCCGGCCGGGGAGCGACAATCCCGGCCCACTGAAACTGTTAATGAAAGTGTCATCCTGCGTGGCCTTGGTGTAGGCGACCTTGAACGTGCCGCGGGTCGTCGGATTGAAGGAGTATCCGCCCGTCACGTAGAGCTGGTGCGACTGGTTATCCGGCGGGAGGGCGAGCGGACTGAAGGCGGCGGATTGGCCCCATGTCCAATTAAGCGCCTTGAAATCGTTCCGGTATTGGGTCCCATAATAGCCGCCCACCAACTGGAACTTCTTGTCGGTATAGCGGACGATCGCGTCTAATAAACGAATCGTCGAATCGATGGGCTCGGGCGTGAAATTCAGCCCACCGCCGCCGAAGCTACCCGCGCCAAAAAGCCGCTCTCCGTCCTTCTTTTCATTGCGGAAGTCGAGCTTGAAGCCCCATTTGCTCGCGAACATCTTGTCGAACCCCACCCCGAATCTCTTGCGCTTGGTCTCGAGGTCCACGGGAACGGTGACCGAACCGAGGGTAAGGTTGGGACCACCAATACCCACTACGGGCGTCGTAACGTCCAATGGTTCAAAACGCGGAATCTCGTTGTACTCGAGGTAATAACCCCAATTCCCCTGGCGGTTGTGGTCCCAGCGCAGCTCGCGACTGTCGAGGCCCAGGTTCCGCCCTCTTAACCTCATCCAAGTCCCGGTCAGGTCGTCGCGCGTCTTGACGTCGCCATCGAGCAGAAAATACCAGCCCTTCTCATTCAGCCCGTTGTACTCGCCGAAATACCCGTTATCGCTGTCAACGTATCCGCCACCCACTTCGACGCTGCTGTCAGGCGTGATCATCGCCTCGAGCTGGTCACCCTCGGCGGCATGGACAGATCCGGCGACGGCCATCACCGCGACCGCAATCGGTGCGAGCTGGAATCTCAAGGAGGTGTTCGTGTTCATGTTCGATCTCCTGTCAGCCCATTTTGTTAACGCTGGAAGACGCGAGTGTTCCTAGCCGAATCCGGGTTGTTGCTGCCATGGATCTGGGTGTGGCAGTTCGTGCAGCCGCGCGCCAGGAAAATGGAGGGAAAGCTACCTGGAGTCAGTCTAGGGTGGCCGCTCGGCTCATGGCACGACTGGCACAGGAACGGGATC
>JAOTTL010000058.1:0-21026 GCA_029864385.1 Betaproteobacteria bacterium | reverse complement strand
CAACCCGGCCGCCGACCAGAGCGGCCAGGCGATCGTGGTGCTGGGGGGTGGCACTTACTTCAGCGCGCCTGAATACGGTGGCGACACCGTCAGAGGCCAGGTTTTGGAGCGCCTGCGTTACGCTGCCCATCTGCACCGTGCCTTAAAGAAGCCCATTCTGGTCACCGGTGGAACGCCGGAAGGCAACCCGACGCCCGAAGCGCAGCTAATGCGTGAAGTCCTGCAGCGCGATTTCCAGGTGCCGGTGGAATGGACCGAGGAGGCTTCACGCAACACGCTGGAAAACGCGCGCACGAGTTTTCTTATCCTCAACACGGCCGGCGTGCGCCGCGTCTATCTCGTCACCCAAGCCTGGCATATGCCGCGCGCGAAGCTCGCATTCACAAGCACGGGTTTCACGGTGATCCCGGCGGCGACCGGCTACGCCACGCGCTTCGAACTCACCGCGCTCGACTTCCTGCCGCGCGCCAGCGCCCTGGTCGACAGCGCGCGGTTCTTCCATGAAACCATCGGCATCGGCTGGTACTACGTCCGCATCCTCGTGGGCATCTGACCATGAAAGCGCGTATCAAGTGGATCGAGGACGTCACGTTCATCGGCGAGTCCGCGAGCGGGCATGCACTGGTGATGGACGGCGCGCCGGAAGGCGGCGGCCGCAACCTCGGCCCGCGCCCGATGGAAACGGTGCTCATCGGGACCGGCGGCTGTACTGCCTACGACGTGGTGCACATACTCAGGAAAAGCCGTGCGCCCGTCACCGACTGCGTGGTGGAAATCAGCGCCGAGCGCGCCGCCCAGGATCCGAAGATCTTCACCAAGATCCACTTTCATTTCGTGGTGACCGGCCGCGGGCTCAAGCGCGAGCAGGTAGAACGCGCCGTTCACCTCTCGGCGGAGAAGTACTGCTCGGCCTCGATCATGCTCGGCAAGATGGCCGAGATCACGCACGACTTGGAGCTTCGCGAAACTCAGAACTGAACCGCCGAGACGCCTCGGCGGTTCCATCAAATCCAGTACGCGATCCCGGTCATTACCTTCGAGGATAATCGCATCGCGAGCTTCGCCGGTGCCGGCAGCTCGCCGCCGCCGTGCTTGATCGCGCTGGTGGCGTGCCGGGCCTCGTCCTGACGCATTTGCGTAAGTACCGCCCGGCTCCTCAGGTCGCCTTTCGGCAGGCGATCAAGGTGTCCCTCGAGGTGCGTGACCACCTGCCGCTCGGTCTCCGCGAGAAAGCCCAGATTCCAGCGGTTACCGAGAAGCCCGGCTGCGGCGCCGATCGCAAAGGAACCCGCGTACCACGCAGGAATGAGCAGGCTCTTGCGACCGCCCAGCTCGTGGATCCGGCTCTCGGTCCACGCCAGATGCTCGGTCTCCTCCTGCGCGGCCTGCTCGAGGGCAGCCTTGGCCTGCGCGCTGCGCGCGGTCAGCGACTGCCCCTGGTAGAGCGCCTGCGCACAGATCTCCCCGCTGTGATTGACCCGCATCAGCGATGCGGCAAGCGTGCGGTCTGCTTCAGACAAGGTTCCTTCCAGCAGCTCTTCGCCGGGCGTTTCCCGCAGCGACTGCGCGGGGCCGAAAACCGTTCGCAGGCCCTTGTCGAAGGCGATGATTAACTCGTCTAGCCGCGGGAGCATAGGTGTTATTTTGCCAGATCAGCGGCCGTCATGAATGCAGATAAGACCAAAAGGCCAATGGACAGGATTTACAAGATTGTTTTTGAATAGCCTTAATCCTGTAAATCCTGTCTATTTCCTGTAGTTTTAGATTTCTTGCTTTTCTATCGGCGTTTATCGGCGTCTATCTGCGGCTAATGGGTCTTGATCTTGTTGCGCATTCTCAGGTGGGTTCCGCGAACAGGCGCGCCAACTCGGCTCCCGGGTCCGGCGCACGCATGAACGCCTCGCCCACGAGAAAGCATCCCACCCTCTCGGCGCGCAAGGTCCCGACGTCAGCAGGCGAGAGAATTCCGCTTTCCGTCACCACGATGCGATCGTCCGGCACGCGCGCCAAGAGGCCGAGCGTCGTCTCGAGCGTCGTCTCGAAGGTGCGAAGATTGCGATTGTTGATGCCGATCAGGGGCGTCTCGAGCCGGAGTGCACGCTCGAGCTCAGCGCCATCGTGCGCCTCGACCAGCACTGCCATCCCGAGCTCGCTCGCGGCTTCTTCCAGCGCGCGCATCCGTGCATCATCGAGTGCCGCAACGATCAGCAGAATGCTGTCGGCGCCCGCCGCGCGCGCCTCCAGGACCTGGTAGCGATCGATCATGAAGTCCTTGCGCAACACCGGCAGTCTGCTCGCAGCGCGCGCCTGCTGCAGATGTTCAGGCGTGCCCTGAAAGAACTGCCCATCAGTCAGGACGGACAGACAGGTTGCGCCGTGGCGCTCGTAGCTCGCCGCAATCGACGCCGGGTCGAACGGCTCCCGCAGCACGCCGCGGCTCGGGCTCGCCTTCTTGATCTCCGCAATGACAGCGGGCCGGCCGGCGGCGATCCGGGCGCGGATCGCCCCGACAAAGTTGCGCGGCGGCGGTGCGGACAACGCCTCCTTGCGTACGGCTTCGAGCGGTTTCGCTTGCCTCGATCGCACGACTTCCTCGGCCTTGACCGCGAGGATGCGCTCCAGGATATCAGCCATGGTTGTTGCAAGCTCTGCGGTTCATCAGTCCTTCACATTGCGGGTGAACTCGACGAAGGCATCGAGCTTTCTCCGCGCCGCGCCGCTCGCCATCACTGTGAGGGCCTTTTCCACCCCTGCGCTCAGCGTCGGCGCCAGCCCGGCGACATAGATGCTGGCCCCGGCGTTGAAGGCGACGACATCGCGCGCCGCGCTCGGTTCGTTGCCGAACGCACTCAGCACCAATGTCTTCGACTGCTCGACGCCTTCGACCCTGATGGCCGCCACATCGTGCACGCCGAGACCGAAATCCTGCGGCGCGATGGTGTATTCGGTGATGTTCCCGTCTCTTAATTCCGCCACCATGGTCGGGCCGGAGATCGAGATCTCGTCGAGGCCCTCGGCGCCGTGCACGATCATCACGCGCCGGCTCCCCAGACGTTGCAGGACACGGGCCTGAATGCCGACGAGATCACGGTGAAACACGCCCATGACCTGTTGCCTGGCGCCCGCGGGGTTGGTCAGCGGCCCGAGGATGTTGAAGATCGTCTTCACACCCAGCTCGCGGCGCACCGGCGCAGCGTGCTTCATGGCGCTGTGGTGATTGGGCGCGAACATGAATCCCACGCCGACTTCCGCGATGGAACGCGCCACCTGCTCCGGCTTGAGGTTGATGTTGGCGCCGAGCGCCTCGAGCACGTCGGCGCTCCCCGACTTGCTCGAGACGGAGCGGCCCCCGTGCTTGGCGATCTTCGCGCCGGCCGCTGCCGCGGCAAACATTGCCGCGGTGGAAATGTTGAAGCTGTGAGAGGCATCCCCGCCGGTGCCGCAGGTGTCAATGAGATGGGGCTCGTCCGGCACCGGCACCTTGGTCGCGAACTCGCGCATGACCTCCGCCGCGGCGGCGATCTCGCCAATCGTCTCTTTCTTGACGCGCAGGCCGGCAATGATCGCCGCGATCAGGACCGGAGAGACCTCCCCGCTCATGATGGCGCGCATGAGCGAGAGCATCTCCTCGCGGAAGATCTCGCGGTGCTCGATGATCCGCGCCAGCGCTTCCTGTGGCGTCATTCGCGGCCTCCGTGAAGAAAGTTATCGAGGAGCCGATGGCCGTGCTCGGTCAGGATGGCCTCGGGATGGAACTGCACGCCCTCGACCGCGAGCGTCTTGTGACGCACGCCCATGATCTCGCCATCATCGGTCCAGGCGCTCACTTCCAGGCAGTCCGGAAGGCTGGCCCGCTCGATAACCAGTGAATGATAGCGCGTCGCAATGAAGGCATCGGGCAGGCCGCAGAACACGCCGCGGCCGTCGTGATGGATCGGCGAGGTCTTGCCATGCATGAGCCGCCGCGCATGGACGATCCTGCCGCCGAACGCCTGTCCGATGCTTTGATGACCGAGACACACGCCGAGCACAGGGATCTTGCCTGCGAACTCGCCGATCAACGGCACCGAGATGCCCGCCTCATTCGGCGTGCAGGGTCCGGGTGAAATCACGATTTGCGCCGGCCCCGCCCGCGCGATGTCCTCAAGCGTGATCTCGTCGTTGCGGAATACCTTCACGTCTTCCCCCAGCTCGCCAAGGTACTGCACGAGGTTGTAAGTGAAGGAATCGTAATTGTCGATCATCAAGACCATATGCGACCTAACCTGCTAATTTATAAGAGAACGCTATATGCGAGGTGCGTTTCTTACCCGATTATGTAATTGAAAACCGCCGTTGTACGCCCGGCGTGGCGAGGATATGTTTAGGCGCGGGGCGAGCGCCAGCGCCAGAGAATGGACAGCCGAAGGGTGCGGTGATCATCCATAGCGGGGATTCTACATCGAACTCATACGCTCGCGCGTATGCTGCGCAGCCGACCACCCTGCTTGCCCTCGCAGCCTACAGCGCCTCGACACGTCACCCCAAACAAAACCCCGCCGAAGCGGGGTCTGTGTTACTCCTCTCAGGCGCAAAAATACCAACTCATTGGCGACTCTGGCACTCCACGAATCCATCTCGCGACTGTTGATTGCGGCACCAGGTGGCCATTGAAGCGATGTAGGCGTCGGGACGAAAGGTTCTTGCGATTACCAGGTACTCTTGGGCGGTTGTCCGATTATCTACCACAGCGATGCTCGCATAGTAGCCGTTGCGGAGATAGATTTCAGCCGCTGGGATACCTTTCTTGGATGCGCGCGCGATTTCGTCCTGCGCCGCCGCAACGGATGTGTCGCTGCCAAACACCACGCCCCAGCCACCACTCGTGCTGAGAGCCGACTGTGCCTTTTCTACAAGCGGCGCATTGGAGGCGATGGTCGACCTCACTGCGGCAGCCGCCTGTGTAGAGGCTGCCGTAGCTTGGCGGTTCTCTTCTTCAAGCTTGCGGATTGACGCCTTAATGGTCTGATCATCGGTGCGCGCCCGCGCTTCTCCCAGCGCTTGGGTGGTCTTATCGAGTTGAGCCCTCAGATCCGTGATGGTGGATTGGGCATTCTTGAGCGCATCGTCGGCCTGAAGGAGGTTTGCCTTCCACTTGAGGCCGGCGAAGCTGCCCTCCTCGAAGCCCGCCTTGGTGAGGATGGAATTGAATGTGGCTGGAAACACAAGCAAGAGAATAGCCACAGCGAAAAGTGCGAAGTCACGAAGAAGTGCAAAGGCGTCTTTCGCTATCGCAACGCCTGAGGCCAACGGGCTCGCTTGGTTGCTCGGGCCTAGTTCTGCCATATCTCAGTCTCCTGATCTCTAACGTTTCGCGCTCGCCTGCGCCCGCACGTGTGCCGCCCGCTCGCGGGCGCCGGTGTGGATTGGGTGGCTAGAAGGCCTCAAGTTAATGTGCAAAACATACCGCCCGTGCACTTAAACTGGAGCGTCATTTTCAGCCGCACCAACGTCGGCTTCCCCCCAGCCACCGGGCTTGCGCCCCGTGGACTCGCCGGATGCGGTGCCGTCGTTCCTTGGCAAGGGATTCTTTCTTGTTAGGCATTCTTGTCTGCCCGTAGTTGGGTCTGCGTTGAACTCTCGAACTCGCGCCTTTCAAATGAGCCGTCATTCTTCCTCGATTCTTTGACTTCTCTTTTCTTGCTGTATTGTGGCCTCGCTAGATACGCCAGATACGCCCAAGCCGCAGAAGTAACTAGAATCACTCCACCAATTCCTTTGGCAGATATCTCAGCACCAGCAATCTTGATCAACGCCGAATCCCCGCTCTGCAAGCCGAGCACAAAAACCAGCGCCCCGACCAGAATCGACAATATTCCTCCCATGGCTAACACGACTGATATCGCGGTTTTAGCCTTAATGTACGCAACATCAATTTCGTTTGATAAGTTGCTGTTGAATTTGTCCATATTAAAGATCACCTCTGCTCTTATAGCTGGTCGGTGTGCTTGCAAATAGCCGTCGGTCTCGTCGAATACCTGTTTATCTAAATCCGCGCGGCTAGGTCTTATTCCTGTGACATAGACCAGAAAATCCACATTGATCTGAAGCCGACCAAGAACCTCCAACAGACATAACCCCTCTATGATTAGGGGTCGCTTGCCTCTTGATGCGTTCTTGATCGATGACAGATCGAGATTCTCAACAAAACCGCCTTTTTTCGGATTAAGATAATCATCTAAGTGAATACAAGCGTAGCCGGTTTGCAGTGAAAGCCTTGTGGCCACGGCGGTTTTTCCAGCCCCCAAATACCCATCCACTCCAATAATCGACGCTCCTCTATTATTAACCGCGCATATCAAATCGGAAATAGAAGCTACTTCCATGTGTCAGTCGGCATGCCTAGCAGTGATTGCAGAGACTGCCGTGCCTCTTCATCGCGGGGTTTTTGTTTGCGTTGCTATGGATTCTCTGCGCCACTGTCACCACGGCACCGGGCGACAATGTGACGAACCAGCCGCGGCAGGGTAGTCCCTGAGCATTTGCAGGATCTCCGCGTGAACAGTGGGTGTGGCCGCCAGGCAATGCCCGCCGTGGGCGGTCGGATTGCCATCGAGATCGGTGAATACGCCGCCGGCCTCTTCGATGATCGGTTTCACCGCGGCGGTATCCCAGATCGACATTTCGGGGTCGAGCATGGCCTGGGCGCGCCCCATGGCAACCAGAGCGTAGCCATAGCAATCGCCCCACCCCCGCTGGAGCGGAAAACGCTTGAAGGATTCTGCGCAAAAATCAGGCCGCACGTTCCATAGGAACGCGGGACTGGTGGTGCAAAACAAAGTCTCCGCCCGGCTGGCCGCATCGGCCACACGGATCGGTTCGCCGTTCATCCACGCGCCGCAGCCAACGGCAGCGCCGATCGTTTGTTCCAGCGCCGGCAAATGGATCACACCCACGCGGCTTTCCTGGTTTCGTTCCAGGGCGATCAAAACGCCATAGAAAGGAACGCCGCGGATAAACGATTTGGTGCCGTCGATGGGGTCGATGATCCATTGATATTCGGCGCCGGGATTTTCCGCGCCGCGCTCTTCGCCCAAAAGACCGTGATTGGGGAACTGGGCCCTGATCTGGGCGCGGATATGCTCTTCCGCCTCGCGGTCGGCGATCGTTACAGGAGTCAGATCGCCTTTTCGTTCGAAATCGACCTGGCCCCCGTAATAGCGCAGCGTGATTTCTCCAGCCTGCTGAGCCAGCGATTCCGCGAGCGCCAATGTTTCCTTCAGATCCAATTCCGACACGGCCGACTCCTATTCTCCATTGCGTTTTGCGCGAAAACGTGCCACTGCCGTCCACATCTCAAACGAAAGCGGCCAGCAATCTTGCAAGAATCCATTTTCAAGCGGTTGCCGGCGGTGTGGCACAGACTTGCTCGTAGCGATAGCGCTGCTTCAACAAGCCATTGTATTCGTAGACATCCAGCGTTTTTTCATAGGCCGCATGCGTAATTCCCACATGCGGCGTCCAGCAGCCAAGCTGCTGATACGTTGCGATGCAATCGGCAAGAACCTTTTCATCGATATCGGGAAAATACGGTTTCTCCGCCTTGGCAATCTCGGTGGCCGGCGTCTCGTTCATGTAGGTCCGGGTCTTTTTGTAGGCACGCATGAATGCTTTCGCCATATCTGTTTCAAGCCACTCACGGGTCGCCGCAAGGCTGGAAAAACCGCAGGGTCCGATCTGTTTGCCAACTTGGGCCACGATATGTCCGATGCCATCGGCTTGCAGTTGCTGCGGGAACGGACCCTGTTGCTGAACATACTGCCCCTGGCCGTGACGGAAGGCCTGGTCGATTTCGGCGGCACCGCCGGGGCAGATGGGTTTTATTTTGCTGAAATCGATGCCTGCCTTGTGGCAGGCGTATTTGAACATGTCGAGCGGCTGCCCCCCCTTGAACATAACGACTTCGGCGCCTTCCAGCTTGTCCCAGGTGAAGGCGGGATCCGCCTCGCGTCCAGTGAGAAAGAACCCGTCCATCTCGTTGATCTGGGCGAAATGGACTGCGGCCGGCGTCTCGCCCTTATTGAGTGACGTGAACCCCTGGCTCAGGGCCGATTGAACGACGTGAGCGGAGCCCTCTTCCAAGGCAGCAAGCGCCGAGACGCCCGGCGGCGAAACCGACCACTGCGGATCTAGACCTTCAGCTTTGAGGAATCCGCCCGACATCGTCGAAATGAGTGGCGAGTAGAAAGCGGAAAATAAAGTGAACTGGATGCTGATTTTGTCCATGTCGCTGTACCTTTCATGTGCCGGCGGCTGCCAATTTCTTGGAGACCATCCTAATGTATTGTTTGATCCTACCCACGTTTAGTGGACACCTTAAATTCAACCTGTTGATTCTCTGCTTCATCACCGGGACGTTGAAATTGAGTAGCAAACCGCTCCATCTAGTCCATTTGGGTATCGAGGCCAGACTCCGCCATCTCCGCGGCACGGAGCAGCGCCCTGGCCTTGTTCTGGGTCTCCTGCCACTCCGCCTCGGGTTGCGAATCCGCCACGATGCCACCGCCGGCCTGGACGTAGAGCGTGCCATCCTTGACGACCGCGGTGCGCAATGCGATCGCCACGTCCATGCTGCCGTGAAAGCCGAGGTAGCCGACCGCGCCGGCGTAGATGCCGCGCTTCACCGGCTCGAGCTCATCGATGATCTCCATCGCGCGCACCTTGGGCGCGCCGGAGACTGTGCCTGCGGGAAACGTCGCCCGCAGGACATCAATTGCGTTGAGCCCGGGCTTCAGCGCGCCCTCCACGTTCGAGACGATGTGCATCACGTGCGAATAGCGCTCGACCACCATCTGCTCGGTGACCTTTACGCTTCCCGTGCGCGCCACGCGCCCGCTATCGTTGCGTCCCAGATCGACCAGCATGATGTGCTCAGCGAGCTCTTTCTCATCGGCGAGCAACTCCTTCTCGAGCGCCGCATCCTCGGCGGGCGTGGCCCCGCGGCGCCGGGTTCCTGCGATCGGCCTCACCGTCACCGTATCGCCCTCGAGCCGCGCCAGAATCTCGGGCGAGGCCCCGACGACATGAAAGCCTTCGAAGTCGAAGTAGTACATGTACGGCGAGGGATTGATCGTGCGCAGCGCGCGGTACAAAGCCAGTGGCGTGGCCCGGAACGGCTTCGTCATTCTTTGCGACGGGACGACCTGCATGACGTCTCCGTCGTAGACGTAGCGCTTCGCACGCTCCACCGCGGCATGGTAGGCGGCTTGGCCGAAACCGGAGACGGCTGGCGCGGAAGGCCCGCGCGCGTCCGGCGGTATCTCGACCGGGGCGCGCAGTTGGGCCACGAGTTGCTTGAGCCGTGCGCGCGCGCCCTGGAACGCGCCCGCTTTTCCTGGCTCGGCGTACACGACAAGCGTCAGCTTCCCCGACAGATTGTCCACGATCGCGATTTCCTCGGAGACGAGCAGCAGGATATCGGGCGCTCCGATCGGATCGGGTTTGTGGGTGCCCGCAAGACGGCGCTCGATGTAGCGCACGGTATCGTAGCCAAAGTAGCCCACGAGCCCGCCGCAGAACCGGGGAAGGCTCGCGTCCTGCGCCACTTTGAAGCGGGCGAGATAGTCGTTGACGTAGGCGAGCGGATCGCCGGTCTGCGTGCTGGCCACGGCCTGCTTGCCGCGGAACTCGGTACAGGTATTGCCACGCACCTCGATGCGCGTCTGCGCGGGCAGGCCGATGAACGAGTAGCGACCGAAACGCTCGCCGCCGACCACGGATTCCAGCAGATAGCTGTAAGGCCGGTTGGCGAGCTTGAGGTAGATCGACAGCGGCGTGTCGAGATCCGCGAAGGTCTCGAGCACCACCGGAACCCGGTCATAACCGGCACGGGCGAGCCGGTCGAATTCAACTTCAGTCATGGGTCACTCCAGTACAGAAAACGGGACGACAGCGGGCAACGCGTCTAACGCGTACGCCAGACCACAGGCAAACGGCGCCAGGATCGCCAGCGGCGCGGCGCGATTGTCTGCGGCTTCGTTCCACAATCTGCGTGGTGCATGACCAAGTTGATAATTAGACCTTTTGAATCAGCCGGGTGGCTTCAAATAGCGACGCTACTATAGCATCAACATCGAGTGCCCGCACGTCCTGGCCCTCGTTGTAGCCATAGGACACGCAGAAGACCGGACAACCGGCGGCGCGTGCCGCCTCGGCATCGTTCATCGAGTCGCCGACCATCAGCATCTCGCCCGGCGAGATTCCAAAATGGTGACAGGCGTAAAGCAGCGGAGCCGGATCGGGCTTTTTTTGCGGCAGCGTATCGCCCGCGATCACCTGAACAAAGTAGTGTGCAATCCCGAGCTGCTCGAGTAGCGGTAAGGTAAACTGGCCCGCCTTGTTCGTCACGCAAGCAAGCGGCAGGTGCGCCGCGCGCAGTGCGTCGAGACCTTCCATCACACCCGGGAAAATCGTGGTGTGCTTGCCGTTGACTGCCAGATAGCAGCGCTCGAATACCGGTAGCGCCGTATCAAGCACGCTCTTGTGCACGGCGCCGTCCAGCGTACCGGCCAGCGCGCGCTCGACGAGCCGGGGAATGCCCTTGCCGACGAACGTCCGGATCGCCGACTCGGGAAGATCCGGTCGTCCCAGCTCGCGCAGCATCAGGCTGGCCGCAACGGCGAGGTCCGGCACGCTGTCAGCCAGCGTGCCATCCAGATCGATCGTTACCGCCTTTACGCGCAACGGAAACCGCTGGTTCGTTTTCACCACAGAGATACTGACGCGCAAAGAGAATGGTGGAAATAGAACCGGCAGAATTTCAGTATTATGCCGGTTAAGAAAAGTCGAAGCGTTCCGTCAGGGTGACATTCCTGTTGCGGTTCCTGAGATCCCAAGTGCCTTCTGCGCGGCCGCGGTCATTTGCTTCGACTTTTTTCGAGTTCGGCGCGCATTCCGGCAATGGTGGCCTTGTAGTCCTTCGTCCCGAATATTGCGGAGCCGGCAACGAACGTGTCGGCGCCCGCGCGCGCAATCTCGGCGATGTTGTCCACCTTCACGCCCCCATCCACCTCAAGCCAGATGTCACGTCCGGTTGCACTGATGCGGCTGCGCACGGCGGCGAGCTTCTTCAGTGCCTGCGCGATGAACGTCTGCCCGCCGAACCCGGGATTCACTGACATGATGAGAACAAGGTCGAGTTTTTCGATGACATGATCGAGGTAGGTAAGCGGGGTCGCCGGGTTGAAGACCAGCCCAGCCTTGCATCCGTTGTCCTTGATGAGGCCGACCGTCCGGTCCACGTGATCCGACGCTTCCGGGTGAAACGAAATAATGTTCGCCCCGGCCTTCGCAAAGTCGGGCACGATGCGGTCGACCGGCTTCACCATGAGATGCACGTCGATTGGCGCCTGCGTGAGCGGTCGGATCGCCTCACACACGAGCGGACCCACCGTGAGATTTGGAACGTAATGGTTATCCATCACGTCAAAATGCACCAGGTCGGCGCCGGCCGCTATCACCTGCTGCACCTCTTCGCCCAGCCGGGCGAAGTTGGCTGACAGGATGCTCGGAGCAATGCGGAACGCCATGGCGATTTCGGGCCTCGACGACGACCGGCGGATTGTACCTGTTCTCGTCGCGCCGGCACAGCGTAGCTTCTCTTGCACGCGCCGGGGAAATGATCAAGAATTAACCTCATGAGCGACCAGAAATACGATATCCAGGTAGCGGCGCGCACCGCTTTTATTCCCGAGCAGTCCGACCTCGAGAATGGCCGCTACGTATTCGCCTACACGATCACCATCACCAACGCGGGACACGTCCCGGCGCAGCTCGTGAGCCGCCACTGGATCATCACTGACGCCAACAATCAGGTCCAGGAAGTCCGCGGCCTGGGAGTCGTCGGCGAGCAACCGATGCTGCGTCCCAACGAGAGCTTCCAGTACACCAGCGGCACTGCGATTGCGACACCGGTCGGAACCATGCGCGGCAGCTATCAGATGATTGCGGAGGATGGCCGCCAGTTCGATGCACCCATACCCGAGTTCACGCTCTCGATGCCGCGAGTGCTGCACTGAAGAGCAGTGATGGGTGATGCGTGATGAGTGATGAGCTCAACGCCAACGTCTCCCGTACTGGCGATCGGGCGACAGCGAACGCAAAGCGCCGCACTCTGCGGTCAAAGCCGTGAGCCTGCGGCTCACCTACACCCTTTTCGCGCCATTCTACGACTGCTTCGTGGGCCCCGCGTTACGCGCCGCGCGGCGCAGGAGCCTTGCCGCGTTGCCGCGCGGCGGCGGGCAGGTGCTGCTGAACGGCGTTGGTACCGGGCTGGATCTGCCGTTGCTGCCAGCCGGGCGCCGCTACGTGGGCCTGGATCTCACGCGCGCCATGCTCGTGCGTTGCCGGGCACGCGCTGCCAATCTCGATTTTTCCTCCGTGCAGGGCGATAGTCTCACGCTGCCCTTTCGCGACGCGAGCTTCGACCATGCCGTGCTGCACCTGATTCTCGCGGTGGTGCCAGAGCCGGCGCGGGCGCTCGCGGAAACCGCGCGCGTCGTGCAGCAAGGGGGCGGCATTCTGATATTCGACAAATTCCTCGCTCGGGGAAGGCAGGCACCGGTGCGTCGTCTGTTGAGCCCGCTCGCCGCGCGCGTCGCAACACGGCTCGACCTCGTGTTCGAGGACCTGCTCGAACGCGTGCCCGGCCTGAGTGTCGTGAGCGACCAGCCTTCTGTCGGGGGTGGCTGGTTCCGCCTGATCGAACTGAAGCGCCTGTGAGGCCGGCGCGCGCAGCTCACCGTGGCGGATCGTCACCGTCGCCTCGCCGCGGCCTGCGGCGTGGCAGCGTCCACCACACTATGAGAATCAGCAGGGCGAGCGCGACACCCGCCTCGATCAGAAACCAGAACAACCCTGCCATAAGAATCGTCGTCTTATACTGGAAGCGACAGGCGACACACCATGCGACACTCCAGGAGTTTGTCGGAATTGGCCCCGACAAACTCCTGATGCAAAACCGGCACCAGGATAGTATCAAGAGAGGATAAAGGATATGCGAATTCACCCTCGCTTTCTTCACGTTCGACCGCTTCGGCTAGGTCCTTTTCGGAATTGTCAGCCGGTTTTGCTGTTAGCAGCCTGTTCGGGCTGTTAACTCCGACAGGCTGCTAGCGAATTGCCTCGCCGAAACCAAATGCGCGGCGCCCCCGCGCTCTTGCTCCTCGCGCTGCTGGCACTGGCCGGCTGCGCAACGCTGGAAGGCGAGCCGCCCGCGGCGCCGGCCGTCGCCCCTTCTTCGAAAACCCTGCCGGCGCCCGCGGCTCCCGCGCCGCCATTGCAAGAAGCCAACTGGAGCGATCTTCCCGGATGGCAAGACGACGACCCCTCCTTTGCGTGGGAAGCGCTGCTGCGCAGTTGCGATGCGATCGCGCAGAAGGTGGGCTGGGAAGACGTATGCGCCTCGGCGCGAAAGCAGGCAAACCCCGATCGGGACAGGGCGCGGCATTTCTTCGAAGCTCACTTCAAGCCCTACCGGGTCGTTGACGAAGACGGCTACGACGAGGGATTGATCACGGGTTACTACGAGCCGTTGCTGCGCGGCAGCCGCACGGCAAACGGCCGCCATCGCTTCCCCGTCTATGGGGTTCCTGACGACCTCTTGGTCATCGACCTCACCGAGCTGTACCCGGAACTGGGGGGAAAGCGCCTGCGGGGACGCGTCGCGGGGCGGCGCGTCGTGCCGTATTACGAGCGCTCGCAGATCGAGAGTGGCAGCGGCGCGCTGGCGGGCAAGGAGCTCGTCTGGGTGGATGACCCGATAGAACTTTTCTTCCTCCAGATCCAGGGCTCCGGCCGCGTCGTGCTCGACACCGGTGAAACGCTTCGCCTGGGCTACGCCGATCATAACGGTCATCCCTATCGCTCGATCGGGAGGCTGCTCGTGGATCAAGGCGATCTGCCGCTGGAACGGGCGTCCATGCAGGGCATCAAGGCCTGGGCGCGCCAGAATCCGGCGCGGGTGCGCGAGCTGCTAAACCATAATGCAAGTTATGTGTTCTTCCGGGAACTTCCAGGCAATTTGCCTGGCCCGATCGGCGCGTTGGGCGTGCCGCTGACCGCGCGCCGCAGCATTGCGATCGACCGGCGCGTGGTGCCGATCGGAGCGCCGGTCTACATCTCGACGACTTTTCCCCTGACCGACCAGCCGCTTAACCGCCTGACGCTCGCGCAGGACACCGGCGGGGCCATCCGCGGCGCCGTGCGTGCCGATTTCTTCTGGGGTTTCGGCGAGGAAGCTGCGCGCGAAGCCGGCCGCATGAAGCAGACGCTGCGCATGTGGGTGCTACTGCCCCACGATTACGCCATAGCGGCCACTGTGCGTTAGCTACGCACCAAACCGTATTTAGCCGCAGATAAACGCCGCTACGGCTATAAACGCCGAACCCTAAACAGCGCAGGTAGTTTACTTGGAGGAAGCCGAGACGAGCGCTTGCTCGAGCTTTTCCGCTTCCAGAAAACCGCCAATCTGGCGGCCGTCGGTGAGATAGATGGCGGGTGTTCCGCGCACCCCGAAACGCTGGGCAAGCTCATTATTCTTCGCGATCGGATTCGCGCACTTGCGATCGTTCTGCGGCACGATGCCGCTCGTCATCAGGTCGTCCCACGCCTTGCCTCGGTCCTTCGCGCACCAGACCGCCTTCGATTTCTCGACCGAGTCTGCCGACAGAATCGGCCACAAAAAAGTGTAGATCGTCACGTCGTTGATCTTGACCAGCTCTTGTTGCAGCCTCTTGCAGTAGCCGCAATTCGGATCCTCGAAGGTGTAGATCACCCGCTTGCCGTTGCCGCGCACGCGCTTGACGGCGAGCGCCTGGGATTGCTCCAGACTCTGCGCCGCCAGCTGTGCGCCACGTTCCTGCGTCAAATTGCGCCGCTCAGCGCCTCGCAGGTCATAAAGCGTGCCGATAAACACGAAGCTGAGCTTCTCATCCGTGTAGGCGATCTGGCCATCGAACACCACCTCATAGATGCCACTAAACGGGGTACGCGCGACGCTTTCGATGACCGCCTGGGGAAACTTCTTCTGGAATGCCTGCCTGAGGTCTGCTTCACCTGCATGCGCCGCGCCAGCGCCCAGCGCCCAGAGCACCCAAAGAAAGACGATCACGCAGCGTGCCATCACAATCCTTTGTCGTTGAGCCATCGCGCTAGCAACCTCTCGGACTTAACAGTCCGATCAGGAGTTTGTCGGGGCTAAGTCCGACAAACTCCTAGGCCACCGCGTGGTGCACGAGCAGGCTTTTCAGTTGCGGCTGCCCATTCGCCAGTTTCAGGCCCAAGTTGCGCACCTTCCCAAGCCAGACAGCGTCATTATTGAAAAGTTTCTGCAGCGTGTGCGTCATAAGTTGCATACTGAGCACATCTTCCCGGCGCGCCCGTTCGTAACGGCGCAGCAGCGCGTGGTCTCCGCAATCCTGTTGCGGTCCGCGACCCGAGAGCACCGCGCTCAGTTCGCGCGCATCACGAAAGCCGAGATTGACGCCCTGCCCCGCCAAGGGGTGGACATTATGCGCAGCATCGCCCACCAGGGCAAGACGCGCGCGCGTGAAATCCGTCACGCGCAGCAATCGCAGCGGGAAAGCCGCCGCACGCGTGATGAGCGCGAGCGCGCCGACCGCGCCGCGGCTTGCGGCTTCCACCTCCGCTGCCAGCTCGTCAGCCGGCTTCGCGAGAAGCTCACGCCCACGTTCCTGCGCAATCGACCACACCATGGAGACGCGGTTTCCCGGCAGCGGAAGCAACGCCAGCACGCCGTCGCGGCGGAACCACTGGAAGGCGACGCCACGATGCGCCTTCTCGCAGGAAAAATTGGCAACCACGCCGAGCTGCCCATAGTCATTGGGCGTAGCGTCAATTCCCGCCGCCGCGCGAATTCGCGACTCGGCTCCGTCCGCGCCGACCACCAGGCGCGCGCTGAGCTCCGCCCCGTCGTCCAGACGCAGCGCGGCGGCGTGCGCGTCGAGCTCGAGCGTGCTCCACGTCGCCGGACAACAAATCCGAGCGCCATCGCGCACGACCCGCCACAGAGCAGTCTGCAGCCGCCCGTTCTCGACGATGAAGGCAAGCTCGCGCAGCCCAGCGTCGTAGGCGCTGAATTCGAGCTCGGCGCGACCGTCGTCGCCGTAGATTCGCATGGTCTCGACGCGCGCAATGCGATCCTCCGGCATGCCCTGCCACGCGCCGCAACGTTCGAGAAATCCCGCCGAGCCGGGACTGATGGCATAGATGCGGCTATCCCACGCGCGCGCCGCTGGCAGTCGCCGCGGTACATGCGGCTCGACGAGCGCGAGCCGCAGCCCCGAGTCGCGCAGCGCGGCCGCGAGGCTCAGTCCGACCAGGCCGCCCCCAACAATCAGGACATCGAGATCGGTTTGCATACGTGGATGCGGCGCTCGACCATCCGGGCAGTGTAACGCCGCGCTGGCGGAGTGGCATTTATTGGAAGGTCGCGGCGCCCATGCGCAGAACGCCGAGGTGCGAAGCGCACCAGCTCGCTTCTCATGCTTAGGCGTCGATTTTTATGATATGGCATCTATGCTCGCAATCCGGCACGCTCGCGCGCGAACTCCAGAGCGCTCCACAACCGCCGGATTCTTAACCAAATTGTGAAAAGGATTCAGTAGGTTAACTTGACAAAGGACGGCCTGCTACTTACACTCGCCGCCTTCCCCTTGGCGAGTTAGCTCAGCGGTTAGAGCAGCGGAATCATAATCCGTTGGTCCGGGGTTCAAATCCCTGACTCGCCACCAGTTTCCGCGACGCCCGGCGCCTGTGCCGCGGCTCGCCAAGACTTCGGGGCGGCGATTTGGAGTGACGGATTTCATCATGTTAATGTTCAATGATGCATAAGTGGTTATGGGCCGGCCTGCTGGCCGCGCTGATCACTTCGGCGAGCTACGCTCAGCTGTCACGGCCGCTTCCTGCGGACGGCAAGCTTGGCGAGCTCGCCGCAGGTCAGCACCCGTTCCCGCTTCTGCAGATCAACAACGAGGTCGTGCGGCTCGCGCCGGGCGGGCTGATCTACGACCGCCAGAATCGCTCGATTCTACATAACCAACTCCCGGAATCCTCGCCCGTGCTGTTCGTCGAGGATCGCAAGGGTGAAATCGCCCGCGTTTACCTGCTGCGCCCGGAGGAATTCGAGCGCCTCGAGCGCACCCTCAAGCGCTGAGCGCTGTTCCCGAAGCGGTGTCCCAGAAGGTCTACATCAAGACGTTTGGCTGCCAGATGAACGAGTACGACTCGGGCAAGATGGCCGACGTACTGCGCGCCACACAAGGCCTGGAGCCCACCGACGATCCCGCCGCCGCTGACGTGATCCTGTTCAACACCTGCTCGGTGCGCGAAAAGGCGCAGGAGAAGGTGTTCACCGATCTGGGGCGCGTCAAGCACTACAAGCGCGCCAATCCTGCGGTGCTCATCGGCGTCGGCGGATGTGTCGCGAGCCAGGAGGGCGCTGCCATCGTCGAGCGCGCCCCTTACGTCGACCTCGTCTTTGGCCCGCAGACGCTGCACCGGCTCCCCGGATTGATCGACGCGCGACGCGTGACCGGCACGCCGCAGGTCGATGTATCGTTCCCCGAGATCGAGAAGTTCGACCAGCTGCCGCCAGCCCGTACTGACGGCGCGAGCGCGTTCGTGTCGGTCATGGAGGGTTGCAGCAAGTACTGCACTTTTTGTGTGGTTCCCTATACGCGCGGCGAGGAGGTTTCGCGCCCGTTCGAAGACGTGCTCATCGAGGTTGCGGAACTCGCCTGCCAGGGCGTGAAGGAGATAACGCTGCTAGGACAAAACGTGAATGCCTACCGCGCACGCCTGCCTGAGGGCGATGATGGCGACTTAGCGGCGCTGCTCGAGTACGTCGGGGCGATCCCCGGGATCGAGCGCATTCGCTACACGACTTCGCACCCGAAGGAGTTCACGCAACGCCTCGTCGATGCACACGCCCAGATCCCGCAGCTCGCGAATCACGTCCATTTGCCGGTGCAGGCCGGCTCCGACCACGTGCTGGCGGCCATGAAGCGCGGCTATACGGTGCTCGAGTACAAATCGATCGTGCGCCGGTTGCGCGCGGTGCGCCCGGACATTTCGATTTCCTCGGACTTCATCGTCGGGTTCCCCGGCGAAACGCCAGCCGATTTCGAGGCAACCATGCGGCTCATCGACGAGGTGGGCTTCGACGCCAGCTTCAGCTTCGTCTACAGCCGCCGGCCGGGGACACCCGCCGCCGATCTGCCCGATGACA
This sequence comes from Betaproteobacteria bacterium, assembly GCA_029864385.1. Taxonomy (GTDB): domain Bacteria; phylum Pseudomonadota; class Gammaproteobacteria; order Burkholderiales; family SG8-41; genus SG8-41. The sequence goes on along the minus strand of JAOTTL010000058.1, from coordinate 2,740 downwards.
CACCACATCACGTGAGGCTCGCGCGCCTCCAGCGGCTGCAGGCAAGGATAGAGGAGCAGGCGCGGGCCATCAGCGGCCGCATGGTTGGCACGCGCCAGCACGTGCTGGTGGAAGGCACGGCGAAAAAGGACGCCACCGAGCTCTCCGGGCGCACGTCGAACAATCGTGTCGTCAACTTTCCGGGACCGCCGGAGCTCATGGGGCGGTTCGCGGATATCATGATTACCAGCGCTTTGCCCCATTCGTTGCGCGGCGAGTTGCGGCCCGCACCCCATTGAAGCCCGTCGAAATCGTTTTTGCACCGGTCGACAATCAGCGCCTCGCGAACTTGTGCGGCGCGCTGGATGAAAACCTGCACCAAATCGAAACTGCGCTGGACGTCGGCATTGCCCGCCGTGGCGAGCGTTTTGCGCTGAGCGGAAAGCCCGACCAGACCCGGATCGCCGCGCAGGTGCTGCAAAACTTCTACTCGCAGGCCAACACCACCCTGACGCTGGAAGATGTCCAGCTCGGCCTGATCGAGGCAGTCAGCCCGCGCAAGGCGAAGGCCGACGACGAGAGCCCTGCGCTCATCACGCGGCGACACGACTTGCATGGGCGTACCCCGCGCCAGGTGCAATACCTCAAGAACATCCTGGCGCACGACCTCACTTTCAGCATCGGGCCCGCCGGCACCGGCAAGACCTATCTGGCGGTCGCCTGCGCGGTCGATGCGCTCGAGCGCGACGCGATCAAGCGCATCATCCTGGTGCGTCCCGCCGTGGAAGCGGGCGAGCGCCTGGGTTTTCTCCCCGGCGACATGGCGGCCAAGGTCGATCCCTACCTGCGGCCGCTCTATGACTCGCTATACGACCTGATGGGATTCGACAAGGTTGCGAAGGTGTTCGACCGCGGGGCGATTGAGATCGCGCCGCTCGCATTTATGCGCGGCCGCACCCTGAACCACGCCTTCGTCATTCTTGACGAGGCCCAGAACACGACCCCCGAGCAGATGAAGATGTTCCTCACCCGCATCGGTTTTGGCAGCAAGGCGGTGGTCAACGGCGATATCACGCAGATCGATCTCGCGCGCGGGCAAAAAAGCGGCCTCATCGAGGCCCAGCAAGTACTCAAAAACGTGCGCGGCATCGCTTTCAGCTGCTTCACTTCCGAGGACGTCGTGCGCCATCCGCTGGTGCAGCGTATTGTCAATGCCTACGAGCAGCACTCGCCGCAGCGGCGCAAGCAAGAGTCCTAGACTCGGGCTCACTGTGCAATACGCGGTCAAGACACGTCATCTGCCGACCCGGGCGCAATTCCGGCGTTGGGCTCGCGCGGCGCTCGAGCGGGACGCGCGGATCACCGTGCGCATCATCGGGAGCCGGGAAGGCCGCGCGCTCAACCGCCGCTTTCGCGGCAAGGACCGCCCGACCAATGTGCTGAGCTTCACGCTGGGAGGCGCGCCGCGCCTGGAAGGCGACCTCGCGCTGTGCGCGCCCGTGATCGCCCGCGAAGCGCGGGCCCAGCGCAAGAGCGGGGCGGCGCATTACGCGCATCTCGTGGTGCACGGGATGCTCCATCTCCAGGGCTACGACCACGCGACCGAACGGCAGGCGCACAGGATGGAGCGCCGGGAAACGCGGATCGTCACCCGCCTCGGCTTTCCCGATCCCTATGGCGTGAGGCGTAATGGGTAATAGTGTAATGGGGCGAACCGCCGAGCTGCGCCCGTGACCCATCGCTGATCACCCATCACCCATCACTCATCACTCATCACCCATCACTCATCACCCATCACTCATCACTCATCACGCGACAAGAATGGCTGACGACCGATCCAAACCTTCGCTGCTCGAGCGTCTCGGTGTCTGGCTTGCGCGGGAACCTGAAGACCGTGACGAGCTCGTCACGGTGCTGCGCTCATGTTACGAGCGCAACCTTCTCGACGCCGATGCGCTCTCCATGATCGAGGGTGTGCTGCAGGTCTCGGAGATGCAAGCGCGTGACATCATGGTGCCGCCTTCACAGATGGATGTCATCGACATCAAGGAGTCGCCGGATCAGTTCATTCCGACGGTAATCCAGACCGGGCACTCGCGCTTCCCCGTCATCGGAGAGAGCAAGGACAACGTGATCGGCATCCTGCTCGCCAAGGATCTGTTGCGCTACTACGCGGGCGAGGAGGAGTTCGACGTGCGCGAGATGCTGCGCCCCGTTGTGTTCATTCCCGAGGCGAAGCCGCTCAACGTGCTGCTCAAGGACTTCCGCCGGAACCGCAATCACATGGCGATAGTCGTCGACGAATACGGCGGAGTCGCAGGGATGATCACGATCGAGGACGTGATCGAGCAGATCGTGGGCGACATCGAGGATGAATACGACTTCGACGATGTCGAGGATAACATCGTCCAGGACAAGGGCGGACAGTACCGGGTCAAGGCGCTCACGGAGATCGCGGATTTCAACACCGTCTTGGGCACGCACTACAGCGATCAGGACGTCGACACCATCGGCGGGCTGGTGTTGGCGCGGTTCGGCCGCGTGCCCAAGCGCGGCGAGCAGGTAAGCTTCGATAATCTGGTATTCAAGGTGCTGCACGCCGACAGCCGAAGAATTCATCTGCTTCAGGTCGCCAAGGCCGAAAAATCGGAAACGACAAACGCGGAGCGATGAAGGACGCAGGCGAAGAGAGATCGCGGGGCTGGTTCCGCTCTTCGTTCATCGTTCGTCACTCATCGCTCGTCATCGCCTTTTTCCTCGG
>JAOTTL010000057.1:0-21064 GCA_029864385.1 Betaproteobacteria bacterium | reverse complement strand
AGGACGCCTGCGGCACCGGGACCGGTGCGGTCCTGTACGCCCACCGAGATGTAGACCGCCTTGACGAGATCGCGGCCGCTCGGGTCCTTCAATTCCGCCGCTGCCGCATGCCCGGCGCGCTCGATCTGCACCGCCGCCGCCAAAGTCGTCTCCGCCGTCGCCCCCTTTGCGAGCTCGAGCGTCGCTGTGACGTAGCGGCCCTCGACCTGGGGGAAGAACGAGAACTTGATGTAGCCGCCGCGGATCACGCCGAGCGTCAGCAGGAATATGGCGAGACCCGCGGCGATTACGACGCCATAGTGGGTGGTAGCGAAGCGCAGGCCGCGCTCGAGCGGGCCCGCGATGAAGCGCTTGAGCGCGCCATCGATGCGCTGCCGCAGCCCCGCAATCCAGGCGCCGGGGCGGGTGCGTGGCTGGTAGCCGACCACCCGGAGGTGGATGAGATGGCGTGGCAGGATCAGCATCGCCTCGATGACCGAGATGGCGAGCACCATGATGACCACCGCCGGGATCTGGAACAGGAACTTGCCAATGGTGCCCGGCACGAAGAGCAGCGGCACGAACGCCGCCACGGTGGTCGAGACTGCAAGCGCCACCGGCAGTGCGACGCGCTGTGCGCCCGCGACGGCCGCTTCGAGCGAGGGACGTCCGCGCTCGTTCTCGGCGTAGATGTTCTCGCCGGTGACGATCGCATCGTCGACGACGATGCCGATCGCCAGGATGAAACCGAACAGCGACATCATGTTGATCGACAGCCCCATCAGGGACATGACGCCGAGGGTGCCGACAAAGGCGATCAAGATCCCCGCCGACACCCAGAACGCCAGCCGCAGGTCGAGAAAGAGCGCGAGCGCGCACAGAACAAGCAGAAGGCCGACGGAGCCATTCTTCAGGAGGAGCCGCATGCGGCTCTTGAACTCGACTGCGTCGTTGCGCCAGATCGTCGCGGAGATGCCCGGCGGCACATTTGGCGTGAGCCTCGTGTCAACGTATTCCTCGACCTTGCGCACGATGTCGAGCACTTTTTCGTCGCCGACGCGGAACACCTGCACGAATGCGGCGGGCTTGCCCTGATAGCGCATGATCAGGTCCTCGTCACGGAACCCGTCGTCGATGCGGGCGATGTCCGCGAGTCGCACGCGGGCGCCTGTGCGCGCCGATACCACCACGATTCTCTCGAAGTCGCGCCGGTCGTAGTTGCGCCCCTTGGTGCGCAGCAGGATCGACTCGCCCTGCGCCTTGATGTCGCCGCCCGGGAGATCCAGGCTGCTGCGCTTGACCGTCGCGGCGAGATCCTGCAGCGTCAGACCGTAGGCGCGCAGCGCGTCGTTCGGCACCTCGATGGAGACCTCGTAGTTGCGCACGCGCGCGACCTGCACCAGCGAGATCCCGGGCGTCGCCGCAAGCTCGTCCTTGATGCGGTAGGCGAACTCGCGCAGCACCGACTCACCCGCGTCGCCATAGACGGCAAGCTCGATGACACGCTGGCGGGTGGTGAGCTCCTTGACCTCGGGGCGCTCAGCCTCTTCAGGGAAGGTGGTGATGCGATCCACCGCCGACTTTATCTCGTCGAGCTTGCGCGGCACCCGCGCCTCGCGCGTCAGCTCGGCCCGCACGACGCCCACGCCCTCAGCGGCGTAGGAATTGACGCGCTGGATGCCTTCGATCCCCTCGATCTGCTCCTCGATGCGCTGGATGATGGCTTCCTCGATCTCGTCCGGCGCAGCACCCTGGTAGACGACGCGCACTTCGATGATCTCGATCTCGATCTCGGGGAACACCTCCTGCTTGAGCGTGAGCGCGCTGGTCAGCCCGGCGATGACGAGGAACGTCATCAGGAGATTGGCCGCCACCGGGTGGCGGGCCATCCAGGCAATGAGGCCGTTCACGACGCCGGACGCTCCGCCGGCCCCGGGGCGCGAGGCTCGTCGACGACGCGCACCGGCATGCCCTGCGTGATGACCTTGAGATCGCTCACGATGATGCGTGCGCCCTCGGGCACGCCGTCGGCCGACACCGCCGCCATCTCATTGGCCTCACGGAGCAGGCGCACGGGCTGGATCGATACGACGTCGCCCGCAGCGAGCAGCCAGAGCACGTTGCCGTCGCGCAACGCGCGCCGCGGCACCATCGCATAGCGTCCGTGATCACGGCCCGCGATCTCGACGGTCGCGTACATGCCGACGAGCAACGGGGGCGCCTCCGCAGCGCCCGCCGAAACAGGCTTGCCGCGGGTGGCCGGGTCAACCACGCGCACGACCACGTTGAAGGTGCGCGTGGCGCTGTCCACCGCCGCCTCGATCCGGTCGACGCGCCCGGGCCAGGCGTAGCGCGCGCTACCGTGCTCGACCGTGACGGTCGCGGGGACTTTTTCGCCACCCGTGGACGCGTTGCCGCGCCAAGGATCGGAGATGAGCGCAACGTCGCGGTCGGTGAGCGAGACTGGAATCTCGACCACATCGTCAGCGAAGATGCGGGCGAGCTCCTTGCCCGGCTGCACGGTCTCGCCGAGGTCGATTTTCTCGGAGAGCACTTTGCCCTCGAATGGCGCGCGGATCGTAGTGCGTTCGAGATCGATGCGGCGGCTCTTCTCCAGCGCATCCGTGCGGGCAAGCGCCGCCTTGGCCTGGTCGCGGACTGCGATTCGTTCATCGAGCGTCTGGCGCGAGAGAAAGCCCTTCGCGATCAGTTGCTCGGTGCGCGCGAGCTGCTGCTCCGCGAGCTTGAGCGCCGCCAGCGCCGACTGGCGGTCTGCGCGCGCCTGGGCGAGCGCGGCGCGGAACGGTTCGGGATCGATACGGATCAATACGTCTCCGCCGGAAAAGGCACCGCCGGTCACAAACTCGGGGCTCACGTAGGAGACCTTGCCCGAGATCTCTGCCGCAAGGGCGATCTCGGCGCGCGGCTTGACGAGGCCGTGGCCTGTGACCGGGAGTGCGCCGTTGCGGAATTCGACCGGCGCAACGCGCACGAGCGGCAGCTGCTTCGCCGGCGCGCTGACCACCGGGCGCGGCTTGAGAATCTGCAACGCGACGAATCCGGCGACGCCCGCTGCCAGAACGCCCAGCGCCAAAAAGCGCCAAAACCACCGGCTGTGGCTGTCTCGCTGGCTGCTATCCATGCATCAATCTTTCAAACCGAAGGGCTTCGTCGACGGCAAGGGAAATTATAGTCGCCACCGCCCTAGGGGATGAAAATGGTTATGAAAGATGGTGATGAGAGATGATGATGAGAAATGGTGAGGAGGGATCATGGTGTGCCAAACGCTGTTCACGCCAGTTTCCATCACCAGTTCTCATCACCAGGACCCATCACCAGTTTGATTGCGATCCCCCGTCCCCCGGTAGAATGACGACTTGGATAAATATGGGAGGCAAGCGGTGAGTGAAACGCAGAAGGCCAGCCTCAGCCCCGAGGTCATCCTTGAGCAGTTGAAGAAGAACGGCGTCACGCACGTGATTTGGCTACCCGACAGCGAGACGAACTGGCTGTTCGTGCTCATGAAGTCCGAACCCTCCCTGCGCCTCGTGGGCGTAACGCGCGAAGGCCTGACCTTCTCCACGGCTGCCGGCGTGTGGACGGGCGGCAAGACGCCGGTCATCCTCATCCAGAACACGGGCCTCATGGAGTCGGGCGACTCACTGCGCGGCTGGGCGCTCGGCCTGAATATTCCGGTGGTGCTCATGGTCGGCTACCGCGGCTGGACGCGCCACGGCGTGACGAGCGACACCGCCGCGACCTATACCGAGCGCTTCCTGCACGCTTTCGGCATCAACTATTACCTGGTCGAGGACGATGTCGACGCGCCGCGCATTTCGGTGGCGTTCGAGGAAGCGAGGAAAACGAAGCGGCCGGTCGCCGTGCTCGTGGCGGACGAGTACCACGGCTTCAACAGATGACAAACATAATGGTGATGAGAAATAGTGATGAGAAGTGGTGATCAGAGATGGTGATGTACCAAACGGTGTTCATCACCAGTAACCATCACCAGTATTCATCACCAGTACTCATCACCATTTCCAGCGACGGCTTGAGGGAAGGAACCGCATCATGATGGAAACGCAGGAAGTCCTGAAGATATTCGCAAAGCACCGCGGCGACGCCATCGTCATTCCCGGTCGCGGCGGACGGCACTGGGTGCAGATGAGCGACAGGCCGAATTTGGACCTGCCGGTCGGCGATCCCGCCATGGGCGGGCACGCGTCGTTCGCGCTCGGGGTCGCGCTGGCGCAGCCGGACAGGAAGGTGGTCGTTTTCGACTCGGAGGGGGATCTGCTGATGGGGCTTGGGTCGCTGGCGACCATCGCGGAGCAGCAGCCGCAGAACCTCTATCACTTCATGCTGGACAACGGCTGCTATGCGACGACCGGCGGGCAACCGGTGCCCAATGCGCAGAACGTCGCGTACGATGCGATGGCCCGCGCCGCCGGCTACACGCGCACCCACCGCTTCGACAACCTGGAGGGCTTCGCGATCGAGGCCGAGCGGATATTGGCCGCAACCGGTCCGGTGTTCGTGTGGCTCAAAATCCTGCCAGAGGTCGAGAACCGCCCGGTCAAGCAGCGCTCGAAATGGCAGACCCGCTCGCGCGACCAGATGCTCGCGGACCTGCACAAGGAGCTGGGTATCAGTAAATAATGGTGATGACTGATGGTGACGATTAATAGTGATGAAAAATAGTGATGTAACATCCGTTGCTCATCACCAGTACCCATCACCAGTACTCATCACCATCATCCCGCGCATGAAGCGGAATCGTCAGCTCGATGATCGGGCGGAATGAGCAGCCGTCTCGAGCACGACAGCGATTCCGCGCACGATGTCTTCGAGCGCCATGGCGCTCGCGTCACCCGCCTGCTGCGGCAGGCGCGGCACGTGCAGGAATCCGCCGCGGAAGGGCTCTGCGCGCAGCGCGGCAAGATGCATGAGGCCATAGAAAACGTGGTTGCAAACGAAGGTGCCGGCGCTCATCGAGATTTCGGCCGGTAATTCGGCCGCGTGCAGCGCCGCGACGACGGCTCTCACCGGCAGCGTCGCGAGATAGGCCGCCGGCCCGCCGGCGACGACCGGCGTGTCCGTGGGCTGCGCGCCGTCGTTGTCGGGGATGCGCGCGTCCTGGACGTTGACCGCCACGCGCTCGACGCAGAGAGCCGCGCGTTCCCCCACCTGTCCAACGCAGAGAACGATTTGTGGCCCCGTCTCGCTGATCGCCGCCTCGAGCGCGACGAGCGCGCGTGCATACGAAGTCGGGAGCTCAGCGGTGATGACTTCCAGGCGTCCGACCCGCGGCGGGAGCTGCCGCACTGCTTCCAGCGATGCGTTGATGGCCTCACCGCCGAAGGGCTCAAATCCGGTCACCAGGGCGCGCATGCGCTAATAGATGAAGTCAGAAGGCCGTCCACAGCACACGAGTCGCTTGAAGCTATCTCCAAAACCGAATTACAGCCGCCGATGCACGTCGATAAACGCCGATATGACCGAAAAACAGTAATTCACTATGTTGTACATCGGCGTTCATCTGCGCTTATCTGCGGCTAATGATGTTTTTCTGGATGTTTTTTAAACACCTTATCCTGGCGTTCCTTCTTTGAGCGGGAGGGCGCCGAGCGTGCGCGCAAACGCCTGCATGCCGTAGTGGAACGCGATGAACGCCCCGAGCTCCATGATCTGCGCCTCGGTGTAATGCTTCTTGCCTTCGTCGTAGAAGGCGGCATCCACCCGCTCCGGGTTGAGATACATCTCGCGCGCGTAGCGCAGCGCCCACCTCTCTGCCGGGGTGAAGCGGGGGTCGTCTTCGGGCTTCTTCGCACCGGCCTCAATGGTGTCTTCATCAAGCCCCGCCTGCTGTGCCCGCCTCGAGCGCAGGCCGGCAAAGTAGGGGTCGCCCGCGATCCGGGCGAGCTGCACGCGGATGATCTCCTTCAAGCGATGGTCGACGTCGCCCTCGGCGTGGGAGACGAGCAGCGCCCGCAGCAACGCCTTCGCATGCGCCGGAACGCGCGCGAGAATCCTGGGAAAGAGGGTATCGGGCACCCCCAACGCTTCGCAGCGCTCGATCAGCGCCAGCAACTCGGGGTCCCGAATCTCTTCGGGCTTTAACGGCGCTACGTAAGGCATTTCAGCCGCAGACAAACGCAGATAAGATAAACACAGATATAACGAAAATCAGAAAAACAATATTAGCCGCCGATAAACGCCGATCGAAGTAATTCCTGCACTTGATCCTCCCTTGCGCACCTGGCGGGTCGGTTTTGGAGTTTATCGGCGTTCATCGGCGTCCATCGGCGGCCAAATGGCTCTGCTCTTGTTCTTGATTCTTCCGCCTTCTGTGAATATTGATCTGTGTTTATCCGCGGCTCAATTCGAGGTCTTGAGCTTTCTTGGCAGTTCATGATTTCACCAGCGAGACGGGCGCGGCACCATAAATGCGTTGAGACTCCTCCTGCGTAACGAGCCGCCCGTCCGGCGAGAACATCGGGTAGAACTTCAGCGTGCCGAAGAACGTGTGATAGCCGACGTTGAAGCCGATGAAGGCGCCGAGCTCGACGATCTCCTCCTCGGAATAATGCCGGCGCAGCTCGTGGTAGAACTCGCGCCCGATCCGGTCCGGATCGAGCGCCATCAGCTCGCTATAGCGCAGCGCGAGCTTTTCAGCTTCGGTGAAGCGAGAGCTCGCCTCGTAGTTGGCAATGCCCTCGTCGATGTCGTCTTCCTTCAGACCCTGCCGCTTCGCCGAAGCGGACCGGACGTTCCCTCAGTACACGCAGGACGCCATGCGGGAGAGCTGCACCCGGATGATCTCCTTCAGCGCATGGCTGACGCGACCGGTATTGAAGATCGTGTCCCAGGCGACGAACATCGCTTCGCACAGGTCCACGTTGTGCCCCATCATCGCGTGGAAACCCGGGTCCGGCGCGCGATGCTGGAGGCATTTGTCGATATAAGGCCCGAGTTTGGTTTTCCTCAGCGCCTCGATATCGAGCATGGTGATATTCGGCATGGTTGTGAACTGGGCTCGAAATTTGTTTTAGGCGCGTAACAAACAATCAAGAAGATCAGCCGCAGATAAACGCCGATGAAAATCGGCAAACTTTATAATCTTCAAGAAGTTCATTTTAACTGCGTTTATCTGCGGCTCGTTTGGTGTTTAACAGTATTCGCCGCGCCCTAGGGCGTCAACCGGCGCCGGAAACTCTCGTTCTCGGCGGTCGCCCGCTTCAATTCCGCGCTCGCGCGCATGCGGGCGTCAGCGACAAGCTTCTCATCGATCAGCACCCCGGCGCCGGCGTACGGCACGATTTTGTTCTCCGCTTCATGGAACGATTCGAGCAGTTTGTCCACCATCACGGTATCGATCCGGAAATCGCGAAAATCCCGGTCCATGCGCGTCTTGCCCCGGACCGCCTCGCTCACCCACGCTCCCGTGCGGGTGTCGACGCGCATGTGGTCGCGCAATGCTTGCGTGCTTTCCGCGAGCATCAGGCGGTGCTTGTGACTGCCGGCGATCCGCTTCAACACCTCTCTCGTGGTCAGTAGATAGGAATCCGCGGCGTCAACCAGCGCCATGTCGGAGGCGACGTCCGCGCGCTTCAGTGCCTGGAGCCCGCGGTCGACGTCGTCGGCGTCCGTGCTGATTCTTTCCGCGGCTTGCATGGTGATCGCTTCGGGCGGCCCCGCGATCAAGGTGAGCGCCGAGCGCAGACGCTGGCTCGAGTCCTGGAGCGCAGCGATGATCGTGGTATCGAGCTCGCGCTTCTGGTACGCCCCCCAGTATGCAATGATGGCCACCACCACGACCGCCAGCGCGATGACGAGCAGTTTCGTCCTGGACCCGGTTTTCATTTGCATTCCCCCTCGATTGCGAGACCCGGCTCCCGTTATGGTAGTGCACGGGGGCGCGTGCGGGTAGCGCAGTAAATTACTGTCGCCGCGCCGCGATGAGCGGCTCGTCAACCGGCCGCTGGTGGCGCTGCTCGGGAGCGGGCCTTGGGGCTGCTCAGCCAGGTTTGCCCCATGAATCCCGAAGCGTAACAGTTCGATTGAACACCGGCGCACCGGGGCGCGAGTCCTTGAGGTCGGCGACGAAATAACCCTGTCGCTCGAACTGGAAGTGCTGCTCGGGTTGCGCCTCGCGCAATGCAGGCTCGAGCCAGGCAGTGGCGATCCGCCTCGAATCCGGGTTGAGGTCGAGCAGAAAATCGCGCTCCCTCCCGCCCGGTTGCGGCACCCGGAACAGCCGGTCGTAGAGACGGACCTCGCTACGGATGCCGTGGCGCAATGAAACCCAGTGGATATTGCCCTTCACTTTCTTTTTCTCGGCGCCAGGGGTGCCGGACTTCGTGTCCGGATCATAAGTGCAGTGAACGGCGACGATGTTGCCCGCCGCGTCTTTCTCCAGGCGGTCGCACGTCACGATGTACCCGTAGCGCAGACGCACCGCGTTTCCCGGATACAGTCGGAAGTAACCCTTCGGTGGATGCTCCGTCACGTCATCACGCTCGATCCAGAGCTCCCTCGAGAAGGGCACGACGCGCTTGCCCAGCTCCGGTTTCTGGGGGTGATTGGGCGTGTGGCACGCCTCTTCCCCGTCTTCCGGGTAGTTGTCGATCAGGAGCTTCACCGGGTCGAGCACGGCCATGCGGCGCTCGGTGCGCTCGTTCAGGTCCTCCCGCATGCAGTCTTCGAGGACGCCGTAATCGATCCACGAGTCGGCCTTGGCCACGCCGATTCGGTCGGCAAACAGGCGGAAGCCTTCGGGTGTGTAGCCCCGCCGGCGCGCGCCGACGAGCGTCGGCATGCGCGGATCGTCCCAGCCCTCGACGCGCCCGTCCTCGACCAGCTGGATGAGCTTGCGCTTGGAGAGCACGACATAGGTGAGGTTGAGCCGCGCGAACTCGATCTGCTGCGGTAACGGCCGGGCAAGCAAGTCGCCTTCGGCGAGGCGCTCGAGCAGCCAGTCGTAGAACGGGCGCTGGTCCTCGAATTCGAGCGTGCAAATCGAGTGCGTGATGTTCTCGAGAGCGTCCTCGATCGGGTGCGCGTAGGTGTACATGGGATAGATGCACCATTTGTCGCCCGTGCGGTGATGCGAGGCTTTCTTGATGCGATAGATCACAGGGTCGCGCAGGTTGATGTTGGGCGAGCCCATGTCGATCTTCGCGCGCAGCACGTGCGCACCGTCAGGGTGCTTCCCGTCGCGCATCTCGCGGAAGAGCCTCAGGTTCTCCGCCGGGGTGCGGCCGCGGTTGGGGCTGTTCCTGCCGGGCTCGGTCAGCGTGCCGCGGCCGCGGCGGATCTCGTCAGCGCTTTGACTGTCCACGTAGGCATGGCCGGCGCCGATGAGATACTCCGCGGCCTCGTACATGAAGTCGAAGTAGTCGGACGCATAATACAGATGCGATCCCCAGTCGAAACCCAGCCAGCGCACTGACTCGAGGATCGACTCCACGTATTCCCGTTCTTCCTTCTCCGGGTTCGTGTCGTCGAATCGCAGATGGCAGGCACCGCCATAGTCGCGGGCCAGGCCGAAATTGAGGTAGACGGATTTCGCATGCCCTATGTGCAGGTAGCCGTTCGGCTCGGGCGGAAATCGTGTGTGCACCCTGGCCTTATCCCGTGGCGCGCGCGCGTGCAGCGCCGCCGGGCCCGGATGCCCGCCCCAGGTGCGCGCGGCGTAGCGGTCCGTTTCGAGATCGGCCTCGATGACGCCACGGATGAAGTTCGATGCCGAGGGCGGCTGCGGCTTGTTTTTCTTGGCTTTGGCGGCGTCGGACATGCGCTTTTCCTGAAAGCGCTATTCTAGCCGAGCACCCACCGTTGCCGCCTCGCGCAGTACGAGGCGGCCGGCATTGAACCTTGAGGGTGTTGATGGCGGACTAGCTGGCGTAAGCGCGCAACCGGCCCACGTCAAACATCTGGATCTCGCGGCCCCGCACCTCGATCAACCCGGCGGCCTGGATCTCATGGAGGATGCGCGAGAAATGCTCGTGCGTGAGGTTGAGACCGGAGGCGATAACGCCCTTTTTCGCGTTTAATGTTACCGCAACGCTTCCTCCGTTGACGCCATCCGGGATCTGGCTGAGCAGGAAAGCCGTCACGCGCTGCGCCCCATTGAGCACCATGCAGTTCTCGAAATAGCGGGTGCGCTGATTGAGGCGACGGCACACGTCCTTGAGCATCCGGGAGCAGAAGCCCGGATTGCGCTCGACTTCCTCGAGCACGAAGGCCTTGCCCAGATGCACGAGCATGGAGTCCGTGATCGTTTCCGCGGTCAGGGCGTGCTGCTCTCCCAGGAACAGCGGCGACGCGCCAAAACACGCTCCAGGACCGATCAACTCGATAACTTTTTCGTCGCCCCGTGCGGTCTGGAGCGACAGCGTTACCTGACCGTAGACGATGATGTGAAGAGCGGCCGGCGTGTCGCCTTGCCGGAAGATGACGCTTCCCTGTCGCCGAGGAATCTGGGCCGCACTGCGAGCGAGCCGGCTAACTGCCTCGCCGCTCAGATCTTCAAAGAGCGGCAATCTCTCGAGAAACCGTACTATGCTACTTTCGGGAAGGGATCCCGCCTGCGACGCGAAGTTCGTTTCCATGGAAAACATTATTGCCGGGCATCTGCATTGCGTCTTGATGCAGATCAAGTGAATCGCCGCGTTGCAACGTGACCTCTGTAAAGTCAATATAAACAAAGCCTTGAATATCATGAGCCACGTGATCGTCGCTGCACGGTGCAGACCAATCTGGCGACTGGCGCCATCGCGGCCACTGAGCGGGACGTGCCTTTGTGATCGGGCCACAAGCTATTGCGACCGACATTGCGGTTGCGATGCGGCGCTGGCCGGACCGCCGACCTCATCCCATTCGTTCTTGGATGGCGCCGTTGCAGCCTGCCGGTCTGGTGATGGGCTATGAGCGCTGACCGCGATGTTCTGGTGGTCGGCGCCGGGATCTCCGGCCTCACCACTGCGTACGAACTTGCCAGGCGCGGCGTGGATGTCGAAGTCATCGATGCCGCAACACGTCCGGGTGGCGTCATTGGCAGTGAGCGTCGCGACGGCATATTGTACGAGCGCGGTCCCAACAGCATTCTGGACACCGGTCCGTTCATCAACGAAATGCTCAGCGAGCTCGGCATCTTGAATGAGCGCGTCGACATGAGCGCGATTGCCGCGAAGCGCTTCCTGATCCGTGCAGACCGTCTCGACGCGCTTCCCACGACGCCTCTCGCATTTTTGACGACGTCACTCTTTTCGCCGGGCGCCAAGCTGCGGCTGTTACAGGAACCGTTCATCGGGCGGGCGCCCGCGAATACTGAGGAGTCGGTCGCGCAGTTCGTCTTGCGGAGGCTTGGCCGCGAATTCCTCGATTACGCGATCGAGCCATTCGTGGCCGGCGTCTATGCGGGCGACCCGGCACAGCTGTCGGTGTCCGCCGCGTTCCCACGGCTGCACGCGATCGAGCAGCGCTACGGCAGCCTTATCAGGGGCCAGATCTTCGGCGCCCGGGAGCGCGCCAGGAGCGGTGCAAAGGCGAGAAACATCGCCCCGAGCTTTTCATTCCGGGAGGGGCTGAAAACGTTGACCGATGCCTTGGCGCGCCGGATCGGGCGCGTTTCGACAGGCACCCGGGCCGTCAGTCTGGGTCGCGAACCCGATGGCACGATCGTCGTCACCGCTGAGCACGGCGGCACGACGTTCCAAAAGCGCGCGCGGGCAATGGTGCTTTCGGTGCCAGCGGATTGTGCTGCCACCCTGGTGCGGGACTTTGCGCGTGACGCAGCGCGCGCGCTCGAGGAGATTCCGTATGCGGGGGTCGTATCGGTGGCGCACGGCTACCGACGGTCCGACGTGCTGCACCCGCTCGATGGATTCGGACTGCTCGCTCCGCGGGTTGAGAAAAGGCGCATCCTCGGTGTGCTGTTTTCGTCCAGCATGTTCGACGGACGCGCGCCCGAGGGCGCGGTCTTGTTCACCACTTTCATTGGCGGCCGGCGCGATCCGCAACTGCTGTCACGCGCGGACGAGGAGCTTGCAGCGATGGTGCGCGAGGAACTCGCCGCGCTGGTTGGCGCGCAGGGCGCGCCCGTGTTCTGCGCACTCACCCGCTGGCCGCGGGCGATTCCTCAATACACGCTGGGCCATCTCGACCGCATCCGGCGCGCCGAGCAGGCGCAGCAGGCGTTGCCGGGGCTCTTCCTTTCCGCGTCGTACCGTGGCGGGGTTTCCGTGGGCGACTGCATCAAGTCTGGCCACGAAACCGCGGCCGCGGTAGCCGCTTACCTCGATCCGGCAGCCGCTTCGGGTATCAAAGCATCAAAGGCCCGCGGTCATGCTACCCACGAACCCGATCAGCACCATGACAAGTAGCGTCAAGCCGAAAGCGAGGAGCACGATGCCCAGTATCCTGGAGCCCAGCGTCATCGCCCCCGAGGGCGCGTCCACCAGATGTTTCTCGAGTTGTCCCGTTTCGACCAGCTCCTTGTATTCCAGAGTGTGCTCGCGCGCGAACTCTTCCAACGACACGGCGCCCGTGAACATCACGATATCGGGGGGCGGATACTTGTCTGGCCGGAAATGGTTATTGAAGAAATGCACCGTGAACAGGAACACGGCGGCGAGGATCGCCTCCTCCCCGTGCACTAGCGTCGCCACGTTAAAGACCCAGCCAGGAAGCACCGAAGCCGTCCACCCCTTGAACGCCAGCATCATGCCGCTGCCGCCGATGATGGCCATGCCCCAGAACACCGCCCAGTAATCGAACTTTTCCCAGTAGGTCCAGCGGTCGAACTGAGGCCGCGGCCCCTTGCCGAAGAACCAGTTGAACATGCCGACGGAGTCCCGCAGATCCTTGAGGTTGGGCACCAGAGAATTCGGCCCGAACCAGTCCGCCGGCCGCCACTTCGGAACCACCCGGAACGCCATGTAGACGAGGTGGATGAAGAAGATGCCCAGCATGGTCGCGGCGCTCGCCCGGTGCACGATCGCGGCCACGCGCGGGCCGCCCAGCGCGCTCACGATGTATTTCGCCCAGCCGGTTTCGCCGTAGAGCACGGCCATGCCCGTCAGCACGAGCAGCATCACGCTCAGAGCAAAGCACAGGTGGCCGAGGCGCCAGACGGGGCCGAACCGCCCGAACTGCTTGCCCTCGAGCTGCGGCAGCCCCGCGAGCGCCACGTGCGGCTCACGCTTGCTCTCCCGCCGGTCCTTGTGGTCCCGGAGAAACTCCTGCCGCTCCTTGTGTTCCCGGTAAAACCACAGCAGCGAATGCGTCCAGAAGAAGGCGAACACCCCGATCAGCAGTCCGATCATGAACTTGGACGCGATCCACATGGTGGGATAGCGTTCCCGGTCGTGCGTGTTGGCGTGCGGCATGAACGTCACGAACCCCTGAGTCGCATCGGCATGACACTGTTGACAGGTTTTCAGGCGGTTATCCGGATGCACCTTGGAGTCCGGATCCGCTGCCCGCTGGATGGTGTGGCTGCCGTGGCAGTTGTAGCACTTTGCCGTATAGGCAAAGCCCAACGTGTTGACCTGGCCATGATAGGTTCCCGTATAGCTCGCTAGATTTTCCTGATGACAGTTTCCGCAGTTCTTGGTGATGACGAGCTTCATCGAGTCCTCGTTCGAGTTGTCGATGTCGTGCGTGGTGTGGCAATCGGAGCAGATAGCCGCTTTCGCATTACGCTTCCAGAGGACCTCGTCGCCATGCACCGAAGTCACGTACTCGTTCCGCTGTTTGACGTGGCATTTTCCGCAGACGTTTGGAATGTCCATGCGCCACTCTGCGCGAATCGTGCTGCCGACTGGATAAACGTAATGGGCGTCGTGGCAGTTGTAGCAGGTAGCGTTGGTGCGCGACTGGTCCGCTCTGCTGGGCCGCGCGTGAACGGAGTGCATATAGCTGTCGATCTGCCGTACCACCACGCCCAGCTTCGCGAATTGCTCGGTCGAGTTCTCTTTCTGAGCGGCTGCCCACAAATCCTGGTGGCACTGCACGCAACTCACTTTGTGCCCCGTGCCTTTGCGGTGCGGGATCTCGGTGATGTCCTTGTGACACTCGACGCAAAGCCGCTTGCCATGCACGCTATTCCCGAACTTGTTCGGCGCCACGTGCAGCGGGCGCACCTGGCCGTCAGGACCGGGCATCGCAAAGCCCTCATTTCCGTGGCAACCCAGGCAGATTTCGTTGCCAGGCTTTTCGGCGGTTTGCGCGGCAGCCTCCGCGGCTTGCGCCCCGGTCGCCAGGACGATGCGGATTCCCGCCAGAGCAATAATGCTTGCCATTACCCAGGCGGCACCTCTTGGAATATGCATTATTCTCTTTTTCGTCGCCGATCTTTATCGTGCTCGCACGAACCCGAGCCGCCATGGGTGCTCACGCGGCATTGAAATAACCCCAATCTTGCGGACTTGGCGCGGGGCCGGACAGCCGAGCGAAGCACCGAATCCGCGAGGGTGCGGCTGGCACGAAACGGCCAGCCTCCTGCTTGCTGACTCGCGAAGCAACCCGCCGCCGCGTTGTTCTACGGGCCGGTCTGTGCGCGGGCCGCCAGATCAAATTCCCAGGCGCGGCTGCAGGTCTTGGAAGGCGCGAGCCGCACCGTCGAGTAAGAGCATCCCGCCACTACTTCTTGTGACACTTGGTGCAGTTGGCAGGATCACTCGATTTGAACGCCTTGGTGCCGTTGTGGCACGTGCCGCAGTTTTCGCCTTTGTTCATGGCGGCCATGGTGATCTTGGCCGTGCCTTTTTTCATTTGAAAGATCTTCGTATGGCAGTCGTTGCACTTCAGCCCCTTGTCCGCGTGGATCTTGCCGTCAAACGTCACTTTCCCCATGGGCCCGCCGGCAAATTCCACCGTCTTGCCGGGCGGCGCCGCCATGGCGCCTCCGATAAACGCGACAGCTGCGACAACGACCATCAATGCCTGGGTAACTTTCATTCCTGTTCTCCCAATAAAAAGGCGGTGTCCGAATCCTGAATTTCCGCCAAGTTGAAAAATCCATTCTAATCCCGCTCATCGTTCCGGTGGAGCCCCGTCATAAGGCGGAGATGGGCTTGGAGCGGGACCCGACGAAATAGTGTGACGTCCATCCAGTCGGGAATGTCGCGCCGCCGCCGGCACAATACGATCCTTCGAATTATATATCAGCCCGAAGCATGGATATTCCACGATCAGAGATCATAATGCCCGACGAATTTGCTCAACCGTGTGCATGACCCGCACTCCGGTCCTACGCCAGCCCTGAAGGGACAGCGATCGGAAATACTAGAATTCGTATCGAGATCGACACTCTCCCGCTTCGGCTGGGAAAAGGTGATCGGGCGCGTAAGCGAACGATTCAAGTGTTCCAGGTGGTGCCTATCTACACGTGAGCGCAGGCGCGTGCGGGAAGAGCAATGCTAGGTTTCCATTCGTTTTGGGAATAGAATGCTATCGAGTGGCCCCAAGGTGCGACAGTGGATGGGAATCTGCCGATCCTTGGCCAACCAGATAATCCTCGAGGTTCGAGATGAAGACGCTTGTGCTGGCTTTTGTCCTGTCGATCGCGCTGTTTGGCTGCATGGAACAAGATAAGTCCGCTGGCAAGCCCGTTTCCGAAAAGTTGGCTGCAGCAGACATTGCGGCGGGAAAAGCAATCGCTCAGCGCGACTGTATCGGCTGCCATCTTTTGGACGGCAGCAATGCCGCTCCGGCGATTCCCATACTCGCCGCGCAACGGGGGCGCTACCTGCTTTCGTCGTTGAAGGCCTACAAAGAGGGCACGCGAATTCACGCTGCCCTGAAGGACCTGACGGGGCACATGAGCGACGCGGAGCTGCGCAATGTGGCGGCCTATTACGCCAGTCTGCCGCCGGTGGCCAGCGCCTGGTCTAAGGAAGTCCAGTTGATTTCTCCCTATGAACGGGGCAAGGAGCTGGCGGCGCCGTGCGAAAAATGCCACGGCGAAGGCGGCAACAGCACGACTTCCGGGGTGCCGAGCCTGGCCGGCCAGCAAATCCGTTATCTGATCCTTGCCGTCCAGGAGTACTTGCACGCCGAACGCGAGAAATCTCCTATGCATGCGATGTTGCCACGCCTGGAGAGGGTGGAGCTGGAAAGCATAGCGCTTTATTTTGCGTCGCAGGCGCCGGCACCGCGTGCAGCGCCGACCGCGGGCGATCCCGCGGCTGGCCAGCCGCTCAGCGCAGTGTGCGGCGGCTGTCACGGACCCAACGGTGTCAGCACGGACACCGCGACGCCAACGCTCGCGAGCCAGGATCCCGATTACCTCGTGAAGGCGATCAAGGCCTACCGGACCACTCGCAAGCGCGAGCGCATGCGCGAATACGTCGTCAGCCTGAGTGACAAGGATATCGGAAACATCGCCGCGTTCTATGCGACGCAGAAATCCCAGCCGGCCGAAAAGGGAGAGGGGTTCGTGAAGGAGCTTGCACAAAAATGCAATCGTTGCCACAACCCGGATGCGGACATGTCCGACCTCACGGTTCCGAAAATCAATGGCCAGGACAAGGATTATCTCGTCATGGCCCTGCGGGCCTACCGCGACGACAGGCGCGAGGTATCGATGATGCACCGGATGAGTCTGCCGTACAGCGATTCCATCATCGAAAGCGTCTCGGCCTTCTACGCTAGTCAGCCCGCGAAATAAACGCGGAGTTCGTCTGCCCCCGTCAGCCAACGTCCGCGTCGCGTGCTCTCCTCGCCACTGCCGCGGGTGTTCCGGAGAACCACAACTGATACATCGACACCACCCACATGTAGGCGAATGACGCGCCCATGCCCGCGCCCGCTCCCATCACCACCAGGGCAAAGGGGTGGTACAGCTTGGTGAAATACCAGGAGCTCACGTCCAGCACGAGGCAGACGAACGGAAGCGCCACGGCGGTGCACTTCAGCCAAACGGGCCGGACATAGGCATGGCTGAAGATAATGCCCATGACGAAAAAGACGAAGGTGAGGCCGAACAGGTGGACGTGGGAGAGGCGAACGAGCGTGAAAATTCCGGTGCCGGTGTCGCGTTCGATGACTTTCTGAATATTGTCATACCCTTTGATATTCGCCAGGTGGGGGTTGCTGCCGTCATGACAGGCGAGGCAGCGCTTATCCACGATCGGCTTGATCTGGCTCTCGTAGGTCGCTCGATCGGCTCCCTGCTGTGTCCAGGAAATCAACGTATCGATTTCATCGGTTGGCAGCATGCTTCTCATCGGGCCGCGCAACGCGGACTCGAGGCGCGTGCCTTTTCCAGTGCCGGAATAGGTGATGACAACATCTTCGTAAGAGAGCGACGACGGATCGCCGTCCTTTGCCGAGTCGACATGGAACAAATAGGTGAGGGCGAACAGGTAGCCCAGTCCGAGCACGAGGAGCGCTGCCGTGTACAGCACGCGCAAGCTGTACGGCAGCTCCGAATAATGACTGTACATCGGGTGCAGTGAGGTCTCGCTCATATCATTTGCATGGCAGGGTAACGTAGACGAAAGCACGCGCCCGCTGGCGCGCATAATAGGCCGCAAGGCTGGCAATATCCGCTTTCGTCAGTGAGCTGGTCATGGCGGCCATCACTGATTCCTTGCGCGCGCCATTCTGATAGGCGTGCAGCACCTTGGCGAGGTAATCGGCGCGCTGCGCCGCCATGGCCGGCGCGCGCGGGTCGGTGCTGTTGCCATTGACGCCGTGACAGCGATCGCATCGCTGCACCCACTCGGCGGTGCTCAGCGGCTTGACCACCTTCGGCGCCTGCGGTTGCTGGGCCGCGTAAAATGCCGCCAAATCCTTCAGGGTCCCGGCCCCGAGCGCCGCCACGGCGTTTTTCATCGTGCCCTCGGTGCGCGACCCGTCCTTGTAAGCGCGCAGCGCGGCAACGAGATATTCGGCATCCTGGCCTGCCAGACTCGGATTGGCGGAATTCGTGCTGACGCCCTGCTCGCCATGGCAACCGGCACAATTCGCTGCCGCCTTCTTGCCGGCCGCCTGGTCACCGGCTGCCGGCGTTTCCGCCCGCTTGGGCTTTTGCAAGCCGTAGTACAAAGCGAGGTTATTCAAATCCGCATCGGTAAGCGGCGTGGCGAACGACTTCATCATGTCGTTCTTGCGCTGCCCGTTCACGTACCCCTTCATCGCCACCACGAAGTACTTCGGATCGAGTCCGGCCAGGCTCGGCATGCCGGGTATCTTGCTCACCCCGTCATCACCATGGCAACCGCCGCAGGCGGCGGCTGTGGCCTTGCCGGCGGCAACGGGGTCGCGTTGGGCTGATGGGGCCTTGAGGGCCGAGGCGAGCGGTTGCGCGGGCTCGAGGCTGCTGTAATAGGCCGCTACCTTGACCAGTGCGTCGTCGCTCAGAAATTTGACCGCGGGTTCCATGATCGGGTCGCGCCGCGCACCCGTCTGATAGGCGCGCAGCTTGTTGAAGAGATAGGCCGGACGCTGGCCGGCGACGTGGGGCACGTCCTTGGTCGTGCCGATGCCATTTTCTCCATGGCAGCGGGCACACGTTTGTGCGACCCGGCGGCCTTCGGCAATGTCCGCGGCGTTGGCAAAGACTGCTCGCAGGTCGACGGCTTCGCCGGTGGGCGTCGTGCCCCCCTGCGCTGCGGCGCCAGCGCACCATATCAACGCTGCCGCAACCGCCAAAAACAAGACTGTGGGATAACGCACCTGCGCAGTTCGGCTCATCGACGTTTCCTCAACCGATATCGCGAACCCGTACCAACCTTGCCTCATGAAGGATAGGCAGCCGGTCGCCGAGAACATCCCTCCGCGAAAATCCAAAAACCGTGGTCGCGACGCGCGCCTTGCACATTTGGCGCTCACTACGGCTTGAACTCAAATTCGGTCTGGATCTCCCTCGACCCGCCCGGGCGCTGGACTCGCACGACGATCCGGTACGAATTCTTGCCTGTCATGCGAAAGTAGTTGCCATAGCTCTTCGCGCCTTTGAGGCTCACGAGCTCGAGTTCTTTCGTTTCGCCTCCCCACACGGGCTCCGTGACGCTGGCCGTCACTTCCGCATTGGCGATCGCCAGGCGAGTCTTGCTGTCGAACAGCGAAATGTTGAGATGGTAATAGCCTCTGCCCCTCGGGATGCCGCCGTGAATCATGCGTTCTGGATCGTCTTTCGCGTAGCGCTCGCCCAGCGTTTCCGCCGAAACGATCCCGAGGTAGATCTCCATTCCATCCGCGACCTTGCGATTCGGGTCGTGCGCCGCGATCGGCGCGGCCTGAGCGGGTTCCGTCGCCGTGCCGGCCGGATTGAACATGTGCAGAATTGCAGCGCGCAGCTCGAGATCAGTGAGCTCGGCCATGCCCCCCCGCGGCGGCATCGGGCCGTGTCCATTGATCGCCGAGCGCACCAGGAAGTCAAGGCCTCGTCTGAGCCGCAATATCCACGCGGTACGGTCGCCGATCTTCGGGGCGCCAAACACCCCCGTTTCATGGCACTTCGCGCACTGCAATTCCACAACTTGCTTCCCCTTGCGTTCGAGCGCTGGCGTGACGCCCCCGATCGGCTCGATCCATTCGCCGCCCGAGCGGTTGACCATATAGGTGATGGCGCGCTCGATCTCGAGATCGGAGAGGCCCGGATTACCGCCATGCGACGGCATGTTGCGGATACCCTTGAGCGCGCTTTCCGTGAGGCTGGTAAGCCCCCTCGAGGCCAGGGGAGCCCATGCGTCCTTGTTGCCGATCCTGGGCGCGCCTGTCGCCCCGGTTGCGTGGCAGGCAGCGCACACCTCGTCCACGACCTGCTTCCCGCTACGCCCGTCAATCTGTGCGCTCGCCGCAGGCGGCATGACCGACGCGGCAAGCGAAAGCACGGTCGTTGTGACGACTACGATAAGTCGTTTCGGCATGTCGAAAGAAGAAAGAAGTATCTCGGCGCGGCTCGCGATTTCGTTCCGCAGTAATGCCCGCTATTATAGTCCACGCCCGGGTGGTTTGAATGCCTTTCGTCGCGTGAACCGAGCGGCTCGTCGATTTCGGCAGTTAGGAAGTAATGGACCCCGACGCGTCGAAGACGCAATCGATTTGTGCGCTACGCCGCAAACAGGCGAAGCCGATTCGCGGTCTCGGCCTGACGTTCCCAATCGGGGTCTTCGCCCACCACAGGAATCGAGCGTTGCTCGAACGGTTACCCCGCACTGGCAGGAGGCGAGGGTGAAGGGATTGAGTCTTGTGTCCAGGGCGGGAACAGCCGGACCGTCGCCCACAAGAGGAGCAGCGGCGCAACGGTCACCGAGACCGCCGTCAACAGCCCCTCCCGGTGGAGAAGCACCAGCTGGTAGCTCAGCAGCCCCTTGCCGGTCTTGGCGATTTCCTGGCCGCCGATGACCACGTTCCAGCGCATCATCCAGACTTGGAACAGCACCAGCAACGCGCTGACGGTCACGCCCACGATCAGCGCCGTGCCGGTGGGACCCCGCCAGATCAGGTACGAGAGCAACGCAATCGGTACCACGGCCCCGATGCTGAACTGCAGGATGAAGAAGGGTATTAGTAGCGGGCCCGTCACGTATTCAAGGATCATTTCGATCCCTTCACGGCCCTTGTAGACGATGTTGGCGAATTCCAACCCCTCCAGGACGAGGGTAAACATGGCGAATCCCCACAGCACGTAAGCGAGTCCCTTCAGGCACTGCAGGTCGACCGCGACTTTGCGCACCTTGCAGGACAGAACGTAGAGGACGATCAGCAAGGCAACGCCGGAAATGACCGCGGAGAACAGAAAGACCACCGGCATCAGGTCGGAGGACCACCATTCCCGGGACTTCAAGGAACCGAACAGGAACCCCACGTAACCATGCAAGCCGTGCGCGGCGGGAATGCCGACAACCGCCAGCGCGAAAATCCATTTTTCGTCGTAACGCAGCGCTTTCCCGGACAGATCGCAGGAACCGAGGCACAGTACGTGCCAGAGTTTTCCCGCCAGCCCGCGTTGCTGCTGCGCCTGCTGCACCATGTAGGGCCGGTACATAAACCAGATTTCCAGGATCAGCAGAATGACGTAGAAACCGGCCACGTAACCAAAGACAGCGATGGCGGAGGTCCAGTGGGG
>JAOTTL010000056.1:0-21156 GCA_029864385.1 Betaproteobacteria bacterium | reverse complement strand
TTGTGGCTGACCGCGGAACCGATGGTGCTGACCATGCCCTCGCCGACGCGCGCGATGATCGTTTCCTCGCCGGCACCGCCCACCAGCCGGTCGATGTTGGTTCGGACCGTCACGCGGGAAACGACGATGAGCTGGATGCCGTCCTTGGCGACGGCCGCGATTTTCGGCGTCTCGATCACCTTGGGCAGGACCGACATCTGCACCGCCTCGAGCACGTTGCGTCCCGCGAGATCGATGGCCGCGGCGCGCTTGAAGACCAGCGGGATGTTGGCCTTGTCGGCCGAGATCATGGCGTTGACAACCCTTACGACGTTGCCGCCCGCAAGATAGTGAGCTTCCAGGTCGTTGATGGAAATATCGAGCCCAGCTTTCACCGAGCTGATCCGTGCCGTGACCACTGTGGTGGGCGGAACGCGGCGCAGGCGCATGCCGATAAGCGTGAGCAGCCCCACGTATGCCCCGGAAGCCCACGCAGCGATCCAGAGCGGAATCGGCACCAGGTACAGCACGATGGCCAGCCCCGCCACCACCACGATGAGCAACCCGAAGCCTCCCGTGAGGCCCAGGCCCGTCTCGATTCCTGTCATGTGTCACTCCCTGTGGTTGATGTTCGTGATGTGCCGCACGACGATCCGGTTGCCGTCCACGCGGGTCACTTCTATGAGCTGCCCGGCTTCGATAAGTTCACCGTCGGACACCACATCCACGCGCTGTCCGTCGATCTCGGCGATGCCGGCCGGTCGAAGCGGGGACGACGCCCGGCCTCTCTTTCCCCGCCACTGCGCGTCGCTCTGGGGCGCAGAGGCGTAGCCTTGGGCCGCGGCAAGCCCGCGCTCCAGGATCAGCCGTCGCCCGAAAGGCAGTCGTGGCAGGAAGCGCAGCAGTACCAGGCTCGCAAGCAATGCGAACAGCAGGGCAAGAACGACGCGCCCCGCGGCCACGAGGATGAACGTCGCCGTTTCTCCGGGCCCGACCATGCTCAGGACCAGACTCGCGAGGATGGCGACGATTCCCAGGACCCCGACAACTCCGAAGCCAGGAACGACCAGAAGCTCGAGAGCCAGCAGGATGACTCCGGCCACCGCGAGAATCAGCTCCTCCCAGCCGGCCAGTTGCACCAGCCAGTGGCCCCAGAAGAAAAGCGCCAGACTCGCGACGCCCAGGCCGCCGGGCACCCCGAAGCCGGGTGTTCGGAGCTCAATGATGATCCCGAGCATCGCGATGGTGATCAGCAGTGAGCTGACCACCGGATGCGTCAGGAACCGAACCACGTTCTCGGCCCAATTGGGCGAGGCGCGCCTGAGCTGCGCCCCGCCGAGCCCCAGCTTCTGCAGCGCGCTCTCCAGGGTATCGGCGCGGAAATCGGCGACCTTGTGCGTGAGGGCTTCCTCGGTCGTCAGCGTGAGGAGCTTGCCCTTCTCGATGACGCCGTCAATCTCTACGTCCGAGTCCACCATCGCCTCTGCAATGAGTGGCGGTCGTTTGCGGCTCTCCGCCGTGGCGCGGAACTCCTTCCTGACGTAGGAAACCGTTTTCTCCGAGACCGGCTGCGCGGCAGCGCCGGGCTGTCCCACTTGCACCGGCGTCGCAGCGCCGATGGTTCCTCCCTCGGCCATGACGAGGGTCTCGGCGGCGAGACTGATCAGCGCGCCAGCCGAGATGGCCCGCTTGTTCACGAATGCGACCGTCGGGATGCGTGCATTCAGCAGCGCATCACGGATCTGCACGGCCGCATCGACCCGTCCTCCGAAGGTATTGATCTCCAGGATGACGGCTGCTGCACCCGCCTCCGCCGCTTCATCGAGGACGCGCTGGACGAACGGCGCCAGTCCGCGGTCGATGATGCCCTCGACGGGCGCTACGTAGACGATCGCCGACCGCTTCTCCTGAGCGAAGGCGGGAGCGAGCGTACCGAGCAACCCCAGAGCGAGAAGGAACAACCTCCCAGCCCACCTCATCACATTCACGGTGACTCCCGCTCCAGGCGCCCGTTCAGCAGCCTATTGAGAAACCCAGCTTCGCGTTGAAAAACGGTCAAGGGCGTCCTCCTTTCGAGGTGTCCGCGCTGCCCCTCTTCACGGTTTGTTTCCCCAGTTTCTTCGCTCGCTTGGCTACCCGCACGAGTTGCTTCTTGTTTCTTTGCTTCCTTCGCCTGGTCGTAAGCATCTTAGAGTGACTCAATGGCGCCTCCGGTCGATGTGCGGCTGAATTGCCCGTTAGTTTGACCCGTTCTTGCGTTCTTGGCTAATCCCTCTCGTTACAGAGCACAATCAAAACCCGACATCTTGCTATCAGCTGTTGCGAGCTTGACTCCCCGATTGAGGCTCAGACGGAGGGCTCGCAGCCAGCGAATGCCCTCTTATGGTGTGCGCCGTGATAAGGCGGCGCTTTCCAGTGGGTGAGAATCCCACCCAGCAACGGCTCCAGCCGGAAGCACCGGAGCAGTCATGGAGGTAACGAAATGGCTGAAGCCTTCGGGTAAGCGTGTCACGAAATACGGTGACAGCGCGAGTGTGCAGGCTGTAACGCGAGCGAACGCTGAGCAAGCCTCGAAAAGGACGATGCGCAGGCCGACCCGACGGCTGCGATTCACCGGCTTTCAACCCCGACCGCGCCGCGATGAGCGGGGGCCAGAGGGCTTCGAGTGTTTGCCGGCTTTGGCTGCGACGCGTTCGCTACGAGTTGCCTTTGTTTTCTTCGGCATTGGTGTCAGCTTTTTGCTTCTCGCCCTTCCTCCAATTGCCACCGAAGACTTCTTGTTCGCACCCTCCTTCGCTGTCCCTGCTGATGCCGGCCCTTCGGTGCGCGCTACCAACTCGATGCCAAACATCTCGGC
This sequence comes from Betaproteobacteria bacterium, assembly GCA_029864385.1. Taxonomy (GTDB): domain Bacteria; phylum Pseudomonadota; class Gammaproteobacteria; order Burkholderiales; family SG8-41; genus SG8-41. The sequence goes on along the minus strand of JAOTTL010000056.1, from coordinate 18,320 downwards.
GAGTCCGGCCTCCTCGAGTACCTTGCCGGTGGCCGGTCCCTTCCCGCCGAGCGACAAGTCGCGTCCGGCGGTCGCGACCAGAGCATTATGGTCGACCTTGCGCAGCGCGAACAACAGTTCGGGATTCTGATCGAGGCGGGCTCCGACACCGTAGAGTACCGCAGCGACATGTTTGCACATCGTGGCCCAGTCGGGACAGGAACAAGTGAAACTGATTTCCTTCGGCGAAGGGAACAGCCCCGTGTCCTGCCGGCAGATGCGTTCCATCACGCCCTTCGAAAAGCGCCCCTGTAACAGTTCGACCAGGGAATCGATGGCGCCCGCACAATCGGCGCAGACCGCCTTCCACCGCACCTTGGGAACCGCGGTGATCTGCGCACGTACTGTGTAGATGCTGGAGCCGCTGACCAGCGCCGTCAGCTCGCCCGGCGCGATCTTGAGATCGATTACCGAGCCGTTTCGCACATAGGTGCGCCCGCGAGGCAAGCGGTTCGAGTAGTCGCTGTAGCGCTCCAGGTTGTCGCACCAGGCTTTGCCCCAGAACGTCTTGGCCATCGCGCGCCCATCCAAAACCACCGGCATCATTGTGGCGCCCTTCTTCTTGAATCTCGCCACTGCGCGCGCGGCCTGGCGGCGGCGCTCGGCCGAAGGAACGTAGGGTTTCCAGCGATAAAACATCGGTCATCCTTCCTGCGCGGCGGCGTGAATGTCCATCTTGACGAGCTTGAGCAGTTCATCGTCATTCATCTCGGTGAGCAGCAGCTCCGCGCCGCCCTCGAGCAGGTCATGCGAGAGCCGTTGTTTCGATTCGATCAGTTTGTCGATCTTTTCCTCGACTGTCCCGCGGCACACGAACTTGTGCACCAGCACGTTTTTCGTCTGTCCTATGCGGAAGGCGCGGTCGGTGGCCTGATTCTCCACGGCCGGGTTCCACCAGCGATCGAAATGGACCACATGAGATGCGGCCGTGAGATTGAGCCCGGCACCGCCTGCCTTGAGCGAGAGGACGAAGAACGGGACCGTCTCGTCTTCCTGAAATCGTTGCACCAGAGTCTTACGCTTCTTGATCTCGGTCTCGCCGTGCAGCACCAGTCCGGGCCGTCCGAACACAGACCCGAGAAAGGCCGCTACCGGGGCGGTCGCTTCCCGGAACTGGGTGAACACGAGCGTCTTCTCCTGCTTGGCCGCGATCACCTCGGCGATTTCGCGCAGGCGGCCGAGCTTGCCGCTGTCGGTCTCGCCCCAAGCGCCGTCACCCAGCCACTGCGAGGGATGATTACAGATCTGCTTGAAGCGCATCAGGAACGACAGCACGAGTCCTCGACGCTGGATACCATCCGCCTCGCGGATTTTCCTGGCCAGTTCGTCCACCGCCTGCTGGTAAAGCGCAGCCTGTTTGCGGCTCAACAAGCAGTATGCATTGACCTCGGTCTTGTCGGGAAGATCGGCGATGACCGACTTGTCAGTCTTGAGTCGCCGCAGGATATAAGGCCGCACCAACTCACGCAAGGGGCCGAACGGATTGTGCGGCCGCTCCGCGAGGCGCTTGGTGAAGTCCGCAAAGGCCTTGGCACCGCCCAGCAGTCCGGGACTGACGAAATCGAAAATCGACCAGAGATCGGCCAGCCGGTTTTCGATCGGCGTCCCGGTCAGCGCGATGCGCGCGCGGGCATCTAGTTGTTTGGCGGCACGCGTCTGCTTTGCTCCCGGGTTCTTGATCGCCTGGGCCTCGTCGAGCACGACCAACCGCCACGGTGTCGTCGCGACCCAGGGTAAACGCAGAAGAGATGCATAGCTCGTGATGACGAGATCGACATCGTCGATGCGGTCCCAGCCCAGGGATTTCAGTTCGGTCGCCGGCATAGCCGACGGATGCGCGACCAACACGCGCAACGTGGGTGCGAACCGCTCGATTTCCGCGGCCCAGTTGGCGAGCAACGACGCCGGCGCGACCAACAGGCTCGCGCGTCTCCCGGCGTCGCGTTCGATACGAAGCACCAGAAGCAGCGACAGCACCTGAATCGTCTTGCCTAGCCCCATGTCATCGGCGAGGCAGGCCCCGAGGCCGAGTCTCGACAATACGTAGAGCCAGCGCACGCCGACCTGTTGGTAGGGGCGAAGCTGCGCCTTCAGCTCGCGCCCCGGATCGATGCGCACCAAGCCCTCGGGACTGCGCAGCGCCTTGAGTGTTTCCGCGAGCCAGGGACCTGCTGCCACCGAGACCCAGTCAGGATCGACGCCAGTTGCCGCCGCGCCGGCAGCTACGTTTGCCCCCGCGAGCATGCGCATCGCCTCGGCGAAGCTGAGCCCGCTGTTGGCTGCTGTGCGTTCCACCTCGCGAAACTGTTCAAGCATCCGACCGAGCTTTTCCCGATCAACCTCGACCCAGCGGCCACGGATCAGCGCAAGGCCGTCGGATCCCGCAAGCAGGCGCCTGATCTCCGTGGCGGTGAGCGTCTCGCCATCAAGGGTGACCCGCATGTGGAAGTCGAGCAGAGAGTCCATTCCGAGTCCGGTCGGCGGCTTGTCGCCCACGGTGGCGCTTACCTGAGGACGGGGCGGCCGGTTGCCCCTCCAAGTACCCGGTACCCGCACGACCACACCAGAGGACTCGAGTACCGGCAAGTCGGTAAGTAGCTGAAACGCCTCTCGCGACGACCAGCGCAGCGGGTGAAAAACCTCGCCCGCATCCACCAGCGCCTTAAGCCACGTGCATTTCTCCGCGGCGCGTTGGACGGGCAGCAGCAGGGAAAGCAGTTTTTCCTTGTTCGCCGTACCGGCGTATTCACGCAGCGCTTCGCCGAGCGGCAGGTGCTGTGCTCTCGCCTGCGCCGAAAGTCGTGGCGTATAGGTCGCCAGAAATGCGAACGGCGCTTCCTCGTCCCTGCGATTCTCGGCCAAGTTGAAATGGACGCGGCCAACCAGATTCCAGGCGGGGTTCTTGCTCCTGAGGAAGTCCTGAACTGATACCGTCGATGCAGCGAGCTCGGCCTGGAACGCCGTCTCGATTTCGTTCCAGAGCGAATGCAGCACGCTTGCCGTCGCGTACTCGGCTCCGGTCATTGGTGGTACCGCGGCCGCAAGAGATTCGAGCACCTGCGGCGACGGTGCGGCAATCCGGATTTGCGTCGGCGACGCGCCGGGATCAGAAGCGGCGCAGACCGCAGTTACATAGCGGGCGGCGAAGTCCCGCCAATAGCCGAACACCGGAGGCAGCGCCGTGCCGACCTCTGTTGCACCCAGATCGACCAGTCCATGACCGGTTCCTCGAGCAAAGGACACCTGCAAGCGGAGCGCAACCCCGGCTGCGAGCGGAACCGGATCATCCCCGGGCGCCAGCAGGAGGTGGCCGTGGGGCGTGAGAACCGGAACGAGAACCCTCGCCGTCACGCCAGGAGTTGGAGCATCGACATCCACCGCGATCTTAGCAAGTGAATGCACCGGCGAGTTCCCGGAAGACATCACGCGCGTCGGTCTATCTCGAGTTGGCGACCGGCCCGCAGCCATTCGGCGAACAGCGGGTCGTCAAGCGCATAGCCGCCTCGAACGCCCGCCGTTTTGATCAAGACTCGTCCGGCGATCATCAGAGTCAAGGGCGTCAGACTCGATTGATCGCGCTGCAGCTCGATCGGCGGCTTGCACTGAATGCGAGGCGAGGGGACTCTAGGTCGGGCGCATTTCGTAAACAGACCAAAATCAATCAAGTCTAACCCCATTGACGTATTGTTCAAAATACGAATGATTGTGCTCGCCCAATTATAATCGGGGGATCTATCGTGAATCATTACCCCCCATGATTGCTGAAATGACTGAATGCCTGCGGCGTTGCGCGCTTGTAACCGCGCTGGCAATCGGCACGGCCGCCGCGGCGCAAGGGCTACCGGTCGAAAAAATCAGGTTGCCGCCTGGATTCGAGATCAGCGTGTTTGCCGACGATTTGCCCAACGCGCGCGCGATGTCGCTGGGGGACCAGGGCACGCTGTTTGTCGGCAGTAGGCACGCCGGCAAGGTTTACGCCGTCAAGATACGCGACAACAAGGCGGTCGAAACGCTGACCGTTGCCTCCGGGCTCAACATGCCCGTCGGCGTTGCGTTTCGCAGCGGCGCGCTGTACGTGTCCGAGGTTTCTCGCATCCTGCGTTTCGACAACATCGAGGCCAGCCTCGCGGCACCCCCTCGTCCGGTTATCGTCAGCGACCGCTTCCCTTCCGAAACACACCACGGGTGGAAATTCATCGCGTTTGGCCCCGACGGCATGCTTTACGTTCCGGTCGGCGCACCTTGCAATATCTGCGATCCGGATTCCGGTCGTTACGCCAACCTCATGCGCCTCAAGGCCGATGGAAGCGGACTGGAAGTGTTTGCGCGCGGGATACGCAACTCGGTTGGTTTCGACTGGCATCGGGAGTCGAAGGAATTGTGGTTTACCGACAACGGTCGCGACCGGCTGGGCGACGACATTCCGAGTGACGAACTAAACCATGCGCCCAGGCCCGGCATGCATTTCGGTTATCCTTACTGTCATCAGGGAGACCTGCCTGATCCCCAGTTTGGCGCGCAACGCAGCTGCGCGGAATTCACGCCCCCCGTGATCAACCTCGGGCCGCACGTCGCCGCACTCGGCATGCGCTTTTACACCGGCAACATGTTCCCCGCCGAATATCGCAACAACATTTTCATCGCCGAGCATGGCTCGTGGGACCGCAGCCAGAAAATCGGTTACCGTCTGAAGCGCGTCGTGCTGTCAGGCAACAAACCGGTAAAACACGAGGTATTCGCCGAGGGCTGGCTGCAGGGACAGTCGGCCTGGGGACGGCCGGTCGACGTACTGATCATGCCCGACGGCGCGTTGCTGGTTTCCGACGATCACGCCGGCGCGATCTACCGCATCAGCTATCGGCGCTAAAAGGGCTGCGCGCTTCCGATGTCTGAGTATACGAGGCAAGGGTCTTCGCTTTTCTCTAAATGCGTTTTCCATTCCCTAATCAACTTTCGGCGCTTTTCTACTCGCTCTGGGCGGCTACGCGGTTCAGCCATTGATTTTCGGCGAGCGCGACCACATGGTCAGCTCCGTATCTGCATCGACGTTCGAATCATCTGGAAGCGCCGCAGTCCCCGCTTGTTGGGGCCACGATAAAGTGGCCATAAAGCCGAATGGCGATACGAATAGACAAATGGCTCTGGGCCGCCCGTTTCTTCAAGACGCGCTCGGCCGCGCAGCAAGCGATCGAGGGCGGCAAGGTGAAGTTGAACGGCGAGCGCACGAAACCCGCCCGCGACCTCAAAGTCGGCAACACACTGGTCATTCATATCGGCGACTACGAATGGGTGATCACCGTGGCGCGGCTTTCCGAACGACGTGGCCCAGCATCCGTCGCCCGCATGCTCTACGAGGAAGATCCCGCCAGCCAAGCGCGGCGCCAGGAACAGGTGGCGAACCGCAAGCTCATGTCGGAGCCGGCAGCCGGCCGCCAAGGCCGCCCTACCAAGAAGGAGCGACGGCAGCTCGAGCGCTGGCGCAGACGATCCGGGAATTCTTCTGCCTCCTGACTTCAGGCGGTTTCCATCCCTCATTCCTTCGCCACGAAGTAATGAATAATGGTGATGAAAAATGGTGATGGATGATAGTGATGGAACGGCGCATTACGTTCCTCATCACCATTACCCATCACCAATATCGTCATCACCAGTACCCATCACCAGGTTTTGGATGGAGCCTTCTGCCTACCGACCAGGCATGCGAGTTCGCGTGCATTCAGGGCCGCATACCCCAGCTGATCATTGTCGAAGTAACAGCACACCGACCGTCCTTCCGACGACCATGCCCGGATTTTCTTCGCCCAGTGGGCCAGCGTGCGCCGGTCGTAGCACCCTTGGTACGGTCCTTCCGACCCGTGCAGCCGGATGTAGACCAGCCTCGAGGTGACCGCGATCGGAGAGCGATAACCGGCAAGCTCGTAGATGCAGAGCGCCGCATTGTGGTGCGCGAGCAGACCGTAGATATCGGGCGTGAGCCAACTAGGGTCGCGGAACTCGAAGGCGTAGCGGAAGTCACGGCTCAACGAGCCGAGAAACGACGCCAGGCGCTTCGGGTTGCAGCGCCAGCGCGGGGGCAGCTGAAAAAGCACGGGGCCGAGCTTGTCACCGAGCACTTCGATCCGCCTGAAGAAGCTTCGCAATGCCGGCGCCGGCGTGTTGAGCTTCTTCATGTGCGTGATGAAGCGACTCGCTTTGACGGCAAATACAAATTCTCCGGGAACGGCGTCATGCCAGGCCTTGAGCGTTTTACGCTCGGGCAGGCGGTAAAAAGTGCTGTTGATCTCGACGCTGCGGAATCGCTCGGCGTAGAACGCGAGCTGCACTTCATGCGGCAGATCCACCGGATAGAACGGCCCGCGCCAGTGCGGATAGGACCAGCCGGAGGTCCCGATCAGAATTCGTGCGCGGCGGCGTGCCATGAGTAGACAGGCGCGACGCGTCTACACGACCCGCCAGCGGGTGAGGCGCACCACCCACTTTTCGAGTTCCACTAGAACGTAGATCAACAGCCCGATCAGCACAACGCGCAGCCAGACCTCGGGGCTGAGTGCGGCGGAGTGAAAGAGCGTCTGCATGAAAGGCGCGTACGTGTAGAAGAGCTGGAAGACGACAACCAGCAGGATCATCAGGGGCACGTAGGGGTTGCCCGTGAGCGCCGCGAGCGGCGTCGCGGGCGCAAGGAGAAAACGCGCGTTCAGCAGGTAAAATGCTTCGAATACGACGAGTGTGTTGACCGCGGCGGTGCGCGCCACCTCCAGGCCCGCGCCCTGCGCCTGCTCCCAAAGGAACATGCCGAGCGTGCCGGCGCTGACCACCACCGACACGAAGACGGTTCGCCACAGAAAGTAGCGCGAGAAGATCGGTTCGCCGGGGTCGCGCGGTGCGCGGCGCATGACGCCGGCTTCCATCGGCTCGAAAACGAGCGCGAGCGACAGTGTCACGGCCGTGATCATGTTCACCCACAGGATCTGCACTGGGAGGATCGGGAGCGTGATGCCCAGCGCGATCGCGGTCACCAGCGTACCCGCCTCGCCGCCGTTGGTGGGCATCATGAAGAGAATGGTCTTGCGCAGGTTGTCGTAGACCGTACGACCTTCCTCGATCGCGTGCTCGATCGAGGCGAAATTGTCGTCGGCGAGCACCATTTCCGCGGCCTCCTTGGCAGCCTCGGTGCCAGTAATGCCCATGGCGACGCCGATGTCGGCGCGCCGCAGGGCAGGCGCGTCGTTGACGCCGTCGCCGGTCATCGCCACGACTTCGCCGCGCGCCTGCAATGCCTTGACCAGCCGCAGCTTGTGCTCCGGGCTGACGCGCGCATAGACGTCAACCTGCGGCGCGAGGCGCTGCAGCGTTTCCTCGTCGGTTTTCTCGAGCTCCGTTCCGGTCAGCACCGTTGTGCCGTCGCCGATGCCAAGCTGTGTACCGACGGCCAACGCGGTGGCGGCGTGATCGCCGGTAATGAGTTTCACGTGCACGCCAGCCTGCTTGCAGACGGAGACGGCGTGAATCGCCTCCTCGCGCGGCGGGTCGCTCATGCCCATCAGTCCCAGCAACGAAAGGCCGTTCACCACGTCGTCGTACGACAGGTCGAGCTGACCGTGCTCGAGCGGCTTGAAAGCGAGGGCGAGAACGCGCTGGCCCTTCGCGGCGAGCGCGTGGGCGTGGCGCTCCCACTGCGGCCGCTGGAGCGGCCGGTCCTCTCCGCCACGGTGCTGATGGCTGCACATCTCGAGCACGCGCTCGGGGGCGCCCTTGACGTATGCGAACGCGTGCCCGGCGTGGTCATGATGCAGCGTCGCCATGTAGCGGTACTCGGACTCGAACGGGATGACGTCGCGGCGCGGCAGGCGCTCGCTTTCGAGGGCGGGATCCATGCCCGCCTTGCTGGCTGCAACGACCAGCGCGCCCTCGGTCGGGTCGCCTTCGATGGCCCACTCGCCGTGATGTGCGACCAGCCGTGCATCGTTGCACAGCAGTCCGGCGCGCAGGATCTCGGCCAGCGACGGATCAGCGGACGGATCCACCGGTCCTTCGTCCGTGCAAAACTCGCCGCGCGGCTCATAGCCGGCACCCGTCACCGAACGGAAACCCTCGCTGGTGACGATCGTTTGAACCATCATTTCATTGTGCGTGAGCGTGCCGGTCTTGTCCGAGCAGATCACGGTCACGCTGCCGAGCGCCTCGACAGCCGGCAGCACCCGGACGATGGCATTGCGGCGCGCCATGCGCTGAACGCCGATGGCGAGCGTGACCGTCATCACCGCTGGCAATCCCTCCGGAATGGCCGCCACGGCGAGGCTGACCGCTGCCATGAACATCTCGGCGGCCGGATAGCCGCGCACGATGCCGAGCGCAAAGATGGCTGCCGCAATGGCAACGATGGCTGCGCTCAGCCACTTGCTGAATATCGCGATCCGGCGAAGCAGGGGCGTTTCCAACCGCTCCACCTCGGCGAGCAGCGTGGAAACGCGGCCCAGCTCCGTCGCGTCGCCGGTGGCGGCTACCACGCCGCGGCCCTGCCCGAAGGTGACGAGCGTGCCCGAATAGGCCATGCAGGTTCGGTCGCCAAGCGACGCATCCGATGCGACAGCCTCGAGGCGTTTGTCTACCGGTACTGATTCTCCTGTGAGCGCGGCCTCCTCGATACGCAGGTTCTTTACGGCAAGCAGGCGCAGGTCCGCGGGTACGCGATCGCCCGATTGAACCAGAACAACGTCGCCCGGAACGAGGTCCGATGCCGGGACCGTCACAGCGTGACCGTCGCGCAGTGCCACGGCCTTCAGCGAGAGCACGCGGCGGATCGCTTCCAGCGCGCGCTCGGCCTTGCCCTCCTGGATGAAGCCAACGATGGCATTGATGAGAACGACGCCGATGATGACGCCCGTATCGACCCAGTGCCCGAGCGCTGCGGTTACGACTGCCGCGCCAACCAGCACGTAGATGAGGACGTTGTGGAATTGCAGCAGGAAGCGCTCGAGCGGAGTCGGTCCGCGGCGCACGGTGAGACGGTTCGGTCCGAAGCGCGCAAGCCGCGCCGCCGCCTCGGTCCGCGAGAGCCCGCGCGGCGAGCTCTCGAGCGCCGCAGTGACTTGCTCGGCGCTGAGCGCGTGCGGGTAACGCGGCAACGCCTCGCGTCCGTTCTCGGTGCTTTCGCGTCGATCCTGGTCCATGTTCGTCGGCGGGGCACGTGCACGAGGCATGCAATCCCGGGGGAGATGAAGCCTCGTACCAGCATATCGCATTGAAGTTGCGGGGTATCTTGATGTGCGTCAACAAGGCAGGGTATCGTGCCGGCAGGACAGAGGATTCCTTCGTATTTCCGCATGGACTTCAATCTGAACGACGAGCAGCGGGCTTTTCAGGAGAGTGTGCGAACGTTTGCCCGACGCGAGCTCGAGCAGGGCGCGCTCCATCGGGCCCACGCCAGCGAATTTCCTCGAGACGTCGCGCTGAAGATGGCCCGGGCCGGGCTGCTCGGCATCACGCTGCCCGAGGCCGATGGTGGCATGGGGGGCACCTTGATGGACGCGGTGCTCGCGATCGAGCAGGTGGCGCTCGTGTGCCCGCGCAGCGCCGACGTGGTGCAGGAGGGGAACTTCGGCGTCATCCGCGTCCTGGCCGCTTTTGGCAGCGACGAGCAAAAGCGCCGCTACTTGTCCAAGGTGCTCAGTGGAGAGGAGATCATCGCAGTCGGCATGACCGAGCCCAATGCCGGCTCCGCAACCACCGATCTGGAAACATCGGCTACGCCGGACGGCGCGGGTGTTCGCATCAACGGACAAAAGGTGTTCCCCAATCCGCATGCGGACCAGTATGTCGTATACGTGCGCTACGGCCCGGGTATTGAGGGCATTGGCTCGGTGCTGCTGCGCAAGGGGGCCCCGGGGTTTACGCTGGGCACGCCATCCAAATTCATGTCGGGCGCCGATTGGGCGACGCTGTATTTCGATAACGTCTACGTGCCTCCCGAGGACGTGCTGTTGCGCGAAGGGGGCTTCAAGAAACAGATTGCCGGCTTCAATGCGGAGCGCATTGGCAACGCCGCTCGCTCCCTTGCGTTTGGCCGTTACTGTTACAACGCAGCCCGCGACTATGCCCTGGTGCGCAAGCAATTCGGCCGGGCGCTGTGCGAGTTCCAGGGGATCCAGTGGAAGTTTGCCGACATGAAGGTGCAGCTCGACGCGGCTCAACTTCTGCTCTACCGCGCGGCGGTCAATGCGGATCGCGGCTTTCCGGCGCCCGATGAAACCACTGTCGCCAAGCTGCTGTGCAATCAGGCCGGATTCAATGTCGCCAACGAAGCCATGCAGATCATGGGCGGCCTCGGGTACACGCAGGAAACGCTGGTCGAGTATTGTATGCGCCGCAGCCGCGGCTGGATGATCGCGGGCGGCTCCATCGAGATGATGAAGAATCGATTGGCTGAGATCATTTTCGAGCGTCGCTTCTCACAGCGTGCGCCCCGTGCGTCTTTATCTTGAGGCACCGGTAGCGCAGGGGGCGCGGGCGCGGCGGTTTGGCGACGAAACGAGACGGCGGGTGCTGACGGATGCGCGGGGGCGTAAGCGGCTCGGGCCGCCGCGGAGGAAATTATGACGGCCGCTCGAATCCGTTGGAGTGTGTCGGCGAAGGCGGGAAAGGGCATGCACGATGCTGGAATCAGAATCAACTGAAGCTGCGTCGAAACGATCGACGTTGGCGCAGGCGCTGTTCAGGCCGCAGACGATTGCGCTCGTCGGGGCATCCGCCGATCAGGCAAAACTCGCGTCTCGACCTCAGCGCGTCCTGCGCAAGCACGGCTACGGCGGTGTGGTCGTGCCGATCAACCCGGCCCGCAGCGAGATCCTCGGCGAACGGGCGTACCGTTCCCTCACCGCCGCGCCGGGCGTCGTAGACCATGCATTCATCCTGGTTCCGGCTTCCGCGGTTCCGGACGTCATCGCCGATTGCTGCGCGGCCCGGGTTAAGGTGGCGACGATTTTTACGGCGGGTTTCGCCGAAACCGGCGAGGAGGGCCAGCGCAGGCAGAATGCCATTGTCGCCATGGCAAAAAGCGCCGGCGTGCGTTTGGTGGGGCCGAATTGCCTTGGCATCATCAACGTCAGCGGCGGCGTTACCATTTCCGCCAACGCGGTATTGGAGCAGGAGACGCTGCGGCGCGGGGGGCTATCGGTCATCTCTCAGAGCGGGTCCATGCTGGGGGGGATCATCACGCGCGCGCAGGAACGAGGCCTCGGTTTCTCCAAGCTGGTGTCGGTAGGAAACGAGTGCGACGTCGGCGTCGGCGAGCTGGTGGATTTGCTGGTGGACGATCCCGATACGCGGGCGATCCTGCTGTTTCTCGAGGCGTTCCGGGATGCGCCGGTGCTGGGTGCCGCGGCGCGGCGTGCTTTCGCGGCCGGCAAGCCTGTGATCGCCCTGAAACTCGGGCGCTCGGCCGTGGGTCGCGAGATCGCGACAACGCACACAGGCGCGATGGCCGGCGCAGATGATGTCGCCGACGCATTCTTCCGCGCCAACGGGATCATCCGCGTGGAAATCTTCGAAGCGCTGTTCGAGACGGCGCAGCTGGTGCTAGACCGCCGTCCGCCCAAGGGTCGGCGTGTCGCGGTGCTCACGGTGACCGGCGGCGCGGCTGCAATGGTCATCGACCGGCTCGGGATCGCTGGCATCGACGTGGTGCCGCCAACGCCGCAGATCATCAGCAACCTCGCAGCAAAGAACATTCAAATCACCGATGCAACGTTGACCGACCTGCCCATGGGTCGTGCCGAAGGCGACATCTATGGCTCGATCGTCGAGGAACTGACCGCTTCGGATCACTGCGATGCCGTGGTCGCGGTGCAAGGTTCGACGGCGGCCTACTCCGTGGAGTCCGTCCGCGAACGAATCGTCGCTGCGCGGCGCGGCGATAAGCCGCTGGCAGTGTTTCTTGGACCGCGAGCCAGCGATTCGTTGCGGGTGCTGCAGGACGGCGGGGTGGCCGCGTTTCGGACGCCTGAAGCCTGCGCGGATGCGGTGCGTGCATACTGTGATTGGCGCGCGCCGCAGATCGCTATCTCCGGCGACCCGGAACAGATCGTTGCCCTGAATCGGGCCGTTGCAGCGGCCGGCCGTGGTACGTTGAGCGAACGCGCAGCGGCAACACTGCTGTCGAACATCGGTGTGCCTTGCGTGCCGTTCCAGGTGATTCGCTCGGGAAGTGAACCGGTGCATTCACCCTTTCCCGTTGTCGCAAAGATCCTGTCCGCGGATATCCCCCATAAGACCGAGGCCGGCGGAGTCGCATTGGACATTGGGGATGCGTCTGCGCTCGCTGCTCGCGTCGATGAGATGCTCGCCCGTGTTCGTTCGGAGCGCCCCGATGCGCGCATCGAAGGCGTGTTGGTGCAGCCGATGCAACGTGGACTCGGCGAAGTGATCGTCGGTTTGCGCCGCGACCGCGACGTGGGCCCTGTTGTCATGATTGGCGTTGGCGGTATTCTCGCGGAGCTGTGCCCAGGGCACGCGGTCCGAGTGGCGCCGGTGAGTGTCGATTCGGCGCTGGAGATGATCGCCGCTGTTCCTGGGCTCGCGCTCGTGCGCGGTTATCGCAATCGCCCCGCCGGCGACCTCGCTTCGCTCGCGCGCGTCGTCCACTTGATGTCGTTGCTCGCGCTTGCGGAGGATGGCCTCGTGATGGAGGCGGAGATCAATCCGTTGATCGTCCGCAGTGACGGCGTAGTGGCGGTCGACGCACTGGTGCGAATCGCAGAGCATTGATCCCGACGGCTCACACTCGGCCGGCCGACTGGGCACGGATATAGCAGGAGCGCGGATACCATGAGCGATCGATCGGCGTCATCCGACAATGCCCCGGAGGTTTCGAGGGCGTTGGCCGAGTACGTGGCTGGAATCCAGTTCCAGCGCCTGCCTTCTGCGGCCGTGCACGCGTTTCGCCGCGCGCTGCTCGACTATGTCACCTGTGCCGTCTCCGGCTCGCGGATGGGACCGACTCTGCAGGTGCTGGACTATCTACGCAGTTGGGATCGCTCCGGCGAAGCATGCGTGGTCGGCAGTCAAGCCCGTCTCGCGTGTCCGAATGCCGCATTCGTTAACGGGACCAGCACCCACGGCCTGGACTTCGACGACGGCTACACGCAGGGTTCGGTGCACCCGGCGGGCGCCATCTTCCCTGCGCTGCTGGCGATGGCCGAGCGGCTTGGCGCAAACATTGAGGAGGTGATTGCAGCCGGTGTCGCAGCCTATGACGTCACGTTGCGCATCGCCGCGTCCGTGCACCCCGATTCCGCCCGACGCGGCTTCCACAACACACCGACCGCGGGTGTGTTCGGCGCGGCCGCGGCTGTATCGCGACTCCTGGGCCTGGATGCCCGGCGCACGCTTGATGCCTTGGGACTGGCCGGCAGCTTTGCCGGGGGACTTCGCGAGTATGTCGCGGAGGGCGCCGATGTGAAGCGCATTCATCCGGGCAAGGCTGCACGCGACGGCATCGTTTGCGCTGAATTGGCGCTGCGCGGGCTGAGCGGTCCCACCAGGGTGCTCGAAGGGCGCTATGGCTTCGCCCAGGCGGTGAGCGGGGGAAACGCCGATTTGAGCCGCGTGACGGCGGGTTTGGGCAGGACGTTCGAGATTTGCGGCACGTACTTCAAGCCGTACCCGGCTTGCCGGCATTTTCATTCGGCCTTGGATGCCATACGCATCATTTCCAAGCGCCGCGCATTCGCGCCGCAGGAAGTCGAGTCGGTCGAGATCGGACTGTATGACGTTGGCGTACAGGGCCATGACCACAAGCACGCCTACGGCTTGCTGGACGCGCAGATGAGTGCACCAGTGTCGACAGCGCTTGCCGTGGTGCTCGGCGACGTGACCGCGACCAGTTACGATCGCTCCCATCTCGACAGTCCCGAGGTCAAACGGATCGCCGACGCGACCACGGTCGTCGTCGATGCCGAGTGTGAGAGACTGTACCCGCGCCGCCGCTCGGGCGTCGCCCGCGTGCATTTCAAGGATGGCACGAAGCTCGAAGAGCGCGTGCTCGATCCCAAGGGCGAAGGCGAGAATCCGATGACTGACGATGACCTCACGCACAAGTTCATGTCCAACTGTCGACCTATCCTGGGCGAGCAGAAGTGCGCGCGGGTGTTGCAGACCATCTGGTCACGCGAACGCTCTGCAGAACTGAAGGAGTTGTACCGCTGGTAGCGGCAAAACCCGGGGTTGCGGCCGCGCCGCAATGATCATTTGGTGAGAGGAGCAAATCGTGAAGCGGCTGGTATTATTGATCGTTGCGGTCCCGGTTCTGCTGTTCATCCTGCAGAATATCCAGGTCACGGAGCTGCGCTTTCTCGTGTGGCGGATTGCGATGCCTCACGCGCTGCTGCTGATCTTTGTCCTTGCGGCGGGCATCCTGATTGGCTGGGTGCTGCACGCCCTGCTCGCTGACGGGAAGAAGACGTGAGCCGCCGCGCCGCACGCGACCCGACAGCAATAGACTAGAAGCTATATCAGAAACAAGACAGCCACGGAACCACACGGAAGCACACGGAAGTTCTCGTTCCACTACAACGCACTTTCCGGTTCAGCTCTTCGTCCGTGTATTTCCGTGTGATTCCGTGGTTAATCGATCGGTTTTTCTGAAATTCAGGCACAATTAACTCCGTGCCAGCCATCGTTCTCACTACGATCAACGCCCGTTACGCGCATGCGTCGCTGGGCCTGCGCTATCTCGCTGCCAACATGGGCGAGCTCGCGCACGAGACGCGCATTGCGGAGTTCGTTCTGGGCCAGCGTCCCACGGACATCGTCGAGCAGGTCCTTGCGCTGGGGCCGGGCATCGTTGGATTCGGCGTCTACATCTGGAACGTGGAGGAGACGACGCGCGTCATTGCCCAGTTGAAGCGCGTCGCGCCGGATGTCATCGTCGTCGTGGGCGGACCCGACGTGAGCCACGAGGTCGACGAGCAGCGCGTCTGCGCGCTCGCGGACTATGTTATAACGGGTTGGGGCGATCTCACGTTTCCGCGGCTGTGTACCGGTTTGCTGGCCGGGCGGCAACCTTCGCAGAAGGTCAACGCAGGCGAACAACCCGATCTCGCGCAAATCGCTCTTCCGTACGGGTATTTCACCGATGAGGACATCGCGCGCCGCTTCCTCTATGTGGAAGCGTCGCGCGGATGTCCTTTCAAGTGCGAGTTCTGCCTGTCCGCGCTGGACAAGACGGCATGGCCGTTCGAGCTCGATGCCTTCCTGGCCGGGCTCGAGGCGTTGCATGCGCGCGGCGCTCGCCACTTCCGCTTCGTGGATCGCACCTTCAATCTCAAGGTCGCGGCCAGCGTGAGAATTCTCGAATTCTTCCTCGCACGGCTCGATGAGCGCCTTTTTGTGCACTTCGAAGTCATCCCCGATCACCTGCCGGACCGGCTGAAGGAGGTCATCACGCGTTTCCCCAGGGGATCACTGCAGTTCGAGGTTGGCATCCAGACCTGGAATCCCGAGGTGCAGGCCCTGATCTCCCGCAAGCAGGACAATGCGAAGGCCGAAGCCACCCTGGCGTGGCTCCGCAGGCATTCGAAGGCGTTCATACACGCCGATCTGATCGCCGGCTTGCCGGGCGAGGATCTCGCAAGCTTCGGCCGGGGATTCGATCGTCTCTATGCCCTGGGTCCCCATGAAATACAGGTCGGGATTCTCAAGCGGTTGCGCGGCACGCCGATCGCGCGACATACCGAGGCATTCGCGCTGCGCTTCAATCCGGACGCGCCCTACAACGTGCTCTCCACCAATCGCGTGAGCTTTGCCGACATGCAGCGCATTGCGCGCTTCGCGCGTTACTGGGAGCTGGTGGGAAACTCGGGGCGCTTCCAGCGCGCCTTGCCGTTGCTGGTTGGCGAGAGCCCATTCGAGCGTTTCCTGCATTTCTCGGACTGGCTCTACGCCCGGACCGGCAAGACACACGAGTTCGCGCTGGAGCGGCTCCATCAGTTCCTGTTCGATTTCCTAACGGGCGAGCTCGATATTGAACGCGGAGAAACAGGCGGCACTCTGCTCGCCGACTACCAGGCGAGCGGCGCGCGCGGGCGGCTGGGCTTTGTCGACCCGGGCTTGCAGGTCGTCGCGCGGGATGACAAGGCGGACTCCGGGTCCGGTTTGCCGCGGCGCACGGCGCGCCATGCCCGGTCCTGAATCGGTGGAGTGCCAAGAAGAGAATTTGGCCGCCGATAAACGCCGATTAACGCCGATGTGCAAGAGAAACAGTTTGACGTTTGTTGCTGAAAAAATCCGCATTCATCTGTGATTTAGTGATGTTTGCCGAGATATGTTGGCCCGAAGAGTTTATGAAGGAATAGAGATGTCGCTCCGATTGCTGAGAACGTCATCCGTGGGCTGTATTGTTCTGTCGCTGTCACTGATGTTGGCGGGCTGCGCCACGACCCAGCGGCCAGTCTTCTATCCCAACGCCAAGTTGAAGCGCGTGGGAAACGAGATCGCGCAGCGGGATGCCGATGACTGCATGCGGCTGGCGGAACAATATGGCGTGTCCCCCGGGGGCGGCGAGAAAGTCGCCCGCGGCGCGGGAGAGGGTGCTGCCATTGGGGGCGCGACCGGCGCGGTCGCCGGGGTGATCAGGGGGCGCAATGTTGGTGGGGCAACGGCAGCCGGCGCGGCGATCGGCGGGACCGCCGGCGGCGTGCGCGGGGCCGTGCGTTCCGACCGGCCGAGTCAGCCCTACCGCGGATTCGTGCAACGCTGCCTGCGCGAGCGCAGTTATGATGTCATCGGCTGGCAGTAGCCCGTGCCCCGTGACGGGGCACCTGTTCAAAGTTTAATGTTCCATGTTCCATGTTCAAAGTTCAAAGCGGGGAACTTCGTATTCGTGAGTCGTCCAACTTTGCTTGAACCTTGTAAAGGAGGAGAGTCCCGTGGTAACCGTGAAGCAGAAAACCGTAGTGACGCAAAAAATGACGGGCGAGTCGAAGTCGCACAGCCTGACCGAGGTTAAATGCCGCGATGTGAGCTCGCTGATCGACGAGCCCGCCGAGCGCGGCGGCACGAACAAGGGGCTGACGCCGACCGAGACGCTGATGGCCGCGCTGGTTGGCTGCACCAACGTGATTTTTCACAAGACGGCGCATGCGAACGGCGTCGACGTCCACGCGCTCAACATCCGTCTGGAAACGCAATTCGATCGCCGGGGCGTGACGCTTCAGGAGGAGATTGCGATACCGTTTCCCAAGATCACGATGTATCTCGATCTCAAGACCGACGCCGACGACGCGAAGATCGCGGAAGCGAAGCGCCAGCTCAACATGTATTGTCCGGTCGCCAAGGTGATCCGCGCCAGCGGTTCCGAGCTCGAGGAGGTCTGGACGATCCAGCGCCCCTGAAAACCGATCGCGAAGGGCGTTAACACTCTAATTTCATCGGGCGCGACATGAAGAAGGTGCGCCCCGCGCAGGAATCGTCATAAGGTTGACATAGCTTAAGGATTTCTTATACGTTGGGAACAAAATGAATTTTTGTCGCATGTAAATCAAAGGAGGAGCCTCATGAAACAGACTTTTCTGACCAAAACTCGCCGCGGCCTGTTGTGGACTCCGATCGTAGCCGCTACGTTCGGAATCGCGAGCCATGTGAGCGCGCAGCAGACGATCAATCTCACCGCAATCGACGGCTATCCGATTCGCGCGATGTGGGTGAAGGAATTTTCGGAGTTCTTCATACCTCAAGTCGACAAGCGCCTCGCCGCCGGTGGCAAGTACAAGATCCGCTGGAACCAGGCTTATGGCGGGCAGATCGTGAAGCCCCGGGGCGTTCTCGAGGGGATTCAGCGGGGCCTGGGCGATATCGGCGTCGTGACCACCCCGTTCCACACCGACAAGGTCCCGATGCAGGCGCTGCCGTATGTGACGCCCTTCGTGAGCAGCAATCCGGCGCTGGTGGCCGGCACGATGGACCGGCTGGCGCTTGAGTTCCCGGAAGTTATGAACGAATTCAAGCTGTACGGCCAGCTCTACCTCACGACCGCATGCGCACTTGACACCTATCAGCTCTTTACCAAGATGCCGGTCAAGCAGCTCACCGATCTCAAGGGGCGTAAGATTGCCGGCGCCGGCACCAACCTCCGCTACCTCGAACCCCTCGGCGCCACGGGCGTCGCCGGCCCGCTCACCGGTTTCTACAACAAGATGCAGACAGGCGTTGTGGATGGCTCGATGCTCTGGGCGGAAGCCGCGGTACGCTTCAAGTTCCCGGAGGTCGCGCCGTACATGCTTGTTGCC
>JAOTTL010000055.1:0-21164 GCA_029864385.1 Betaproteobacteria bacterium | reverse complement strand
GTACGCAATGCGGTCGATGTTGGGCGTTTTCAGGTACGGATGTCCGCCCGCGCCGAACTCGTCGAAGCGCAGGTCGTCGACCAGGACAACCAGGAAATTGGGCCGCCGCGCCATGATGCGCTATGAACAGCAGGACTTAGCCACGGAAACACACGGAAGCACGCCGAAACAGAACATTGACACAGAACACCCGAGATGAATTCAAGCCTTTAACAACCGGCATCGCATGACGTGATGTCGCAGCCAGAGTTTTCGCGGTTCGATTCTGTGTAGTTCCGTGTGATTCCGTGGCCATTCTTTTCTTCGCGCAATATCTACAGCAAATTGAGCAGGAACGCGAGCCCGGCGGCGAGTGTCGCCCCGGTTGCCGCTGCCAGCAGGCTCTTCTGCCAATCGCGCCACGCGAGGAATTCCAGCATCAACAGCCGCAAGCCGCCCGTAAGATGAGCGGTGAGCAGCACCACCAGCAGCGTCTCGCCGAACTTGACCAGCGGCTGCTCCGTCCAGCGCAAGAAGGCGTCCAGCCGGGCTGCCCCTTGCAGCGCCTGGCTCAGCGCCCAGAAGTGCAGCGGCAGGAAGAGCGAGAGCAAAATGCCCGATGCGCGATGCACGACGAACGCCCAGTAGGCGGGATGATTGCGCGCGCGGAAATCGTTCTTCATGCGTCCAATTCAACCGCAGACAAACGCAGATATCGGCGGCTTCATACAAACACCGCATAAACGGCGCGAAATCCCAGGAACGCGAGCGCGATGCCGATCACGAGCACCGTCCACTCCAACCCGCGTCCCCGCCAGTCGAAGATCTCCGCGAGCACGCTGCGCAGGCCGATCGGCGCATGAATCGAGACCGCCAGCACGAACACTGCATAAAAGGCGAACCATCCGAGGTTGCCGCGCGTGCGCCCGAGGATCTCAACGGCGGAAAGCCCGTTGCGGACTGCGTAGATCATGGTGACGAGGTGAGCCACCACGCACAGCGCCAGCACTGCCGCGCTGATCCTTTGCGCCGCCCAGAACAGAACCTGCGCACGGATGTTCACGAACATTGTCCACAGGTTCTGCGTGACGAGTGATGGGTGATGGGTGACGAGCGTAGGCCCGCTGCGCGGTCGACGCGTGCTCCGTCACTTTGCACTTTGCGCTCTGCACCCATCATCGCTTCATAGCTCGCCGCGGAGTGCAGCGAGTGTCGTGACGCGCTTGAGCCCGCCGACCGAAGCGGTCGGCGCGAGTTTCTTGGGGCAGCGCTCCGTGCAGCTCATGTGCGTGTGGCAGGCGTGGCAGCCGGCATCACCCGCGACCGCGGCGAGGCGGGCATGACCATCCGTATCACGCACGTCATTGACGAGGGTCCACGCACGGTTGAGCGCGGCCGGACCAAGGTAATCGGCGTTCCACGCGACGACATCGCATGAGCTGTAGCACACACCGCAGCCGATACATTCGATTGCCGCATCCGCCAAGCGCCGCTCGGGTGTCTCCGGCGGTACGCGTGCAAAATCGTCCCGCCGCGTCTGGGCGCCCTGAAAACGACCGCGCGCCCGCGCCCACTTGTCGAAGAACGGCGCCATGTCGGTGACGAGATCCTTGATCACCGGAAGGTTCGAAAGCGGCCCGATCTCGAGCGTGTCGCCCGTCGTGACCTTGGACACGTGAGTGCGGCAAGTCCAGCGCGCGCGCCCGTTCACGGTCATGGCGCAAGAGCCGCACATCCCGACCCGGCAGGCGAATCGATACGACAGCGTCGGGTCCAGTGAGTGCTGGATGCGGGTCACGACATCGAGCACGGTCTGGCTCTCGAGCCGCGGCACTTCGAACGTCTGAAAATGGCCGGACTCCGTCCCCCGCCAGACAGTGACCCTGAGCGTCGACGAGGCGGCCATTTTCAAGTGACGGGTGACGGGTGACGGGTGACGAACGGCATCCTGCGAATGACCTAACGAGTCGAATACATCACTCGTCACTCGTCACTCGTCACTCGTCACTGCCGTTAGGCGCTCTCGTAGAGCCGCGTCATCACGAACTCGCGATGGCCGAGCGCTTCCGCGGCAGTGAGCCGGCCGTTGCAGGTGCGCAGCATGACTTCGAGCAGCTCATCCCCGCACTGATCCAGGTTCTTCTGGCGCTGGAGCAGGCCGGAAACGTCGAGATCAACGTGCTCGCTCATGGTGCGCGCCGTGCGCGGATTGGCGGTAAGTTTGATCACCGGCAGGATCGGGTTGCCGATCACGTTGCCCTGCCCGGTAGGAAAGAAATGCACGACGTAACCGGAAGCAGCGCAGAGCGTCACCATTTCGGCGGCTGCCGACGACGAATCCATGAACCACAGTCCAGGACGTGTCGGCATCTCGGCTTTGTCGAGCACGCCGATCACCTTGCACTTCTTGCCGATCTTCTGAATGTTACCGAGCGCCTTTTCCTCGATCGTGGTCAGCCCGCCGGCGATGTTGCCCTTCGTCGGCTGTGACTCGGAAAGGTCGTCCGTCTTGTGGCGCTCGATCACTTCCTGGTAGCGATTGAACATGCCCATGAAAGCGTCACGAACTTCCTTCGTCGCGCAGCGGTCCGCAACGATCTGTTCCCCGCCGGTAATCTCAGTGGTCTCGCCGAAGCACATCGTCACCCCGAGTGGTTCGAGCTTGTCGAAGGCGTTGCCGACCGTGGGATTCGAGCCGCAGCCCGAGGTCGTGTCGGATTCGCCGCACTTCGTCGAAGCCCAGAGCTCGCTAATGGGGCAGTCCTCGCGCTGCAGTTCCGAAGCCCATTGCATGTATTCCTTCGTGACCTTGGAGGCGCGCAGAATGGTGTCATGGTCGCCGTGGAGCTCGATGCCAAAGCCGGTTACCGGCTTGCCGGTCTTGGCGATGCCATCGACGACGCGCTTGGCCCATCCCTCTTCGATACAAATCACCACCACAGCAGCCACGTTAGGGTTCGATCCCGCGCCGATCAGCGTGCGGAAATGGAGATCCAGATCGGCACCGAACTGCAGCCGCCCGTAGGGGTGGGGAATCGCCAGCGCGCCCTTGACGTTGTTGGCGACCGCTTCGGCGGCAGCGTTGGACAGGTCGTCGACCGGCAGGATGATTACGTGATTACGAATGCCAACGCGGCCGTTCTCGCGGCGGTAGCCCCGGAAAGTCGTCTTACTACTGATCATTACCCACCTCTTGTGACAAGTTACCTTTCATTGGTGAAACGCGCGGCAGCGCGTTTCACCAGCGCTTAGTTTTCAAATTTTGCACGTGGGCATGCTCGCCCACTTTGATCTCGGATACGGCTTTGCCAATGTCGAACCCGTACTTGATGACGGTGTCCCCTTTCTTGATCCCCTGGGTGGCAAGCTTGTGGCCGATCGGGATGTCGTTCAGAGCCTTGACCTTGAGAGTCGAATCGTCTTCCATCAGCCACCCGGTAAGCTCCTGGCCGGCCTTGACACCCTCGACCACGATTACCCCTACGGTGTCCTTCTTGTCGTGCACCAGAAAATGGATCATGACCTCTCCTTGCAAGCGCAGATAGGCAGGCAGCCGACGCGGCCGCCGTTAGCTTAGGAAAAAATCGGGACGCGCTATTTTGTTCGAATTGTGGCTATTTTATTATAGCTTCGCCAGCCCCCGCCGTGCGACCTTGAGCTCGGCGGGATCGCGCGAATGGCGGATCACCCACTCGAACTGCGCCCGAGCGTCCTCCCTGTAGCCGGCGCGCGCAAGGTTGAGGGCCGCGGCCAGCCGCGCCCTCGGGGCGGTGGCATCCGGTGTCCGGCCGCCGGGGGCCAGCGCCGCTTGAAGAAAATAGCCGCCCGCCCGGCCAAACAGGCCGCCCGCTTCCGCGGTGCGCCCAAGCGCCATCAGGAGCTCGCGTTGATGTCCCGTTCCGGCAAGCAGCAACAGGGCCGGGAGCGATGCGTCGGCCGTCTCGGGCTTCCCCGCGGCAACCATTTCCTGGCCCAGCAAGATCGCTCCCGGGACCGCGTTGGCCGGCGGCGATCGCTTCTCGCTCGTTGCGGCCACAAGCGCCTTCATTGCCCCCTCGGGATTGCCGGCCCGCCAGTACATCAGCGCGCGCCGCATCTCCCATTCGGCCATCGTCATGCCTGACGGGATAGCAAGCCCCTCCCAGAACCGCACTGCAAGCGTGGCCTCATCCCGTGCTTCAGCGATGGAGCCAAGAAGGTAGCGGGCCTGCCCATCGATGGCGGTGACGTCGATGGTCTCGTGATCGAACAGACGCAAAGCCACCGCGTCGAGCTTGCCCTGCTGCAACGACCGCACGAGTTGCAGCTGCGCGGGCTGGCGCGCCTCCAGCGAGCGGGCGCGCTGAGCCAGGTAGGCGAAAAAAGCGCGTGCAATGAACGGATCCGGCTGCAGCCGTTTCGAAGCGTACGTCGCCCAAGCCGCATCGTCCCCCACCAGCAGATGATTCAAGTTGGCCGATTCCTGGGCCAACGTGTGGTAGGTCTGCCACAGCTGCGCGGCCGCGGCGCCGGCTTCCTCGCGGCCGCCCGCATTTTGCACCAGCTGCTCGAGCGCCTCGATGCGGACCGAGCGCTTCCCGCCTCCGGCTGCCGCCTCGGCAATGACTTGCCAATGCCCGCGGCCGCCGCCTTTGGAGAGCCGCGCGCGCGACTGCGCAATGGCCGCATCCGGCTTGATCAGACCCGCCTTGAGCCGCAGCATCTGCTTCGCGGGGCTGCCCTCGTCGAGGCGCGCGAGCCAGTTGGCTGCCTCACGTGCCATGTCGAGCACGAGCAGCCCATCCACGAAACGTGCTGCGGTCGCCGGCTCGAGCGGATGGAAGTCCTGCGCGAACCGGAGCATCGCGCGAAAGGCCGCATGACCATTACCTTCGGCGAGATAACTCTCGATGACGAGCAAGCGCAGCTCGCGCCCTCCATCCGGCACGGCGCCAGACTGCCACAGCGCGCGCGCGACCAAACCGCGTGCCTGTGCGGGCTGTCCCGCTTTTAGCGCGGACTGCGCCGCCAGCGCGAGCGCCTGGCGCAACTCGCGCTCGGGCAGGTGGGGCAGGAGCGCGCCGGTGCGCGCGAGCACGTCCTGATAGCGCTTGAGTGCGAACAGCGCCCGTAATCGGAGCGTCTCCCACTCGCCCCATCGCGAATCCGCGGTCTCACGCGGCTGCCGTTGCTCGACGCGATCGAGCGCGAGCCGCGGCGCGCCGCTCTCCAGCAGTTGGCGCGTGGTCTCCAGCGCCCTCGCCGGATCCACGGCAGCCAGCATCAGTACGGCTATGACGATCGCGCGCATCCGTTAATTTTATCCTGTCCGGTTGCTGCTGCCTCGGCCGCTCCACCGCAAGACAATTCGTATCGCGTCAGAAACGAAAAAAGGCGGCACGAGGCCGCCTTCCCTGAGCACCTATACCGGCTACTCCTGCGGGGTTGCCTGCTCCACTTCTTCGTTGCGCACCGTGAGTTTCTCGCGGATGCGTGCTGCCTTGCCGGTGCGCTGCCGCAAGTAATAGAGCTTGGCGCGCTGCACTTCGCCGCGGCGCTTGACGTCGATGCTGGCGATGAGCGGCGAGTAGGTCTGGAACGTGCGTTCCACCCCCTCGCCCGAAGAAATCTTGCGCACGATGAATGAGGAGTTGAGTCCGCGGTTGCGCTTGGCGATCACGACGCCTTCGTACGCTTGCAACCGCTTGCGGTCGCCCTCGACCACGTTCACGTTCACCACCACGGTGTCGCCCGGTGAGAACGACGGGATCCGCTTGCCGAGCCGCTTCATTTCTTCGGCCTCGAGCTGCCTGATGATGTCCATGTTAAGCTCCTTACAATTACCATTTTGCGGAATTGGCCAAGAACCAATTCCGCGCTGTACTTTTCCCCTCTCCTGCCGGGAGAGAGGGGTGAGGGGTTAGGGCTAACTGCTATTCCGCCACCGCCTTGCTTTCGTTCTCCCGCTTGTACTCTTCTAACAACGCGCGCTCGTCCGTGCTGAGCACCCGCTGTTCCAGCAAATCCGGGCGCCGCTCCCAAGTTCTGCCCAGCGCCTGCTTGAACCTCCAGCGGGCAATCTCGCGGTGATTGCCCGAGAGCAGCACCGGCGGCACCACCGCCTCGTTGTACACCTCCGGCCGCGTGTAATGCGGACAATCCAGCAAGCCGGCCGCAAAGGAGTCTTGAATCGCCGACTCCGCATCGCCCAGCGCCCCCGGAAGCTGACGCACGATGCAATCCATCAGTACCATCGCCGCCAGCTCGCCGCCCGAAAGCACGTAGTCACCGATCGAGATCTCCTCGTCGACCGCCCGGCTGACGACCCGCTCATCCACGCCCTCGTATCGCCCCGCCAGGAGCACCAGCCCTGGCAGTGCCGCGAGCTCCATAACCCGCCGGTGTTTCAGCAGCTGCCCCTGCGGCGACAGGTGCACTACGCGCGTCTCCTTCACCCCCGCGCTTCTCTGCCGCTGCCGCGCTGCGGTGAGCGCCTCTTCCAGCGGCTCGACCATCATTACCATGCCCGGCCCACCCCCGTAGGGGCGGTCGTCCACGGTGCGGTAACTGTTGGCCGCAAAATCGCGCGGATTCCACTGCACCAACTCGAACAGCTTGCGCTCACGCGCCCGGCCCGTGACGCCGGACTCGGTCACGGCCTCGAACATCTCGGGAAACAGCGTGACCACGTCAAACTGATACATCAGTAGTCCGCACCCCAATCCACCCGGATCACGCCTACGCCGGGGTCCACCTCCCGTATCACCTGCGCGATGAAGGGGATCAACCTCTCGCGCCCGTCTTCCACGACCAGCACGTCGTTCGCGCCGGTTTGCATGATCGCCGTCACGCGGCCAAGATCCTGCTCTACTGCGTTCACGACTCTCAGGCCGATCAAGTCAGCCCAGTAGTATTCTTCGGCTCGTGCCGCCGGTAGCGCCGCACGCGGTACCGCCACCGTCTTGCCCTTCAGCGACGCCGCAGCCTCGCGATCGTCGCAGCTCTCGAGCTTGGCAAGCAGCGCCCGACCCTGGACCGTGCCGCCAACAATTGAATGCTCCTGCCAGCCGTCCCCCCCGCCAATCCACCAGTTCCGGAAATCGAGGAGGCTCCGCGCTTCCGCAGTGAGCGGCTGAACCTTGATCCAGCCTTTGACACCATGCGGGGCGCCGATGCGCCCCATCATCACCAGTTTCTCAGGCGGCCTTCTGTTCACCGCGCTGCTTGATGAGCCGCGCCACGGTGTCGGAGAGCTGCGCGCCCTTGCCCTTCCAGTACGTGAGCCGATCGCGATCGAGCCGCAGGCGCTCGCGCCCTGCGGGCGCCATAGGGTCGTAGAAGCCGATGCGCTCGATGAAGCGCCCGTCGCGCGCGCGGCGCGAATCCGCAACGACCAGGTTATAAAACGGGCGCTTCTTGGCGCCCCCGCGGGCAAGTCGTATCACCACCATGTTCGTACCAGTCCGAAAAGCGGGAAGGGCGTGATTTTACGCTAGTTTTTTGCCCGCAGGCAAGGCGAATGGCGCGTGGCCGAACTGCACGGGGGAGACTGTCGCTCTACCGGCCACGCGCCATTAACCTGATGATTCTCTTTCATTACGCCCCTAGGTGGCCATGGTCATTACGGTAAACTGCGGCGTCTTCTGACGGGAGCTGGCATGAATACACCTCACGATATCGCTCACCGGGTCGAGGCGGCGCTTGCGGAGCGCTTCGGAACGGACTTGGACGCTGACGTAGATCTGCCGGGGTTGGACGAATTGGCCCGCATCGCGATGCACCGCTCACATCGCAAGTACGCGGAACAGCCGGTGGACCCAACCCTGTTGCGGCTCCTGTTCGCATGCGCGCTTTCGGCGCCGTCCAAGTCCGATCTGCAGCAAGCCGACGTCATTCATGTAACCGACGCCGCCAGGCGCAAGGTGATCGTCGAGACGATGCCCGACATGCCGTGGATCATGAACGCGCCCACCTTCCTCGTGTTCTGCGCCAATAACCGGCGGATCCGGCAAATCGGTGAATGGCGCGGCAAGCCCTTCGTGAACGAGCATCTCGACCACTTCATGAACGCGGCAGTAGACGCGGGCCTCGTCATGATGAATTTCATCCGCGCCGCGGAGGCGGTGGGCTTGGGGACCTGTCCCATCAGCGCGGTGCGAAACCGTGCCGACACGGTGAGCGACGTGCTCGAGCTTCCCGAAGGCGTGTTTCCGGTGGCCGGCCTGTGCGTGGGTTACCCGGCCGAAGCGGGCCGCATCACGCCGCGACTCGCGCTGAACGTGACAGTGCACCAGGATCGTTACAACGAGTCGGACCTCCGCGAAAAAATCGACGCTGACGACCGCAGGCGCCACGCCGTGCTGCCCTATCGCCAGCAGCGGCACGTTGAACGATTCGGGCAGGTGCCGTTCTACGGCTGGTCGGAGGACAAAGCGCGCCAATACGCGGTGCCGGAGCGCGCCGATTTCGGTGCCTTCATCCGTAAGCAGGGCTTCAGCCTGAAATAGGCGGGAACCTCACCCGCCTATTTCAATCGAAGTACTCCTTTGCGATTCTTAGGACAACTCTCGTTAAATTAGCTTGGTCGACCACGCGTCACGAAAGATGCTGCCACGAAGTTCGCGCCTGACGAAATCACGAATACTCCAAGTCATGTTGACGGTTCTTATCGGCGTTCATCGGCGTCTATCGGCGGCTGAAAGTGATCTTTTTTTAGGAATGCGCTGACGCCTGTCAGCGCATTCCTGGAAACTTCCCTTTCATCGAGCGCATCATCTTCGCCATTCCGCCCTTCGACATCATTTTCATCATCTTCTGCGTCTGCTCGAACTGGTTGAGCAGACGGTTCACTTCCTGCACGGTGACGCTGGCCCCCGCCGCGATGCGCCGCTTGCGCGAAGCTTTGATGACTTCAGGCTTGGCGCGCTCCTGCGCGGTCATCGAGTTGATGATGCCCTCGAGACGACGGATCGCGCGATCGTCCATCTGTGGTGCACCCTGCGTCATGCGCGCAAGATCGCCGGGCAACTTGTCGAGCAAACCTGCCACGCCGCCCATCTTTTTCATTTGCGCAATCTGTTGCTTGAAGTCCTCGAGGTCAAAGCCTTTTCCAGACTTCACCTTGCGGGCAAGTTTCTCGGCTTCGGCGTGGTCGACGCTCCTGCGCACATCCTCGATCAGCGAGAGCACGTCCCCCATCCCGAGAATGCGTGAGGCCATGCGGTCCGGATAGAAGGGCTCGAGCGCGTCGAGCTTCTCGCCCACCCCCGCGAACTTGATCGGCTTGCCAGTCACTTGCCGCACCGATAGCGCGGCCCCGCCCCGGGCGTCACCGTCGAGCTTGGTCAAGATGACGCCCGTCAGCGGCAGCGCCTCTCCGAATGCCTTCGCCGTATTAACGGCGTCCTGCCCCTGCATTGCGTCCACGACGAACAGCGTTTCGACCGGTTTCAGCGCCGCATGCAGTTCGGTGATCTCGCGCATCATCGCCTCGTCGATCGCAAGCCGCCCGGCGCTGTCGACGATCAGCACGTCGGCATAGTGCTTGCGCGCGTAATCGAGCGCCCGCTCCGCGATATCGATCGGTTGTTCGCCGACCGCTGAGGGAAAGAATTCGGCCTCGACCTGCCCGGCCAGTGTGTGCAACTGCTCGATCGCCGCCGGCCGGTACACGTCACAGCTGACCAGCAGCACCTTCTTCCTGAGCTCGCGCCGCAACCAGCGCGCGAGCTTGCCCGAGGTCGTCGTCTTGCCGGAGCCCTGGAGGCCAGCGAGCAGAATAACCGCCGGCGGTTGCGTGGCGAGGTCGAGCGCATCGTTCTTCTCGCCCATCAGCGTGACAAGTTCCTGATGCACCACTGCGACCGCCGCCTGACCCGGCGTTAGGCTGCCGATCACCTCCTGCCCGAGTGCTTTCTCGCGCACCCGCGCGACGAAATCCCGCACGACCGGCAGTGCAACGTCGGCCTCGAGCAGTGCGACGCGCACTTCGCGCAATGCGTCCTGGATGTTGGCTTCGGTCAGGCGCGCCTCGCCGCGCAGTGTCTTGACGACCCGCGAGAGACGGTTGGTCAGGTTATCGAACATCGGTCAGCCTAACGGCCTGTCGGACTTGACAGTCCGCACAGGCTGCTAACAGCAAAATCGGCCGGTCCTTCAGCGGAAAACCTGGCCGAAAGGATCGAATGCGTAGAAAAGCAAAGGTGATTTTGCATACTCGCTATCCTTTCTTGCGATTGTCCTGGTGCCGGTTTTGCATAAGGAGTTTGTCGGGGCCAAGTCCGACAAACTCCTGGTTGGTGTAGACTCGGAACGTGCCGGAAATTCTACCGTATCTAGCCAATGCGCTGCTCTATGCAGTGCTTGCATTCTACTTCTGGCGCACGCGCTGGCCGCACGCGAGCGAGGCGGGGGTGGCCGGCCCATCCTTCAGCGCGATCGAGCATTACGCGGTGCTGGTGCCGCTTGGGATCCATACCGTGCTCCTGGCGCGCTCAGCATTTGCGCCGGACGGGCTCCATCTTGGCATCGGCAATGCCGTATCGGCAATCCTGTGGTTAACTGTGCTGATCTACTGGATCGGGAATTTCTTCTACCGCCTTGACGTCCTGCAGGCGCTGGTGCTGCCGATCGCGGCGGCCGCCGTGCTGCTGCCGGGCCTGCTGCCCTCGCTCAACCCTTTGCCCAACACCGAGTCCATCGTATTCGGGGTGCACTTGGTCATCGCCATGCTGGCGTACAGCCTGTTCACCATCGCCTCGCTCCACGTGCTCTTGATGGCGTTGCTCGAGCGCCGACTGCACGACGGGACTCTGCCACGCGCGCTCAACCAGCTGCCGCCGCTGCTGACAATGGAAACGTTGCTGTTCCGCATCATCTGGACCGGCTTCATTCTGCTCACGGCGACCCTCGTGACCGGTGTCGTGTTCTCGGAAGAATTGTTCGGAAAGGCGGCGAAGTTCAACCACAAGACAGTTTTCGGGGTCGTTTCGTGGATCATCTTCGCGGCGCTGCTGTGCGGCCGCCATGTCTACGGCTGGCGCGGCCGCGTCGCCGTGCGCTGGACGCTCGCTGGTTTCCTTGCCCTCGTGCTGGCCTACGTGGGCAGCAAGTTCGTGCTCGAAGTCATCCTAGGCAGAGCCTAGGAGTGTGTCGGACTTTGTCCCGACACACTCCTTACGCAAAACCGCCCGTAGGCAAACAGCGGAGATTGGCCCGAAATGCCTGTATTCGGCGCCGCTGCTACACTCCTTTGTCGGAAAAAAAACAAGTCCTTTGACCCCGCCCTGTTGTAAGCCTGCGGGCGGTTTTGCATTTAGCCGCCTGTCAGAACTTCAAGTCCGACAGGCCGATGGGATTACTCGTATATCCGGAACGAAATTGGGTTCGGAGCGTGACGGCTCGGTGCCTGGCCCAGAGTTCTTATGAGTTCTTTTTCCTAAGCCGTTCTTGACACCGTCAAGAACCGCTCCGATACTAAATTTTCCCCTTTCATTGAGCGCCCCAACTTGGAAACGATCCATGATTCCACGCTGTTTATCGCGCTGATCATCCTGCTCGCGATTTCCGCTTTCTTCTCCATCTCCGAGACCAGCATGGTGGCGCTCAACCGCTACCGGCTGAAGCATCTCGTGCAAAGCGGACATACCGGCGCCAGGCTTGCCTCCCAGCTGCTCGCCCGCACTGACAAGTTCCTGGGCATGGTGCTGTTCGGCAACAACCTGCTCAACGTCGCGACCGCCCTGGTCATGGGCGAGATCGCCATACGCTACCTCGGCAACAGCCAGGCTGCGCTGCTTGTGGCAACCGCGGCCAACGTTCGCCATCCTGGTCTTCAGCGAGATCACTCCCAAAGTGCTCGGTGCAGCCTATCCCCTGCGCATCGCGTTGCCGGCCAGCTACCTGCTGGTGCCACTGCTTCGGATCGCGCAGCCGGTGGTCTGGTTCGTGAACGTGTTCGTGCAAGCCCTGCTCTGGCTATTGCGGTTGCGACCGGCGGAGAGTACCGGTGAGCACAAGCTGTCGGTGGAGGAGCTCCGCATGCTCGTGCTGGAGACCGGTTATCTCCCGCAGAAGCACCAGAGCATCCTGCTCAACCTGTTCGACCTCGAAGCGATCACGGTGAATGACGTCATGGTGCCGCGCAATCACATCGAAGCGATCGACCTCGATGCGCCGCTCGACGACATTCGCCAGCAAATTGCCACGGCCCATCACCGACGCCTGCTGGTCTATCACGGCCGCCCGGACGAGGTCGTGGGCACTTTGCGGGTCCGCAGCGTGCTCAACTTGGTGCAGAACGAAGAACTGACCAAGGAGCGCCTGCGCGAAATCATTCGCGAACCGTCCTTCGTACCGGTCGGCACGCCGCTGTTTTCGCAGTTGCACAATTTCCAGGAGGAACAGGATCGCGTGAGCCTGGTGGTGGACGAGTACGGAGAGCTCATGGGTCTCGTCACAATGGAGGACATCCTGGAGGAGATCATCGGCGAATTCACGACCCAATCTCCGCTACAGACTCAGGTCTTTGCCAAGCAGGCCGACGGCAGCGTTCTCGTCGAAGGCTCAACGCTGCTGCGCGATCTCAACCGCAAACTGGGCTTCGATTTCCCCCTCGACGGGCCGAAAACGTTGAATGGGTTGATTGTCGAATACCTGCGGGATATTCCGGAGCCGAACACCAGTGTCAAGATCGCGGGGCACCCCCTGGAAATCGTTCAGACGCAGGATCGGATGGTAAAAGCGGTGAGAATTGTCCCGCCAGCGGCATCTGAGGGTCGTCCCGGGGTCCCATCCGGGGAAAAATAGGGACAAATACGCTTTACAAACCTCTCCCAGACGTGCATCATTTTATCAGCAATCTCGTCTAACCTATTGGTTAGATAAGCCAATCTGGAGATTCAACATGGCAACTGCTGCAGCGGCCGCCAGAAGAAGGCCGGACGTCAAGGAATTCAACTTCAACTGGGTCGGAACGGACCGGAGCGGCAAGACCGTGCGCGGGGAGATGCGCGCAGTCGGCACGGCGCAGGTCAACGCGTTGCTGCGGCGTCAGGGCATCCGCGTGCTCGAGGTCAAGCGCCGGCGGTTCCGCGGCGGCACCATCACCGAGAAGGACATCGCCCTGTTCACCCGGCAGCTGGCTACCATGATGAAATCCGGCGTGCCGCTGCTCCAGGCGTTCGACATCGTCGGCAAGGGCAACACCAATGCCGCGGTGTCGAAGCTGCTCTTCGACGTCAAGACCGACGTAGAGACCGGATCGAGCCTGAAGCAGGCGTTCGAAAAGCACCCGCTCTACTTCGATGCGCTTTTCTGCAACCTCATCGGCGCGGGCGAAGCCGCCGGTATTCTCGACAGCCTGCTCGAGCGGCTCGCGACCTACAAGGAAAAGATTCTCGCCATCAAGAGCAAGATCAAAGCGGCGCTGTTCTACCCGGCGGCGATTGTTGTTGTCGCCTTCGTGATCACGTCGATCATCATGATCTTCGTCATCCCCTCCTTCAAGTCGGTGTTTTCCAGCTTTGGCGCTGACCTTCCGGCCCCGACGCTGTTCGTGATGGCGTTGTCGGAGTTCTTCGTCGAGTACTGGTGGGCAATCTTCGGTGGCATCGGCTTCGCCGGCTGGTTCTTCTTCTACACCTGGAAACGCTCGCCGAAGATGCAGAGTTTCATGGACCGGGTGTTGTTGCGGATCCCGGTTTTCGGGAGCCTCGTGCGCAAATCGTCGATCGCGCGCTGGACCCGGACCCTCTCGACCATGTTTGCGGCCGGCGTACCGCTCGTCGAAGCGCTCGATTCGGTGGCGGGCGCGGCGGGTAATTACGAGTACTACGTGGCCACCAAGAAGATTCAAAACGAAGTATCCACCGGCTCCAGCCTTACCTCGGCGATGGCGGGCACCGAGGTCTTCCCGAACATGGTGATCCAGATGGTGACGATCGGCGAGGAGGCGGGCTCGCTCGATGCCATGCTCTCCAAAGTCGCAGACTTCTATGAGGCGGAAGTTGATGATGCGGTGGAGGCCCTATCGAGCCTTATGGAACCGCTGATCATGGTGGTGCTGGGCACGTTGATCGGCGGCATGGTGATCGCCATGTATCTGCCCATATTCAAGATGGGCCAGGCGGTCTAATAACGGAATTCAGGACCAAGGACCCAGGATTCAGGGAATGCGGCCTCCCGCCTGCCAGCGTTCTTCTTTGAATCCGGAACCTTGAATTCCGAATCCTGGATGGTTTTCCTGCAGCTGCTTCTGACGACTCCCTGGTTGCTGATCACCACCGCGGTCCTCTTCGGGCTCGTGGTGGGCAGCTTTCTCAATGTGGTGATCCACCGGCTGCCGCGCGTGCTCGAGCAGGGGTGGCAGGCCGAATGCGCGGAGTTGACCGGAAATCCCCTGCCTGCGGGCGAGACCTACAACCTGATGCTGCCCCGATCGCGCTGCCCGCACTGTGCGCACCCCATCCGCGCCGTCGAGAACATCCCGATCTTGAGCTACGTGGTGTTGCACGGGCGTTGCGCCGCCTGCAAGGCACCCATCTCGCTGCGCTATCCCGCAGTCGAAGCGCTGGCCGGCGCGTTCGCGGGTTATATTGCCTGGCGCTTTGGCGCGAGCGCCGCCGCGGCGGGCGCGATGCTGTTCGCATGGACCATGATCGCCCTCGCGTTCATCGATCTCGATACGTTTTACCTGCCGGACAAT
Organism: Betaproteobacteria bacterium; assembly: GCA_029864385.1. GTDB lineage: Bacteria > Pseudomonadota > Gammaproteobacteria > Burkholderiales > SG8-41 > SG8-41. The sequence goes on along the minus strand of JAOTTL010000055.1, from coordinate 6,502 downwards.
CTGACCCTGCCACTGCTGTGGGTGGGTCTTGCGTTCAATATCGGCGCGACGTTCACCGATCTGACTTCCGCGGTTATCGGTGCCGCGGCCGGCTACCTCGTGCTGTGGGCCGTGTTCTGGGCTTACAAGTTCGCCACGGGCAAGGAGGGAATGGGCTATGGTGATTTCAAGTTGCTCGCAGCGATCGGCGCCTGGCTGGGCTGGAAAATGCTGCCGCTCGTGATTCTGCTGTCCTCGTTCGTTGGCGCCGTTATCGGCATCGGGCTCATCGTGCTGGCGCGGCACGGACGTAACGTGCCCATTCCCTTCGGTCCGTATCTTGCGCTCGCCGGTTTGATTGCGTTGTTCTACGGCGAACAGCTCACCCGGCAGTACCTCGACCTCTTCTAGCGCGTCGTGGCGCCGTTTTGCGTCGGATTGACCGGCGGCATCGCCTCGGGAAAATCGAGCGCCGCGAAGCTCTTCGAGGAACTTGGCGCGGCCGTCGTCGACACCGACGCGATCGCGCATGAGTTGACCCAGCCCGGGTCGGGCGCTATGGGGGAAATCCGCCGTGCCTTCGGCGCTGCGTTCATCGCGCTGGACGGCAGCCTCGAGCGCGCGAAGATGCGCCAGCTCGTGTTCAACGATCCAGACGCGAAAGCAAAACTCGAGGGCATTCTCCACCCCTTGATCCGGGAGCAAGCGCGCGCGCGAATCGTCGCGGCACAGCAGCCTTATGTGATCGTGGTGGTCCCGCTCCTGATCGAGACCGGCGCTTACGGCGATCTCATCCAGCGGGTGCTCGTCGTCGATTGCGGCGAGGAGCAGCAGGTGGCGCGCGCGATGCAACGCAGCCAACTCAAGGAGAGCGAGGTGCGCGCGATCCTCGCGGCGCAGCTGCCACGCGCGGAGCGCCTCAAGTGCGCCGACGATGTGATCAATAACGATGGCAACATCGAAGCGCTGCGTCAGCAGATACACGCGCTGCACGCCGGGTACCTCGCGTTGGCTCAGGCAGCCCGCACGCGTGATTCAATGCGCGAATAGCGTGAAAGTGCATGTTAAAGCCTTTATTTCTTTCGGTTTCTGTTGAATACTAGGCGCAACGCCACATGAGCTTCCTCTCTTCGACAGGCGTCAACGCCGTGATCAGTTACGAGTACCCGTTGAGCGAGCGCGTGCGGACGCTTTTGCGTCTCGAAGATCTGTTTGACCGCGTCGAACATTTCCAAGGCAAGAACGAGCACTACGAGCATCACATCGCTTTGCTGTCGATTTTCGAGATCCTCGACGTTTCAGGTCGCGCCGATCTCAAGTCCGACCTGCTTCAGGAGCTGGAACGTCAGAAACAGGCACTCGAGGGTCTGCGCGGCAATCCGGAGGTCTCGGAATCGGCGCTGGACAACATGCTGTGGCAGATCGATCAGGCCTCCTCTAAGCTATTCCAGAGCTCCGGCAAGATCGGCCAGGAGCTGCGCGACAACGACTGGCTGATGAGCATCCGGCAGCGAACGAATATTCCCGGCGGGATGTGCGAGTTCGACCTGCCGTCTTATCACTACTGGCTGCAGCAGGATCCCGATCAGCACCGGCATGACCTTCAGCTGTGGCTTGCGCCGTTCCTTCCCATTCGCGACGCGATCGTGATCGTCCTGCGGCTGTTGCGCGAGAGCGGCAAGACGACCGCCCACCTCGCACACCAGGGCGTCTACCAGCAGATGATGGCCGGGCGCATCGCCCAGATGGTGAGAATCCGCCTGAAACGCGAGTACCAATTCGTGCCCGAGATCAGCGCAAACAAGTACGCACTCAATATCCGTTTTACCACGCAGGAGGGGATGCAGCGCCCCAAGCCGGCCGATACGGACGTGGAGTTCGAGCTCATCTTCTGCAATCTGTAGGAATTTGTCCGACGGGGTCGGATAAATTCCTTATTCAATACGGCATGAATCCAAAACCACGCGCCGTAAACTGCCCAACCTGTGGCAAGCCCGTGTTGTGGACGCCAGACAGTGCCTGGCGTCCATTCTGCTCGAATCGGTGCAAGATGATCGACCTCGGGGCGTGGGCAACCGAGCGCTACCGCGTACCGGCCATCGAGGACGCGGACCAGCCGGAAAGCGCCGGCCCCGGCGAGTCCGAGGACGGCGCTTAAACGGTATACCGGTGTGGTAATCAGCGTGGAGCTGACCATGGTCAGCTCCACGCTCCGCGCATCATGCTGACGCCATGAGCGCCTGCGCGCCACGCCGTTTCAATGTCGGAGCGATTCAGTCCTCCCAAAGCGTAGACCGGCAGGGGATAATCCACGATCAGGTTTGCGAATCGGTCCCATCCCATGCCTGGTGCTTTGGGATGGCTTGGCGTAGCACTCACAGGGCCCAAGACAACGAAGTCTGCCCCCATTGCCGCCGCCCGGGCGAGTTCGCGCTCGTCGTGACAGGAAGCGCCCACGAGCTCGAGCCCAGGCCGCCGGTCAAGCCGCATGAGCTGCCCGGCGGTAAGGTGAACCCCATCGGCGCCGGCCCGCTGCGCCAGCTCGACGTTGCCGTTCAACAGCACGCGTGCGCCATAGCCGTGCGCGAGCCGCATGACGCGCGCCAGGAAGCGCGCGAGCTCCTCTTCCGGCATCTCCTTCTCCCGCACCTGGAAAAGCCCGAGGCCGTCCGCGAGCGCCTGCTCGAGGCGGCGCACAAAGCCTTCCTGCCCAAGGTCGCTGGCATGGCTTATCCCGTAGACCGGTGGCAAGCGGAGTGCACGCAGGATCGGCGCATTGGCGGGAAGAAGCGGCGCGACTTGGACAGCGTCGGGCAACTGCCATGAAAAGATCTGGTTCTCGCGCCCGCGTAACGAGCCCGACCATCGGACCACGCGAAAGAAGCGCAGGCGGACTGCGGCGTGCTCGTACTCGTAATCCCTGGTAAGCCAGGGATAGCCGAGCTCGACGTCAATGCCGAGCTCCTCGTGCAGCTCGCGCGTGAGCGCCGCCGGCGGCAATTCGCCTGTCTCTACCTTCCCACCAGGGAATTCCCAGTAGCCAGCATAGACTTTTCCCGCCGGGCGCCGGCCGAGAAGAAAGCTGCCATCCTCCCGCAGAACGACGGCCGCCGCGACTTCGATCCTCTGTGCCGACACCGCTTAAGGCAGGAGGAATAAGGGACGAGGGGGCGGGCTCATTTCCGCCCTCGTCCCTCCGCCTTCATCCTTTCCCTTCCCGCCCAGTCGCGTGCGAACTGCCACGCGACGCGCCCGCTGCGCGAGCCTCGTTGCAGCGCCCACTGCAGCGCGGCACGCTGCACCGGCTCCGCCCGCGCACCGGACACCTTGAAATACTCGAGCCATACCGCGACGATGCGCAAATAGTCGTCCTGGTCGAAGGAATAGAACGAGACCCACAGGCCAAAGCGCTCGGAGAGTGATATCTTTTCCTCCGATGTCTCGCTCGGGTGAATTTCCTCGCCGACATGGCGGTAGCCGAGATTTTCATTCATGTACTCCGGCATCAGGTGACGCCGGTTGGACGTCGCGTAAATAACGCAGTTCTCCGAGGCCGCCGCGATGGACCCGTCCAGCACCACCTTGAGCGCCTTGAACCCTGGCTCATCCGCTTCAAAGGAAAGGTCATCGCAATACAAGAGGAAGCGCTCCGCACGCTGGTAGATGCGATCGACGATGTCCGGCAGGTCGATCAAGTCTTGCTTGTCGACCTCGATCAGCCGCAGGCCGCGCGACGAGTACTTGTTCAGCAGCGCCTTGATGAGAGACGACTTGCCCGTGCCGCGCGCGCCTGTCAACAGCACGTTGTTGGCGGGGTGGCCGTCGACGAACTGGCGCGTGTTCTGCTCGACCAGCTCCTTTTGCGCGTCGATGCCCTGAAGGTCCTTCAGGCTGATGCGATGCACGTGCCGGACGGGCTCGATGTGACCGCGGCCGTTGCCCTTTCGCCAGCGATAAGCGATCGAGGCGCTCCAATCGGTCGGCGGGGCCTCGCGCGGCAGCAGCTGCTCCAGCCGCACGAGCAATCCTTCCGCCTGCTTGATCAATTTAGCCGCATCGGTCATGAGTTCAGAATCTTAAACCACCAAGGACACCAAGGACACAAAGGAGGAAAGGAACCGGGCTTTCCCCTTTGACCTTTGTATCGAACCTTCGTGTCCTTGGTGTCCTTTGTGGTTCAGCTTTTCAGGTCCTGTACTCCGCGTTGATGGTCACGTAATCGTGCGACAGATCGCAGGTCCAGACGGTGGCTGCAGCGGCACCGCGTTTCAGCATGACGCGGATCGTAATTTCCGGTTGCCTCATCACACGTTTACCATCGGCTTCTCGGTAGCCGAGATCACGAGCGCCGTTTTTCACCACCAGGACGTCGTCCAGATAGAGGTCGATCTTGTCGACCGCAAGATCGGAGACGCCGGCTTTGCCCACGGCCGCCAGGATCCGGCCGAGATTGGGATCCGAGGCAAAGAACGCAGTCTTCACGAGCGGCGAATGCGCGATGGCATAGGCGATGCGGCGGCACTCCTCGTCCTTGCGCCCGCCTTCGATCCGTACGGTAATGAATTTCGTCGCGCCCTCGCCGTCGCGAACGATCGCTTGCGCGAGTTCGACCGCGACTAAGGTGAGGCCCTGCAGCAGCTCCTGGTACTCGGCGCTTTTCGCATCCCCGATTTCCGGCAGGGACGCCTGCCCGGTTGAGATCAACACCAGGGCGTCGTTGGTCGACGTATCGCCGTCTACCGTGATGCAGTTGAAGGAATGGTTTGCCGCGTGGGCCGCTGCGGCGCGCACCAGCGGTAGCGACAAAGGCGCATCCGTTGCGATGAATGCCAGCATGGTCGCCATATTGGGATGAATCATGCCCGCGCCTTTGGCTATGCCGGTCACCATCATCGTTTGGCCGCCGACGCTGACCCGGCGCGAGGCCGCCTTGGGCAGGGTGTCTGTCGTCATGATGGCCTCCGCGCCCGCCAGCCAATTGTCCTCGCGAAGGTCCGCAAGACAGCCGGGCAGGCCCGCCCCGATCTTCTCGACTGGCAGCGGCTCCATTATCACGCCGGTGGAAAACGGCAATACCTGCGCCGAAGAGCATTGAAGCAGAGCCGCAAGCTGAGCGCAGGTCTGGCGCGCTGCACTCACGCCCTCCTTGCCGGTGCCGGCGTTGGCACAACCGGTGTTGACGACCAACGCCCGAATCGATACATCCTGATCGAGCATTGTGAGATGCTGCCGGGCCACGACGACCGGCGCCGCGCAGAAACGGTTTTGCGTGAATACCGCCGCGACGTGCGAACCGTCTTCAAGCTTGATCACCAGCAGGTCCTTGCGGCCGGGCTTTCCGATCCCAGCCTGCGTCACGCCGAGACTCACCCCGTTGACGGGCCGCAAATGCTGGGGATCCGGTCGCTTCAAATTGACGGGCATTGGTTTCCGGGCGGATCAGGATGGCCCCGCGCCGATTATATCGGGCAGGCGCGGAACAGTCGGGACGGTGGTCCGACGCCCCGGAAACCAAAAAGAAACGTGGCGCCCTGGCGGCTGAGTTCCTACATCGACTCTTGGTATGGCAGGGTCAACGTCAGGTGAGCCTGCCATGGCAGTGCTTGTATTTCCTGCCCGACCCGCAGGGGCACGGGTCGTTGCGCCCGACTTTCTCGCCCCCGCGGACGAAGGGCTGCTGCGGCTTTTCCAGCACTGCCACATCGCCTTCCTCCTCGGCTTGCGTGGCAGCCTCCGCTCCCCTCCCGAATTCCGCATGCTGGAACTCGATATTCTGCGGAATCTCCGGCTCCTCCACCTCCGCCAGCTCTTCGGCGCTGCGGATTTGGACCGTCATCAGGATCCGCGTGACCTCGGCCTTCACCATCTCGAGCAGCAGGGAGAACAGCTCGAAGGCCTCGCGCTTGTATTCCTGACTCGGGTTCTTCTGGGCGTAACTGCGCAAATGAATGCCCTGGCGCAGGTGGTCGAGCGCCGTCAAGTGCTCGCGCCAGTGGCTGTCCAGGCTTTGCAACATGATCCCGCGCTCGTACTGACTCATTACCTCGCGTTCGACCACGGCAGTACGATCACGATAGCGCTGGTGCGCCGCCGCGACGATACGGGCGTGCAGCTCCTGCTCATCGAGCTCGGGTTCGTCCTTCAGCCACTGCTGGATCGGAAGCTTCAGCTGCACTTCGGCGTCGAGGGTTCTTTCGAGACCCGCGATGTCCCATTGCTCTTCCAGGCCCCCGGGCACGATATGCTGGGCAACATAGCTGTTGACGACGTCGGTGCGCATGGCCGTGATGGTTTCGGTCACGTCGGTCGTTTCCAGCAGCTCATTGCGCTGCTGATAGATCACCCTGCGCTGATCGTTCGCCACATCGTCATACTCGAGCAGGTGCTTGCGAATGTCGAAATTGCGAGCCTCGACCTTGCGCTGGGCGTTCTCGATGGAACGCGTCACCCACGGGTGCTCGATTGCCTCGCCCTCCGGCATCTTGAGCCGGTCCATGATGGCCGCGACCCGGTCCGAGGCGAA
>JAOTTL010000221.1:0-5322 GCA_029864385.1 Betaproteobacteria bacterium | reverse complement strand
GTAGAAGCGGCTCGACCCCGGATCGCCCTGGCGCCCGGATCGGCCACGCAACTGGTTGTCGATCCGGCGCGACTCGTGCCGCTCGGTGCCGATGATGTGCAGGCCCCCTGCCGCAACTACCTGGTTGTGCAGCTTCTGCCACTCGAAGCGCATTTCCTCCGTTTTCCTTTTCTTGGTGGCCTCGTCGAGGGCCGGGTCCGCCAGTGTCCGGTTGATTTCGGGCTCGGGGTTGCCGCCCAGCACAATGTCAGTGCCGCGCCCGGCCATATTCGTGGCGATGGTGACCATCCTGGGCCGTCCCGCCTGCACCACGATCTCCGCTTCGCGAGCGTGCTGCTTGGCGTTGAGGACGTTGTGCGGCAGGTCTTCCTGCTTGAGCATGCCAGACAGTAATTCCGAATTCTCGATAGACGTCGTGCCGACCAGCGCCGGCTGGCCGCGCTGGTAACAGTCCTTGATGTCGTTGATGATCGCCTGGTATTTCTCGCGCGATGTGCGGTAGACCTGGTCCATGCGGTCGTCGCGGATCATCGGCATGTGCGTCGGAATCACCATCGTTTCCAGACCGTAGATCTGCTGGAACTCGTAGGCTTCGGTATCAGCAGTCCCGGTCATCCCCGCAAGCTTGCGGTACATCCTGAAGTAGTTCTGGAAGGTGATCGTCGCCAGCGTCTGGTTTTCGCGCTGGATCTCGACTCCTTCCTTGGCCTCAACCGCCTGGTGCAACCCCTCGGACCAGCGCCGGCCCGGCATCAGCCGCCCCGTGAACTCATCAACGATGACGATCTCGCCGTTCTGGACGACATACTGCTGGTCGCGATGGAACAGGGAATGCGCCCTCAGCGCCGCATGCAGGTGGTGCATGAGGACGATGTTGCTCGGGTCGTAGAGGCTGGAGCCCGGCATGAGCAGCCCGGCCTCGGCCATTAGCTCCTCGGCGTGCTCGTGGCCCTGCTCCGACATGATGACCTGGTGGGCTTTCTCGTCGACCCAGAAATCGCCCGGCCCGTTTTCTTCCTTCTGCCGCACCAGCTTCGGGGCAATGTGGTTGGTCTTGACGTAGAGATCGGTCGTGTCCTCGGCCTGCCCCGAAATGATGAGAGGCGTCCTCGCCTCGTCGATCAGGATCGAGTCCACCTCGTCCACAATCCCGAAGTGCAGCCCCCGCTGCACCTTCTCCGAGACGTGATAAACCATGTTGTCGCGCAGATAATCGAAGCCGAACTCGTTGTTGGTGCCGTAGGTGATGTCTGCGCCGTAGGCCTGCTGCTTGAGCGTGTGCTCCATCTGCGAAAGATTGACCCCCACCGTCAGCCCGAGGAAGCGGTAGATCTTTCCCATCCAGTCCGCGTCGCGCTGCGCCAGGTAATCGTTGACGGTGATGATATGCACGCTCTCGCCACCGAGGGCATTCAGGTAAGCAGGCAGAGTCGCCACCAGCGTCTTGCCCTCACCCGTGCGCATTTCCGCGATCTTGCCATTGTGCAGGGCAATGCCGCCCATCAGCTGCATGTCGAAATGCCGCATATTGAGCGTGCGCCGCCCCGCTTCGCGCACAACGGCGAATGCCTCCGGCAGCAGCTCCTCGACGGCCTCGCGGCGCACCTTCGAGCGCTCGAGCTCGAGCTGGCGTGCCCGTTCGGGGTCACCGTCGGCGTTGTCAGGCACTTTGGCGACGACATCGCGCGCGCGCGCGCGGAACTCGTCAGTTTTCGCACGCAACTCCGCGTCGGTCAGCTTCTCGATCTGCGGCCCGATCGCGTTGACGGCGCGCACCTGGCGGTTGTACTGCCGCAGCAGCCGATCGTTGCGGCTGCCGAAGATCTTCCTCAGGACGCTCTGCATCATCCGCTCAGCAAGCTAAACAAAAAGGGGTGGGGAAACTCACCCCACCCCCTTAGAAATTCCTGTCTCTCAACGGTCAGCCGGGCAAACGCAAAAATCGCTTTGGGTTCACCGGGGCTCCACGCCGCCGCACCTCGAAGTGCAAGTGGGAGCCGGTCGCGCGGCCCGTCTTTCCGACCTTGCCGACCTGCACTCCCCGCACAACCAGGTCGCCGACATTTACCAGCAGCTTGGATGCGTGCGCGTAACGTGTGATCAGGCCGTTGCCGTGGTCGATTTCGATCATATTACCATACTGCCGGTGCCGGCCAGAGAAGATCACGACGCCGCCGGCCGCCGCGTAGATCGGCGTTCCTTTCTCGGCCATCACGTCGATACCCGTGTGGAACGCGCGCTGCCCTGTGAACGGATCGATACGCCAGCCAAAGTTGGAGGAATACCAGCCACCTTCGACCGGCCGCATGGTCGGTATCAGCTTCTTATTGGCGCTGTCGACCGTGAACAGGGATTCCAGGATACCGAGCTTGTCGCTGCGGTCGTCGACTTGCCGCGTGAGCAATTCAAGCTCCTGCGTGAAATCGCCAAGCGAGAGGTCCTGCGAGGGCAGCGTTGAAACGGCGCCGCCGCGACCCGGCCGCTCGCCAAACATCATGTCCTGCGGCTTAATACCCGCCAGCTTTGCGAGCCGTTCGCCGACGGTGTCCAGTCGGACCAGCTGTGCCTGCATCTCGCCCAGCTTGACCGCCATGGCATTGAGATTTGCGCGCAGGTAGGACTGGGCTTTTTCGTGTTGTTGCTGCTGCAGGGCGTATTGGCGCTCCTGCGCCGCCAAAACGGTGGACTCGACGTAGGGCAGCTTGACGTCGTCGGCAAAACGTAGCGCCACGTAATGGAGTATCGCCGCCAGCATCAGGGCCGTCAGGGCCAAGCCCAGGCCCAGCAGCAAAAAGTGGGGCAGGCCCAGGCTGAAAGTCTTCGCCCTGGCCAATTTTCCGGAAACTAGAATAACATTCATTTTCTCCCCTTACCGCATGTCCATGCCTGCTCACAAGATCGGTGATCTGCTTCTCCAATCCGGTGAACTTCGCGCCCTATCCCGGCGCGCGCAACACCTGGCCGAACTACAGCGTGCAGTCCTCGACGCAATTCCCCGCCCGCTCACCAGCGCAACCCGGGTTAAGAGCCTCCGGTCTGGAACGCTTTATGTTGCCGCGGATAATTCGGCCGCGGCCGCCAAGCTTCGGCAACTCGCCCCGCGCTTGCTCGAACATCTGCAAACACACGAATTTCAGGTTACTGGAATTCGTATAGAAGTTCAAGTTTCGATGCCACAAATCGGGCCCGGAAAAAGTTCACGAAAGCGCGCGTTGAATACGCGCGCCATCGCCGATTTTGAGAGACTGGCTCACGCCTTGAAAGACTCCCCCTTGAAGCACGCCGTGACCCGTTTGGTGCAACGCCATAAACGCAGTGTGAAATAGATCGCAGTCAGATCACAAGCACCAACCGCTCGAGTGCGTAAAGCGTCACGAAAACCAGCAAGAAGATCAAGCCGAACTGAAATACGCGCCAAGCGAATGTGAGATAGCGCCGATTTTTGGTAAACAGGTAGAGCGCCAACGCGCCGACCAGGGCAATCAGAACCAACATCCCGATCAGCCTCAGAACCAGCATGAATCACGCCTACTTCAAGGTTCGAAGTTCAAGGTTCAAGGTTCAAGGTTCGGTGCGAAGCCCCGGAACTTTGAACTCGGAACTTTGGACTTTGAACCCGGCGCGCGATAGATAGGCGGCGCTTAGGCGGGCTGTGGCTGCCAGGCGAGAAACACGGGCGCATCTTCCACCCGCTCGAAGCTCGCGAACTCCCAGGCCGTGCGATCTTCCAGCAGGCGCCGCAGCAGCTGATTGTTGAGCGCATGCCCCGACTTATGCCCGGAGAACGCCCCGATCAATGGGTGGCCGAGGAGATAAAGATCGCCGATGGCGTCGAGGACCTTGTGTTTGACGAACTCGTCCTCGTAGCGCAGCCCGTCAGTGTTGAGCACGCGGTACTCGTCCATGACGATCGCGTTATCAAGGCTGCCGCCCAATGCGAGGCCTTGCCCGCGCATCGTCTCGACGTCCTGCATGAAGCCGAAGGTGCGCGCGCGGCTGACTTCCTTGATGTAGGAGGTATCCGAGAAATCAACGGCGACCGATTGCCGCATCTTGTCGAAAACCGGGTGATCGAAGTCGATGCTAAGTGCCAGCTTGAAGCCATTGTGCGGCTCCAGTCGCACCCATTTTTCCCCTTCTTCGACCACGACCGAGTTCAGCACGCGGATGAACTTCTTGGGCACGCCCTGCTTTTCGACGCCTGCCGACTGCAGTAGGAACACGAAAGGACCGGCGCTGCCATCCATGATGGGCACTTCCGGCGCCGAGAGATCAACGTACGCGTTGTCGACGCCAAGGCCCGCGAAAGCGGACATCAAGTGCTCGACGGTCGAGACCCGCACGCCATCCTGCTCGAGACAGGAAGAGAGCCGCGTGTCCCCCACCGCGTGCGGCGCGGCCTTGATCTCGACCGGCTGGGCGAGGTCAGTACGACGAAAAATGATCCCGGTATTCGTCGGAGCCGGGCGCAGCGTCATGTACACCTTCGCACCGGTGTGTAAACCAACACCGGTGGCCCGGATCAGATTCTTGAGCGTGCGCTGATGGATCAATTTAAAACTCTCTGATTTTTCATAATGTTATCGAGCTAATCTTAGCATGTCATTGTGTTGCCGTGCAAAAAGATTGTAACCAAACGTGATTCGCCCTCCTCTTTCAACAGTTAGCGTGCCCGATAACGACTCCGGGCGCGCTCTTTGGTGGGATTCCCACCCGGCGATAAGGTGGCGCCGCCCCCACCGCGACGTCAAGTGGTCAATCATCTCGCGTCAGCCGCTTGCGCGCCGCCCTTACACTCGAGAATGCCGAGTCCGGCGTGCCCGCTTCGGGTCACAATATCTTGACTAATCCGCCTGCTTCCGCAGAAACGCCGGGATGTCGAGCATCTCCACACCCGACTGCCGCATCGCGTCAATCGTCGCATCGCGGTTGCGCTTCGAGCGCAGAACGGCGGGCATCTCGAGCGCGCCGTAATCCACCTCGAGCGGCTGGTTGTCGGTGCCGGTCTTGGTCGTCACGACGGTCAACGGCTTCGGCTGCTCACGTATTGCCGGCTTGCCCAGCCCAGTCGCCACAATAGTGACGCGCAGGCCATCATCCAGCGCCTCGTCGTACACGGTGCCCACGATCTTGTGCGCGCCATCGGCCGCGAAGGACCCGATGGTCTCCATCACGTCGTAGAGTTCCTGGAGCTGGAAGGACTCCTGACTCGCCGAGATGTTGACGAGCACGCCGTGCGCGTCGGCGATATTGATGTCCTCGAGCAGCGGGCACGCCACCGCCTGCTCCGCCGCCAGCCGCGCCCGATCGGGTCCGGCAGAC
>JAOTTL010000220.1:0-5326 GCA_029864385.1 Betaproteobacteria bacterium | reverse complement strand
GCGGTAACTCTCGGCTTGCAGTTCGACCAGGCTGGCGAAACGCCGCCCATATACCCGTCAGCGCGGAGGAACCCGGCATGATCCGACCCGCACCCGAAAGCATCCCCCAGCCCAGAGCCCTGAGCCTGGCGCGGCAGCAAACCGACTTCACCTCCGAGGGTGCGCCCCCACCGCGCGAGCTTGTGAGCTCGGATCCCGGCATGCCGGAGCAGACCACGAGAACCCTGCCGCCCGCGCCTGCCCTCGCCTGGGATCGTTGCCAGGACCGGCCGTTGGGGCATCCTGTCACCATATCGCGGATTCCGGGCCGATGAAGTTGCGTTCCGTAGACGGCGGGCCCGCAGCGGCCTCTTCTGCCCGCAGAGAGCCAACCGGCCCGCCTGACGCATCACGGGCCGCAGGGTGGGTCCATGATATCGGTGCTGCCGCCGCCGACCCGCATTCGGATGTGCCGATCGGGGATTGGGACGGCCTGCTAGGAGCGGTCAAGGCAATGCTGCTTCGGTTGACCGTCGTCGAGAGCGCTGATGCCGCTGCCGCACGGCAGGGGCGCGTAACAAAGCGCCGGATTCGGGACGGGGTGATGGAATGCGTCGCGGCCCTAGACCATCTGCAGACAACGCTGCAGCGCGCCCTCGAAAACCGCCGACAGCTCGAGAGTGAAGTCTCCACCGCGCGAGCCGCTTTGGCGCGAGCTCGTAGGGAGCTCGCCGGTTCCCGCGCGGGAGAAAGGCGGGCTCGCCGGATGTCATTGCACGATGGCCTGACCTCACTGCCGAATCGCAGATACTTCCTCGAGCGCCTAGAGCAGGCGCTATCGCAAGTGGGCCCACGGCATCCGGCGCTGGCAGTGCTGTATCTCGATCTCGACGGCTTCAAGTCAATCAATGACCTGCACGGGCACCTCGCCGGCGACGAGCTGCTCAGGATCGTTGCCGCGAGGCTGTCCCGAGCCGTCCGCGCCGAAGATGTGATGAGCCGTCTTGGCGGAGACGAATTCGCGTGCCTTATCGCGGAGCTACCCACGCGGGATGAGCTCGGTCATCTTGTCAGCAAGCTTCTCGACGCCGTGTCATCTCCCTTGACGATCGGTTCTCTTACCCTCTCGGTTCGTATCAGTATCGGCATCGCGACCTACCCCGCCGATGGCACCACGGCGGAGGCGCTGCTGAAGAGCGCCGACGGCGCTATGTACCACGCCAAGCGGAATCGAAAGGGTTTCGCCTTCTGCGATCCGCCCCCCCGTTATGACAGCCGAGTCGCGGTGCTGGTCCGCAAACTCTAATCCCGCGTCAGAGGTCACCGATAAAGGGGTGAGAGCTAATATATTGGGTGGTCGCTGAATAAGTATTAACTGCGACCCCTTTATTCCAATTCAAGAGATCGTTGGTTTCGAGTCTCCGATCATGGCCGGTGACGAAGATTCCTTCGCGTTGGAGTGGAAGTCCGCGCGCTTCCGGTGGCAGGACATGCGGTATGCGTTCGCAGCGCCATCATCTATGGCGCATTCGGCCGGCCGCTGATTCGGCGCTCATAGGCGTAACGGAACTCACGCGTGTTGGCCTAGGGACCGGGCAGCGGTCGCCGAGACCTGCGACACGCCCATGTACGATAAGAAGCGGAAAATTCCCCGCGGCAAACTGATCGACATTCCACAAATGCCGGATTCGGTAGTCGCCTGACATCCGATCCCTTGGCGTAAGCTAATAGGGACATTCATCATTCATTTTCGTCGGAGACTGAGGCGATGCTGGAAAAGAGAGAGTTCTACATCAACGGCCGCTGGGTTTCGCCCGCAAAGGCCAATAATTTCGAGGTGATTAACCCGTCCAACGAGGAACCCTGCGCGGTGATTTCGCTCGGCGGTCAGGCGGATACGGACGCGGCGGTGGCGGCGGCAAAGGCCGCCTTCGCGGACTGGTCCGTTACGCCTAAGGAAGAGCGGGTCGCGCTGGTGGAGCGCATCTGCGAAGGTTACGAGAAACGGGCTGACGAGGTGGCCGAGGCCATCAGCCTGGAGATGGGCGCGCCCATCGACTGGGCTAAAACGCAGCAGGCGCCGGCCGGTACCTGGCATATCAAGAACTTCCTCCACGCCGCCAAAAGTTTTGAGTTCGATCGGATGCTGGGCGAGCACGCGCCCAACGACCGGATCCTTTATGAGCCGGTCGGGGTCTGCGGTCTGATCACGCCCTGGAACTGGCCGATGAACCAGGTGACGCTGAAGGTGATCCCGGCGCTGCTGACCGGGTGCACCATGGTGCTGAAGCCCTCCGAGATTGCGCCGATTTCCTCGCTGCTGTTCGCTGAGATTGTGCATGCGTCAGGCGCGCCGACCGGCGTGTTCAACCTGGTAAACGGCGACGGCGCGGGCGTCGGCACGCAGCTTTCGGGCCATCCGGACGTGGACATGATCTCGTTCACCGGCTCGACCCGGGCGGGTGTCGCCATTTCCAAGAATGCGGCCGTTACGCTGAAGCGTGTGCACCTGGAGCTGGGCGGCAAGGGCGCCAACATCATCTTCCCTGATGCTGACGAGAAGGCCGTGAAGCGCGGCACGCTCCACTGTTTCAATAACACCGGCCAGTCCTGCAACGCGCCAACGCGCATGTTGGTCCAGCGCGGTATTTACAAGGATGCCATCGAAACCGCGGTGAGCGTTGCCGGCGCCACCCGCGTGGGTCCGGCCGATAAGGAAGGACGTCATATCGGACCGGTGGTCAGCCAGGCACAGTTCGACAAGATCCAGGATCTGATCCAGAAGGGCATCGATGAAGGCGCGCGTCTGGTGGCCGGCGGGCTCGGCCGTCCTGAAGGGTTCAACCGCGGTTATTTCGTCCGGCCCACGGTGTTTGCCGACGTCTCCAACGACATGACCATCGCCCGGGAAGAGATATTCGGCCCCGTGCTGTCGATCATCCCTTTTGAAACGGAAGACGAAGCCGTCAGCATCGCCAACGACACGCCCTACGGTCTTACCAACTATGTCCAGAGTACGGACGGCGCCAAGCGCAACCGGATCGCGCGCCGTCTGCGTTCCGGCATGGTGGAGATGAACGGCCAGTCCCGTGGCGCCGGCAGTCCGTTTGGTGGCATGAAAGCTTCGGGCAATGGACGCGAGGGCGGCGTCTGGGGGCTGGAGGACTTTCTCGAGATCAAAGCGGTGAGCGGCTGGGCTGAAGAAAAAACAGCCTGACGCCATCGCTGCGAGGCTCAAAAGTGGACAAGGTCCTCTACCAGAAGGACGGAAGGATCGGCCGCATTACGCTGAACCGTCCCGAAGTCATGAACGCCATCGACGATGATCTGCCCGGCGAATTGTCGGCCGCTGTGGCCGAAGCCGATGCCGACCCGGGTGTCCACGTCATGGTGCTTGCCGGCAACGGCCCGGCTTTCTGCGCGGGGTATGACCTCACCTATTACGCCCAGCGACAGGGCAACAACGAGATTACCCAGGAGATGCCCTGGGACCCGCTTAAGGACTTCGCCTTCATGTGGCGCAACACCCAGCATTTTATGTCCCTGTGGCGCGCCTCTAAACCGGTGATTTGCAAAGTGCACGGCTTTGCCGTTGCCGGCGGTTCCGACATCGCGTTGTGTGCGGACCTTGTCTTCATGGCCGAAAGCGCAAAAATCGGCTACATGCCGGCGCGCGTCTGGGGCGTTCCGACCACGGCCATGTGGGTCTATCGCCTGGGGGCGGAGAAAGCCAAGCGGATGCTCTTCACCGGCGACAAGATTAGCGGGCAAGAAGCAGAAGCCATGGGCCTTGTTCTTAAAGCCGTGCCGGACGATCAGCTGGATGCCGAGGTGGATGCAATGGCCGAACGGATGGCGAGCGTTCCGATCAATCAGCCTGCGATGCAAAAGCTTGTGATCAATCAGGCCATCGAAGCCTCGGGGCTGATGAACACGCAGCGCCTGGCGACGATTTTCGACGGTATCGCCCGACATTCTCCGGAAGAATTGAACTTCAAGGCGCGGGCCGAAGCCGTGGGCTGGAAGCAGGTGGTACGTGAGCGGGATCAAGGAACTTACGACTGGACGAAGGACCGTCCGATCCAGCCGAAGTAATCGCTGGTTATTGGATCACAGGATTGGAAGTTCATTCAAGAGGTTAGATCCCTTGAAAGATCACGTAATCAAAATCAAGAGATCTGACTCTTTTACTACGGAAATTAACTCAGTCTGGGGGTGCGGGAATCACTTCTTCGGAGACGAGTAACTCCAGCGCATCTCGGGCCGTGCCGATTGCGAGTAAAGCCTCGTCGTAAAGGAGAGTGCGATCGCGACTGATCCGAGCAACGCCCTGTTTCACCGCCGCGACGCCCACGGCTGCCGCCACATGAGCGTGCATGGTCCAATCCTCCATTCGAGGCAGGATCCAATCGGGGCGCAGCCCCTGTTGCGCGGCGAAGCTGCCAATGGCATCCGCGGCTGCCATTGCCATCTCATCGGTGATTGTGGTGGCGCGCACGTCAAGTACACCGCGGAATAGCCCAGGGAAACAGAGTGAGTTGTTGAGCTGATTGGGGAAGTCACCGCGTCCAGTACAAGCAACGGCGGCGCCGGCTTCCAAGGCTTCGGCAGGCCAGATCTCCGGCTCGGGGTTCGCGCAGGCGAACACGATCGGCTTTGCGCCCATCGAGCGGACCCACTCCCCTTTGATGATCCCCGGCTCGGGTCGGGAGAACGCGATGACCACGTCTGCACCTCGCAGCGCGTTCTGAACTCCGCCCACCACGCCTTCGGCGTTCGTCTCGGTGCAGACCCGCCACTTGTCCGGGAATTCCGCTCGCCGCGATTCGATGTCGTCTCTGTTCGCGTGCAAGATTCCTTTAGAGTCACAGGCAACGATACTCTCCGGATCGAGGCCTTCGGCCTTGAGTAGGCGGTAGTTCGCAACGTTCGCCGCGCCCATGCCGATCATCGCAACCCTGAGATTGCCGCGCTCTTTGCCGACCAGCTCCAGCGCGTTGCGCAGCGCAGCGAGTACCACCGTCGCGGTCCCCTGTTGGTCGTCGTGCCACACGGGGATGCGAAGCCGTTCGCGCAGTGTGTCGAGGACGGCGAAGCACTTTGGCTGCTCGATGTCCTCCAGATTGACTCCGCCGAAGCTCGGCTCGAGGAGCTCGACGGTTGCGATGATCTTTTCGGGGTCCTGGGAAGCAAGGCAGACGGGTACCGCATCGACACCGCCGAGCAGCTTGAACAGCAGTGCCTTTCCCTCCATCACTGGTAGCGCCGCCTCTGGGCCGATGTTGCCGAGCCCAAGCACTCGACTGCCGTCGGTCGCGATTGCGACGGTGTTTCCCCGGTTGGTTAG
>JAOTTL010000219.1:0-5361 GCA_029864385.1 Betaproteobacteria bacterium | reverse complement strand
TGATTCCGTGGTTAAGGATCCTGCGGTTTTCCGGGTATTTTGAGAACGGTTCTAAACATCCGTCGGGCAATCAGCTGTTTCCGGTCCAGGTCACCCGCTGTCAGCCGCGCCGTTTGAGGATAGACCCCGTCAGTGCCGAAAGCCGCGCCCGCTGCCTGCCGTCCTCGTCGAAGTTGGAGGGATCGAGCCAATGCCGGAATGCGCGCTCGACTTCGGGCCATTCCATGTCGATCGCCGCATACCAGGCAGTATCGCGGCTGCGGCCCTTGTAGACCGTTGCCTGCCGGAAGATTCCCTCGTATGAAAATCCCAGCCGCTGCGCGGCGGCGCGCGAGGACGCGTTGAGCGAGTCACACTTCCATTCATAGCGGCGGTAACCCAGCTCGAAGGCGCGCTTCATCATGAGGTACATCGCCTCGGTCGCCGCCGGCTTGCGCTGCAGCAGCGGCGAGTAATTGATGTGACCCACTTCGATCACACCGATCCTGGGATCAATCCGGTGATAGCTCGCCACCCCGACCGCCTTCCCGGTCGCGTCGTCCACGATCGCGTAAAACAGCGGATCCTCTCCGAGGCAAAATCCCTCCATCCAGCTGCGATAGGCCGCAAAAGAGTCGAAAGGGCCATAGTTCATGTAGGTCCAGTTGCGGCCTTCCGCGTCGAAGCCGTTTGCCCGATAGAGATCTTCTGCATGCCGCCCGGGGTCGAGCAGTTCGACACGGCAAAAACGCCCCGTCATCGGCTCGCGGGGCGGCAGCGGTGGCGCAGTCCAGTTCGGCAGCGGCGGCCCAATCGGCTGCCCGAGCGCATTTTGATATTCCGAGGGCATCACAAGGGCTAGGCTGGCGGATTTTCAAAACAGTGATGAGTACTGGTGATGTGTACTGGTGATGGAAAATGGTGATGAAAACCCTTGGGACGCACCGGCCCACGGGCGAATACCAGACATAGCGTTGCGATCCTACGGTCTTCCATCACCATCTCTCATCACCCTGTTTTCTGCTGTTGGCGCCACCAGCGCTTCAGCCAGCCTGAGTTGCCGCCGAGCGCGACGATTTCCATCAGCGTCTCGGGCATCGGCGGGTACTCGCGCGAGACAACCCGCGTGCGGTTGACGAAGAACCCGTTACGGAAGTCGACTTCGAGTTCGTCGCCGGTTTCGCAGATCTCGGTAACCGCGGGACAGTCGGTCAGCACGCGCAGGCCTTCGCCGATCGCGGCGCGGTAGGCAAGGAAGGGCATCGATTCGCACACGAGCCCAAGTCCCAGGGCGCGCATCGCGATATAGCCGTTCATTTTGGGCCCCATGCCGAAATTGCGCCCGGTGATGATGATGTCGCCGGCTTCGCAGCGCTGGTGAAATCCCGGGTCGGTCTCCTCGAACAGGTGTTGGATGAGCACGGCAGGGTCAAATTGTCGCGCGACGATGTAGCGGTTGGGAATGACCCCGCCGGCGTGCGGGACGTCATGTCCCAGCTTGTAGCAGCGGCCTTTGAGGACCCAGTCGAAATCGCTCACGCGGCCTCCTGCGCCAGGCGCAGAACCTCCTGCGAGGCGGGAACGCTGCGCGGATCGGCAACTCGCCCCGCGATCGCGGACGCAGCCACGGTCGCGGGGCTCCCCAAGTAGAGCTTTGCGTCCATTGCTCCGAAGCGTCCGGCGTTGTTGTTGGCAGCGGTTGAGATCGAAGCTTCGCCCGAGTGCACGGGGCCGATCACCGCGTCATTGCACGGACCGCAACCGGCAGGCAGCAAGACTGCGCCTGCCTCGATGAAGATCTGCATGATGCCGTCCTGGATCATGCGCTTGGTGGATCGCTCCGAGCCCGGCGCGATGAAGAGGCGGATTCCGGGGTCGATACGCCGGCCGCTGAGGATGCTGGCCGCGGTCACGAGGTCCTCGTACATCCCGGACCCGCACGACCCGATGAATGCGTGACTCACGGGCGTTCCTGCGACCTTGGACAAGTCCACCGCCTTGTGCACGCCGCCGGGCAGCGCGATCTGAGGCTCCAGCGCGCTGACGTCGAGCTCGAGGTCCGCTTCGTAGCTCGCATCGGCGTCGGGGTAGATGGGCGTGAAAGGACGCTGTGCTCGCGCCTTGGCGAGGGCGATAATCGATTCGGATGGCGGAAAGAATACGCCGTACGCGCGCATCTCGGTCGGGCTTGAACAAAGGGCGGTGCGCGCCGCAAGGTCGAACTGGCCGATCTCGCCCGCGAATTCCAGCACGCGGTAATCGAGGTCGAGCTTCAACGATTCATTGGCAATGCGCGTGGCGAGGTGGAAGCCCACGTCACGGGCGTGCACGCCGGGTTTCAGGGCGCCCCGGACCCTCAAGCGCACGGACTTCGGGACCATGACCCAGTTGGTGCCGGTCGCCAGCACCCGTGAGATTTCCGCGCCGACCCGGAATCCGAATGCGCCAATGGCCCCCGCGTTCGTCGCGTGGCGGTCGTTGTCGAAATAGAACATGCCTGGCAGCAGCATCCCGGTTTCCATCGGGAAGATATGACCATGTCCGCCGCGGCCCACGTCGAAAAAGTGCTTCACGCCCCACTGGCGCGCAGCCTTGCGGTTGAAATCGCCCCGCTCAGCGGCGCGCGCGCTGCCGTAGATCACGTCGTGGTCAGTGACCATGACGACCTTGTCCGGTGCCGCGAGGCGGTCGATGCCGAGGGTGTCGAGTTCGCGCTTGGCACCCATCACGACCCCGTCGTGGATCATGATGAAGTCGGGCGCGGGATAGACGACATCGCCCGCCCTCACGTCAGACTTGCCGCTCGCACGTGCCAGCACCTTTTCGACAGCGGTCATTCCCATGTTGCTTCAACAAACCCAAAATCAGCAGCAGATAAACACAGATGCAACGAAAAGCAAAGATCTATATTAGCCGCCGATGGACGCCGATGAACTGCAAAGCTAAACCGCCAAGGCGCCAATCAACACAAGAACACTAATTGAACCACAGGGCGCGCGGAGAGAAACAAAACACGATTTACGAATGTTGGGCTCCCCACTCATCACCCGTCACCCATCACCCGTCACGGTTTCACCGGGCCATTACCCCGCCGAGTTTCTCTTCGAGAAACTGGACCTGAACATGACGCATGCCTGCGCTCGACCCGATCCACAGGACCGTCACGACGGTCACGAAAAGACCGAGGCCAAGCAATTCCGGACCGGCGGCGGTCCCGGACAATTTCTGCGTGACTCCCGCAACCGTCAACACTACCCCGATCGCCAGCAGGCCGGCGAACTGGATCTTGGTTGCGGCCTGATACCTGACCACGCCCTCGATGACGGTCCCTTCTCCGGCAGAGCGTATCTCGCCGTCGAATTCCACCACGTCCCCGGCGCGACCGAGCAAGGTGGCCCTCCAGGCTGTGAGCCGGGAGCCCCGCAGCGACCCGGTCAGGCGCTCTTTGCTCCCAAAGCGGCCCACTGAAAATTGTGCGTTGAGCCTGGCGACCGCATTCGCTGTCGAGCCGGGGCCCGCTACCCGCAAGGGCTGCTCCCAGAAAATCAACGCTCTCACGAGTCACCATTCGCAGCAACGTGTGTTAAAAAATAGAATGACATTCTAAGCCGCAGATAAACGCCGATGAACGCAGATATAACAAAGCGCCTAAATCTATATTAGCCGCCGATGGACAGCAATAGGCTTGACGCGCAAAAAGCATTAGCCACGGAGAACACAGAGTTCACAGAGAAAAAGCAACACAGCAGCGATCGGCTCAAATTTCAAACCTCTGTGTTCTCTGTGATCTCTGTGGCTGATATTTGCTCTTCAGCCGCGTTCATCTGTGTTTATCTGCGGCTAATGATGGTTTTTGAGATACGTTCGGGTCACGCCTTCAATGTTTCTGGCCTTCCGTAAGCGCCGCGATCACCTTCTGGCGCTTTTCCTCGATGTCCTTGGCGAAGCCAGGGTGGCGCTGCTCGACAAAGCCGGTCGCAAGGCTCAGCTTGAGCAGGGCTACCGCCAGGCAGGCGGCGAGGTCGTCGAGATCCGGGCTCATTTTTGCGAGCTGCATCGCTTCACTGGTCTCATCGCAAAGCTGCTCCATCGCCTCAACCAGCTCTTGGTCGAATAAGGTCTTCATTTCGATCGCTCAATTGCGTGAATCGTGAATCGTAAATGGCGAATAGGGAGTCGACTCACCCGTCACGCCTTGTGTCTCGCCAATACTTCGGGGTTCACCATATTGACCGGCTTGCCGGCGAGAAACGCGAGAAGATTGTCGAAAGCCTCACCGAAATACAGCTCGTAGGTTTCGCGCTCGAGCCACGCGGTGTGCGGCGTGCAAAGCGCGTTGTCCAGTTTCAGAAGAGGATGGTCACCGCGCAGGACAGGCTCGTTCTCATACACGTCTGTCACAGCGAAACCCGGCCTTCCCTTGCTGAGGGCGTTGACCAGGGCACCGGGTGCGACAAGTTCCGCGCGCGCCGTGTTGACGAACAAGGCGGTGGGTTTCATTTGTGCCAAGTCCTCTGCCGTCACAATGCCGCGCGTGACGGGAGAGAGCCGCACCATCGCACACAGGACATCGCTGCGCGCGAAGAAATCCGCTTTACTGTCCGCGATTTCGTAACCAGCTGCGCGGGCGGCGACGAGAGAAGATTCCCGGCCGTGGACGAGGACCTGCATGCCGAAGGCGCCCGCCGGCATGGCAATCAGCTTTCCAATCATGCCGAGGCCGAACACACCTAGCGTTTTGCCGCGCAGCCCCGTGCTAAAGCTCGCGCGCCATTCGCCGCGCTTCATGAGGGCGGCATCCTCGGGGATATGGCGAAGCGCCGAGAGGATGAGGGCCCAGGTATGCTCGGCGACCGTATAGGGCGACGCGTGAGTGCCCGCGGTGACGGCGATGCCGCGCTCAGTGCAGGCCGCGATGTCGATATGGCGCGTGCTGCGGCCAGTCTGGCTGATGAGCCTCAATTTGGGGAGCGAGGCGATGAGTTCCCGCGTAAAAAGGGTGCGCTCCCTGATCGGGACAATGACGTCGGCGTCCCGCAGGTGTTGCACGAGCTTCCCGGTCGGCGGCGCCGCGTCGCAGAAAACGCGCACGTCATGACCCGACAATCTGGAGAAGCAGGCAAGCTGAGCGACGACGCCGTGGTAGTCGTCGGGAATCGCGATGATCACCCGCGCAGTTTAGCAGAGTCGGCAACCCCGAAATTCCGAACGCCAAGGAGCCAAGAGAACCATGAATCACGGTAGTGAATGAACCGCCAAGACGCCAAGAGAAGCAGAATCAGCACCGCCGAGGCGCCGAGCCCGCCGAGAAGAGCAAAACTCCATAGATCCGTAGCGCGCTCAACGCGATAACCGTCGGCAAGCATCTGTAACGAGTTGGGT
>JAOTTL010000218.1:0-5373 GCA_029864385.1 Betaproteobacteria bacterium | reverse complement strand
TCTTGGAGCCGACGAGAAAATCGTGCTCCGAAATTTGCCCGCCTTCGAGCAGGTTGATCATGAAGGCCTTGATGGTCGCGATGGCGCTGCGGCCCGCCGCCGGAATGCCGACCGGCCGCAGCGGCGGCCGATAGCCGGCAGCGGCAAGCGCGCGCAACTCGGCTTTCGCAATTCCGAGCAACTCGAATCGATTCATCACGATCCTGTCGGTGGGCCGTAGGTATCCGATCTCGCGTGCCTGCTCGGCGCTGCGGCTCACCTCGGCCATCGCCGCGGCTTTGAAGTATTTTTGCAGGAACGGTGAGACATCGCCGCCCTTTGCGTCAGTGACCGCCCGCAGAGCGAATTCCTTACAACCGCCACCAGCCGGCAGCAGACCGACACCGGCTTCGACCAACCCGATATAGCTCTCGAGCGTAGCGACCGCGCGGTCGCAGTGCATGATGACTTCGCAGCCCCCCCCGAGCGCGAGCCCGTCAATGGCGGCGACGGTCGGGACCATCGAATACTTGAGCCCCTGCGTGGTTGCCTGAAACTGCTCGACCAGCCGCTCGACTTCCGCCAGCTTGCCCGCCATCAACTGGTCGGCAACGCCCAGCTGCCGCGCCGCCTTGAGCACCACGGATTCGGTTTCGCGCTTGACCAGCCGGAAGAATCGGCCCAGTGCCGAAGGCCGGCTCCGTGCGCCGCCTGCCGGCGTCTTTTTGAGATTCGCGCCGACCGAGAACGGCGGTTCGGTCTGCCAGATGATGAGTCCCAGGTAACCGCGTTCGGTCTCGTCGAGCGCCTGCAGTACGCCATCGAGCACGTCGTCGCCGATCGTATGCATCCGGCTCTTGAAGCTGACGATCGCAATGTCGTCACCGGTATGCCAGCAGCGAACGGCGTCGGTCTCGAAGATCGTCTCGCCATAGCGCGCCGTCTCCCCGAGGAGGCGGTCGGGGAAAGCCTGGCGCCGGTAGACCGGTAGTGTCGGGCGCGGCTGATCGGTACCGCTGGCGGGCGCATATGAACCCTGGTCACTGTGCACGCCGCTACGACTCGGCTCGCTTACCCATGCCGGCAACGGCACACTTGCCATCGCCCTGCCCGCCGCCACGTCCTCGGCAATCCAGCCCGCCACCCGCTGCCAGCCGCCGGCCTGCCAGAACTCGAAGGGTCCCTGGTTCCAGCCGAAACCCCACCGGATCGCGAAGTCGAGGTCGCGCGCGTTATTGGCGATATCGGCGAGGTGCACCGCGCAATAATGAAACGTGTCGCGGAAGATGGACCACAGGAAACGTGCCTGCGGATGGTTGCTCGCGTGCAGCTGCCGGAGACGCTCGGCCGGCACGGGGGTTTTCATGATCTCGACCACCGCGTCATCCGCCTTGGCTTCGGAGACGCGGTATTGGCCGCTGGTCCGATCCAGAACGTGGATGTCCTGCCCGATCTTCTGATAGACGCCGCGCCGCGTCTTCTGGCCGAGTGCACCATCCTCGATCAGCGCTTTGAGCCACACGGGTGTGTCGTAATACCGGTGCCAGGGATCGCCCGGAAGCGTCTCTTTCATCGTATTGACCACATGCGCGAACGTGTCGAGCCCGACCACGTCCGCCGTGCGAAACGTCGCGCTACGCGGCCGCCCAATCAACGTGCCGGTCAGGGCGTCAACGACATCGAACCCGATGCCCAGCTGCTCCGCGTGGTGGATGGTCGCCAACAGCGAAAACACCCCGACGCGGTTGGCAATGAAATTGGGCGTGTCCTGCGCCCGGATCACGCCCTTGCCCAGGCTCGTGACCAGAAACTTCTCGAGCTCGTCCAGGATGGCAAGGTCGGTGTCCCGCGCGGCGATCAGCTCCACGAGGTGCATATAGCGCGGCGGATTGAAGAAATGCACCCCACAGAATCTGTTCCGCAGTTCCTCCGGAACAGATTCTGACAATTTTCCAATACTCAGCCCCGAGGTGTTGGTCGCGAATATAGCGCGCTCCCCGATGTAGGGCGCGACCTTCTTGTACAGATCGGATTTCCAGTCCATCCGCTCGGAAATGGCCTCGATTACCAGGTCGCACTCCCGTAAGCGCTCCAAATGTTGATCGTAATTTGCCGGCTCGATAAAGCCCGTTTTCGATGGAATCGAAAACGGGCTTGGCTCGAGCTTCCTCAGACTATCGATGGCCCTGAGAACGTTGCCATTGGGATCACCCTCCTTCGCCGGCAGCTCGAAGAGCACGGTAGCAACGTCCGCGTTGACGAGATGCGCCGCGATCTGGGCGCCCATGACGCCTGCTCCGAGAACAGCAGCCTTGCGCACGATAAAGGGAGAGGTGACCGGCATATGACACCGTCGAGTGGAGGACCGATTCTAGCATGCGGACCTTACCGAGAAATGAAAAAGCCGGGCGGCATTCACCCGGCTTTCCTCACGTTGACCCGCGTCTAGAACAGGTGCGAATACTGGATCGAAATGATGTCCGCCTTGTTTTCGGACTTGCCGATCAGCGAGCCGGCCAACGGCACCGTATTGCTGATGCTCGCGTCGCGGATGAATTCGTGCGCGTACCCCACTTCGACCGTTCCGGCCTTCGAAGGCTTGAATTGCACACCGAGCGCCACCCATGTGCGATCCTCGCCCGGCAGGCGTGGGGTGCGGGTGATATCGTTCGTGGGCGTTTCGTCATATGCCACGCCGAAGCGCAGCTTCGTCTGCGCGTCCATCTTGTAGTTCGCGCCGACGCCAAAGCGCCAAGTGTCATCCCACCTGAACGGTTCGTTGGTCAATGGGGGTTCCCTCCCCGGCACCGGAGTACCGCTCGTGCGCAAAACCAGAAGTTGCTGAACGGTGCTCCACTTCGTCCAGGTAATATCACCCATCAGCTCCCACTTCGGCCCCGCCTGGTGGAAGACGCTGAAGGAGGCACTGTCCGGCACTCTCAGATCCGCCTTGATGTCACCATTGAACATAGGCGCCGCGCTAAACGTCGCCGTCCCTTCGAGCTCGTACTTGATCGACGAGCGATAGCTCGCGCCAAACCGCGTCGCCGGGGTCGCCTGGATCATTATCCCCAAGTTGAACCCATAGCCAACGTCATCGGCATCGAGCTCGGCAATGTTGGTGCCCGCAGGATTCGCGGCGCGCGTTAACTTGGCCTCGAGCTTCTGCACGCTCACCCCGGCGCCGATCGACACCGTATCGCTCGCCTTGTATGCCAACGACGGGTTGATATTGACGCTCTTGACCTCGGACTTGAGCGCAACGAGCTGACCGCGCCAGCCGGCGTCATACTCCGTCTTGAGCCCGAAGGGCGCGTTCAGCGCCAGGCCGAAGCTCCATTTCGGGTTGATGTCCATCGTGAAGAAGGCGTTCGGCACGAACGCCCAGTCGCCAGCGTCGCCGCCGTCGCCGGTACCCGGAGCTGCAAAGGCACCGGTCGAGCCGGCGTTCTGAAACTTGAAGGACGGCTTGAGCGCGTGAAGCGCACCACTGACCTGTTTGCCGGCCGGCAGGAACGTCATGCCCGCCGGGTTGAACCAGGCCACGCTCGCGTCATCGACCGCGGCCGCTCCGCCCGCAAAGGCGTTTCCCGTTCCGCTTCCGCTTTGCGTCGCGATCCCGAAGCCACCCGCCGCCGCACCGCCCGCCAACCCGAGCAGTGCCCCGCTGACGGCGACCGAAGCCAATTGAATACGAATACGAATTCTCATTACATACTCCCGCGAAGCCCTCTCAGCTCACAGCTTCACACTAAAAGAATTCGTAATATCTTACCCTTAGACTATTTCTTTACAATCATTCTTCAAGTTAGGCGCAACTTATTGTTGCATCTATACAACACGAGGACGCCGATTCTCGTCTACAGCGACGTAAGTCAAGGTTGCTTCAGTCACTTTCACCGTTTCCTCGCGTCCCGGCCGGCGTTGAGCGTAGACCTCGACGTCGACGGTGATGGAAGTTCGGCCAACGCGCACAACCTCGGCATAGAAGCTCACGAGGTCGCCCACGAACACCGGTTGCTTAAACACAAAGGAGTTGACGGCCACAGTCGCGACCCTGCCCTTCGCCAGGCGCACGGCCGCGATGCTGCCCGCGATGTCCACCTGCGCCATGATCCAGCCGCCGAAGATGTCCCCATGCTGGTTCGCATCGGCAGGCATGGGAACCAGGCGCAGGGCCGGCTCCTTTCCTATTGGCAAGGCTGACATTTGACATCCACCATCCGTTCGATGAATCCACAAAGCGTGATAGGTGATAAGTGATGAGTGATGAGCGACAACGGTTGCGAGGCTTTATAACCCCGTCACTTATCACTCGTCACTGGTCACTGGTCACGAATCACCAGTCACTCAACTTAGTGTCCGGCGTAGATCGCTTCTATTTCCTGGCCGAACTTCTCCATCACCTTCGCGCGCTTGATCTTCATCGTCGGGGTGAGAATCCCGTTCTCGACAGTCCACGGCTCGAGGGTTGCCGCGACGCGGCGCACCTGGGCATAGCCAGGAAACGTTTTCATCTGCGCCCCGATGCGCGACAGCAGCAGCTCTTCAACCGGCTTCGAGCGCACGACGTCCGCCGACGCAGAGTCGAGCCCCCGCTCCGCGCACACTTTATTCCATTGCTCCGCATTGAGTACCGCAATCACGCTCAAGAATGATTTGCCCTCGCCGAGCAGCACGACCTGATCGATGAGCGGATCGCGCACGATCGCCGCCTCGATATCGATCGGCGACATTTTCTCGCCGTTCGAGAGCACGATGATCTCTTTCAGGCGCCCGGTAATATAGACGCGTCCCTGCGCATCGATGCGCGCGATATCACCCGAGTTGAGCCAGCCGTCGCTCCCGAGTACCTCATCGGTCGCCTGCGGGTTGTTCCAATAGCCGAGCATCACGTTGGGGCCTTTGATCATCAGCGCATCGCTCGCGCCGAGCTTCACCTGCATCCCGGGAAGCGTGGCCCCGACGCTTGCGGGCACGTTGTCATCCGGTCGATTGCCGCAGATCACCGGGCTTGCCTCTGTCATGCCGTAACCCTGCAGCACCGTCAGCCCCAGCCCCAGGAACACCCGCGAGATATCGGGCGGCAGCGCCGCACCGCCGGAGATTGCTGCCCGCAGCCGCCCGCCGAGCCGCGCCAGAATTTTCTTCGCAACCAGCGCATTGAGGACCGGCCAGAGCAGAAACGAAGGCAGCCACGGCCCGCGGTGCTGGGCGTGCTCGAAGCGGGCGTAGCCGATGTCCACGGCAAGTTGAAAGAGCTTCTTCCTGAACGACGGGCCCTCATCCAGCTTGGCCCGGATCGCCCCATAGACCCGCTCATAGATTCGCGGCACCGAGATCAGCAGCGTCGGCCGCATCGCCTGCAGGTCCTCCGCGAGGTGCGGAATGCCG
>JAOTTL010000217.1:0-5379 GCA_029864385.1 Betaproteobacteria bacterium | reverse complement strand
GCCCTGCACCTGAAGCAGGCGGTGGCAGTGTTCAGCATGGAAATGTCGGGCGCCCAGCTCGCCATGCGCATGATCGGCTCGGTCGGGCGCTTCGATCAGCACGAGTTGCGGACCGGAACGTTCAAGGAAGAGGACTGGTCGCGGCTGGTCGATGCGGTAGGCCGGCTCAACGAGACGCAGATCTTCATCGATGATACCGCCGGTCTCAACGCGCTCGAGGTGCGATCGCGGGCGCGCCGCCTGCACCGCCAGTGTGGCGGGCTCTCAATGATCGTGGTCGATTACCTCCAGCTCATGTCTTCGCACGGGCGGGAGGAGAACCGCGCGACCGAGATCGCCGAGATTTCGCGCTCGCTCAAGGGGCTGGCGAAGGAGCTCAAGGTGCCGGTCGTGGCGCTCTCGCAGCTCAACCGGAGCGTCGAATCGCGCCAGGACAAGCGGCCGATGATGTCCGACCTGCGCGAATCGGGTGCGATCGAGCAAGATGCCGACGTGATCATCTTCATCTACCGCGACGAGGTCTACAACGCGGATTCGCCCAATCGGGGCATGGCGGAGATCATCGTCGCCAAGCAGCGCAACGGGCCGACGGGCAAGCTGAACCTCACCTTTCTTGGCAAGTACACCCGTTTCGAGAATTACGCGGGGGGCGACCGCTTCTAACTGCCGTGACTGGTCACCGCTTTTAGAGGGCTTCGGCGGCGTGGTCCGCCAGGCGCGAGCGCTCGCCGCGCGTCAGCGTGACGTGCGCGCTGTGAGCCCAGCCCTTCATGCGATCCACCACGAAGGTCAGGCCCGAGCTGCCCTCGGTCAGATAGGGCGTATCGATCTGGGATATGTTGCCGAGGCAGACTACCTTCGTGCCCGGGCCGGCGCGCGTGATCAGCGTCTTCATCTGCTTGGGCGTCAGGTTCTGCGCCTCGTCGATGATGAGGTATTTGTGAATGAAGGTGCGCCCGCGCATGAAATTGAGCGATTTCACCTTGATACGCGAGCGGATGAGATCGCGCGTTGCGGCCCGCCCCCATTCGCCAGCCTCGTCGTCGGTCTTGTTGAGAACGTCGAGATTGTCCTCGAGCGCCCCCATCCAAGGGTTCATCTTTTCTTCCTCGGTTCCCGGCAGAAAGCCGATGTCCTCGCCGACCGGGACGGTCACGCGGGTCATGATGATCTCGGTGTAGACCTTGTGCTCCAGCGTGTGCATCAGGCCCGCGGCGAGGGTAAGAAGCGTTTTCCCCGTGCCGGCCTGGCCGAGCAGGGTCACGAAATCGATCTGGGGATTCATGAGCGCGTTCAACGCGAAAATCTGCTCCCGGTTGCGCGCGGTGATGCCCCACACGTTGTGGCGCTGCTGCGCGTAATCACGCAGGGTCTGCAGGATCGCCGTCTTGCCATTCGCCTCCTTGACCTGGGCGTAGAACGGGCGGTCTCCTTCGAGGTAGACGAACTCGTTCACGAGCAGCTTGGAGCATAACGGCCCGCGGACGCGATAGAAGGTCTGGCCGCTTTGTTGCCAGGACTCCATGTCGCGCCCGTGCCGGTCCCAGAAATCGCCTGGCAGCTCGCGTGTCCCGGAGTAGAGGAGATCGGTGTCCTCCAGGACCTTGTCGTTGAAGTAATCCTCGGCCGCGAGACCCAGCGCATGCGCCTTGATGCGCATGTTGATGTCCTTCGAGACAAGGATCACCTCGCGCGCGGGGTGGGTCTCCTGGAGATGTCTCACGACGGCGAGTATCTGGTTGTCGGTCTTGCCGCTCGCTAGCCGCGCCGGCAACTCGCTGTTGACCGCCTCGGTCTGCAGGAATACCCGCCCGGTGGCGGTCTTGTCGCCATGGAGCGCGAGCGCGATGCCGTCGGCGATCTTGGCCCCGGACTGGCTGATCAGCTCGTCGAGAAAGCGGCTGGCCTGCCGCGCGTTGCGGGAGACTTCAGACATGCCCTTCTTGTTGTTGTCGAGCTCCTCGAGGATGGCCATCGGGATGTAGAGATCGTGCTCCTGGAAGCGGAACAGGCACGTGGGGTCGTGCATGAGCACGTTGGTATCGAGCACGAAGAGTCGGGTTGCAACGGATGGAAGACGGGTGACGACGGCACTGGTTTTGCGATGAATCATGAATCTCCCTAATCAGGTTTCAGGTTCAAAGTTCCGAGTTCAAGGTTCCATGTTCCCTGTTCCATGCGAGGAACTTGGCGCACCACGGTCATCCAACCTTGAACCTGTTGCTCACTTGAGCGTCTTGACGAACTCAAGGACTTCCTGCGCGTGCCCCGGGACCTTGACCCCGCGCCATGTGCGGCGCACGAGACCCCAAGCGTCGATGACGAATGTGCTGCGCTCGATGCCGCGCACCTTTCTGCCATACATGTTCTTCATCTTGATGACGGCGAACGCCTTGCACGCGGTTTCCTTAGTGTCGGAGAGCAGGTCGAACGGGAAGCCCATCTTGGCTTTGAAGTTCTCGTGCGACTTCAGGCTGTCGCGTGATATCCCGTAGACCGCGCACCCGAGCTGCACAAACTCGGGATGGAGGTCTCGAAACTGCTGGCCCTCGGTTGTGCAGCCGGGGGTGTGGTCTTTCGGGTAGAAGTAGAGGACGAGCGGCTTGCCTTTGGCGCTGGAGAGGCGGAACGTCTCGCCGCCGGTGGCGGGTAGTTCGAAGTCAGGCGCAGGCTTATCTAGCATTCGGTGAGGCGACACCTTTACCACTCACGTCTACGGGGAATACTGAACGAAAGAACCGCAATTCGCAAGCAGAGACGATCGGCGGGAAGGCGGGTGCTTTCACGCCAGAAATTCCGGGCCCTGGACCGTGAGAGTTCCGGTGCGTCCAGGGATGCTTGCCTCGCGCAACACGCAGCGGGGCAAGCTCGAGATGTCGAGTCCATCCGCGTAGTCGTTGAGGGTTATGAGCGAGTAGCCCTGGGCCTGCCAGCCCGTCAGCAGTTCTTCGAAGATGCCCGTCAGCCTGTTGCCCTCGAGTTCGGCGTGCAAGGTGTACACGTGCCCCGTTGGCACGGGGCCTTCGGTCAGGGAGAGGAGGTGCCGGGCGACGTTCTCAACGGTCACGCCGTCGGTTCCGATCAGTTCGTCCAGCGTGGGTAGCGTCGTCGGAAGCTGAGGGCAGGCAACGATTTCCGCATCATAGATCGGCACAAATGGGCACGTGCCCCGCGTATCGGAACAGAAACGGAACCCGAGCCTCTGCGTAAGCCGAAAGGCGTATCGGTTCATCTGCCAGCCGGCGGCGCCGTGCACCCGTGCCGGCTCCCCGAAGATTTCCTGGAATCGTTCGCAGGCCAGTCGCATTTCGCGCAGCGTCCAATCGTAGTCGGCGCGCGCCACACCATCCTGCCATTTCACGTGGTCGTAGGTGTGGATACCGACATCATGTCCCGCAGCCTGGGCCGCACGCATGACGTCCGCGCATCGCCGGCCGATGTCGGGACCGGGAAGCAGCGTGCCGTAGAGAAGGGTAGTGATGCCATAGCTCGAAACTACCGAGCTGCGCGACACTTTGCTCAGAAAACCGGGCCGAAACACACGGCGGATGGCGCGGCCGGTATGGTCTGGGCCGAGGCTGAATAGGAACGTCGCCCGGACCCCATGCCTGTCGAGCAGTTGGAGGAGGCGCGGCACGCTGTCGCGAGTGCCGCGGTAGGTGTCAACGTCGATTTTTAGCGCGAGCTCCACGCCAAGCCTAAGCAATGCTGCCGCTTGATATCATTCGGGCTTTTCGGGGCGCCGCGGCAAGCTTCTGCGGGGCGCCATCATGGTTGGGAGATCTCGCGTGAAGATTTGCGTGGTAAGAACCGGGCATGTCGGCTTAATAACCGGTGCAGGCTTGGCGGAGGTCGGGCGTTCAGTGACGCGCATCGATCGAGATTCTACTAAAGTCCGGCGCCTCACGATACGAGGCGGCGGGCGTCGGGTATATGTTGGCGTTAGGCGTCGTAGATGCGCCTTAGGGCCACCTGCATGTCTACGACCGGCCGCCATCCGAAGTCGCGGGTCGTCGCCTCGATCTTGGGAACCCGATGCTGCATGTCCTGGTAGCCGGTGCCGTTCAGGCGCGGCGTTATCCAGTTTCCCGTGGCAGCCATTTCGCGGGCGATCTCCGCGTAACGCCCTTCGTCGGGACGAACAAGTTTGCGGTAGTCGAGATTGCTGAACCAGACGGCTCCCACCAACAGAATCAGAATGATTGGCCAGCTCGACTTCGGTTGGGGCGCCTCTTCCACGATCGCGACACGGTCCGTCAATGCCGAGTTCCAGGCCGAGGACCTTCTGCCTGCATCGCTTGCCGAGCAAGATCCTGGAAATGCGCTTCGCTGACCTGGTTGATCTCAAATTTCCTGGCGCGTGGCAGTGCCGGGTAGTGGCTGGTGATCGCGCGCGTGTAGGCCGGATCGTAATGGCTGACCAGGAGATCGGCAGTGAACTCGTCCCAGCGACGCGCCAGTGCCAGCTCGCGCCAACGGTCGATCACGGCGTGCCCGTGCAAGGCGGTAAGGGCTTCGAGCTTCGCGATGAGGTTTTCCGGTTGCTCGAGGAAATGCGCGTACTCCTCCTTGAGCAATGCAACTCGCACCGGCAAGGGCGCTTCGATCACCACGCACTCGCTTTCCCACATGCGCGCGACCAGCGCCTCGGGCACGCGCAGGTTTCCGACCTTCTTGCTCTCGGCCTCAATGTAAACGGGGTGCCTGGCGTCGAATCCGTGGAGTGTGCTCCAGATGCGGCTCTCGAAGAGTTTCTGCGGTGGTTGAGCTTCCTCGGGGAGGCTGCCCAGCACGGACCCGCGATGGGCAGCGAAGGCCTCCAGATCGAGCACCTGACAGCCCGCATCACGCAGCGCGCGCAGCAGGCGGCTCTTGCCGGTACCCGTGAGGCCGCATACGACGCGCCAGCCGAACTTGCGCGGCAGGGTTTCAAGTTCGCTCACCACGGCGCGGCGATAGGCTTTGTAGCCCCCATCGAGACGGCCGACGGGCCAGCCGACCTGGGCAAGCACGTGCGCAAAGGCGCCGCTGCGCTCACCGCCGCGCCAGCAATAGAGCAAGGGATGCCACTCGCGCGGGCGGTCGAGAAAACGCGCCTGAATGTGGCGTGAAATGTTCGCGCTGACGAGCGCCGCGCCGATCTTCTTGGCGTCGAAGGGGGAGACCTGCTTGTAGAGCGTGCCGACGCGGGCGCGCTCGGCGTCATCGAGGACCGGGCAGTTCACCGCGCCCGGAATGTGGTCTTCCGCGAACTCGGACTCGGAGCGAACGTCGATCAACTCGTCAAATTCGGGCAATTGTGCTACGGTAACGATCGCTGGTCCACGCACGGTATTTCCTGTTGCATCGCGCTTTTTCGGTACGCTTGGTGGCTCGGTG
>JAOTTL010000054.1:0-21613 GCA_029864385.1 Betaproteobacteria bacterium | reverse complement strand
ATCGACCAGGTGCGGGGCACCGGTGTGGAATCCTTTTCCGGCACGTTGCTCTCGACCCGTGGTGGCGTCACGCTCAGGCGCGAGGACGGCAGCATCCAGTTATTGCCGCATAATGCCGGCATTAAGCTGCCCGAGTTGCCGGGCGGCCTGATCACCCGACCGACCCTGGTCTGGGACATCGCCGCGAAGCGCGCCGGCACGCACCGCTCACGCGTCTCATATCAAACGACGGGCATCACGTGGTGGGCGGACTACAACCTCACCTATGCCGAAGGCGCAAGCGCCGCCGCATGCAAGCTCGACATTGGCGCCTGGGTGAGCATCCTCAATCAATCGGGCGCGAGTTATGCGGAGGCCAAACTCAAACTCGTGGCGGGCGACGTGCAGCGGGCGACGCGCGCGGGACGTACGCCGATGGCGTTGGGCGCCAAGCGCGCCATGGCTGAGGAGAGCCGCGCCGCAGGATTCGAGCAGAAGGCCTTCTTTGAGTATCACCTCTACACGCTCGGGCGGCCCACGACCTTACCCGACAACTCGACCAAGCAGATCGAGCTTTTCCCGGTTGCACGCGGCGTGCCGTGCGAAAAGACCCTGGTCTACTACGGCGCGGTACCCGCGTACGGGTTCGGGCCCCGGCCAGTGACGGACCGCAACTACGGCACGCAGACCAACCGCAAGGTGGACGTCTATTTGGGCTTCAAGAACGCCAAGCGCAATAACATGGGCCAACCCCTCCCCGCGGGGCGCATGCGCGTGTCGAAGCTGGATCCGGCCGATGCCACGCTCGAGTTCATCGGCGAGGATGCCGTCGATCATACGCCCAAGGATGAAAAGGTC
Source organism: Betaproteobacteria bacterium (assembly GCA_029864385.1). Lineage (GTDB taxonomy): Bacteria > Pseudomonadota > Gammaproteobacteria > Burkholderiales > SG8-41 > SG8-41. Next base: position 20,776 of record JAOTTL010000054.1, on the reverse strand, counting down.
CGCGTGAAGCTGGGCTCGGCATTCGACGTGGTCGGCGAACGGCGCCAGATGAATTTCAGCGTCGACACCTCACGCCGGATGATGACGGAGGAGATCGAGGTCAAGCTGCGCAACCACAAGAAGGAAGCAGTGACGGTTATCGTCAAGGAAAACCTCTACCGCTGGATCAACTGGGAGATCCTCGATAAAACGCACGCGTTCGAGAAGCAGGATGCGCGAACTGTGCATTTCCCCCTGAGCGTGGCTGCCGGTGGAGAGACGGTGTTGCGGTACACCGTGCACTACTCCTGGTGACCGGCCACCGGCGGTGGCCCGTTCAAGGTTCAAGGTTCAAGGTTCAAGGTTCAAGGTTCAAGGTTCAAGGTTCAAGGTTGGACGACCGTCCAAAACGAAGTTTCGGGTCCGAACTTTGAACCCGGAACTTTGAACTTCGAACCTGGACCACCCGGAAGGTGGTCCGTGAGGAAGTTCCATGCCTGCGTCATGGCGCTGAGTTAGAATGTGCGCCAACTCCATGATGGGAGAGGCGTAATGGGCATCGGGACCGTTATCGTGCTGGGCGCGCTGCTGTTGATCGTGGTCTACACGACCCTGCTCTACAACAACCTGGTCCAGCTCAAGCATAACGTCGCCAAGGCTTGGGCCAACATAGACGTGCTTCTAAAGCAGCGGCACGACGAGCTGCCCAAGCTGGTGGAGACCTGCAAGCAGTACATGAAGTTCGAGCAAGAGACCCTGCAGAAGGTGATGGAGGCGCGCTCCAAGGTGTTTGCCGCCCGCGAGGCGCAGAACATCCCTGAACTCGGACAGGCTGAAGGCGCGTTGCGCGCCACGCTCGGTCATCTCTTCGCGCTGGCCGAAGCCTACCCCGACCTCAAGACCAACCAGAGCTTCCAGCAGCTGCAGGCCCGCATCTCGAGCCTCGAGAACGCCATCGCCGACCGGCGCGAGTTCTACAACGAGTCGGTCAACATCAACAACGTCCGCGTCGAACAGTTTCCCGACACCATTATTGCCGGCATGTTCAACTTCAAGCCGGCGCCGCTGCTCGAGTTCCGGGATGCAGAAAAGGCCGACGTCGACATGAGGCAACTCTTCGGCGCCTGATCGCAGTGGGGGCGCCGGACGTCGCGATGGTCGGCGTATTCAGTTTCAATAAATCGGAGTGGCTGACCGGTGGGGTCCACCTGGTCATCCTCGTCTTCGCGGTCCAGGATGAATCCGGGCGGCTCTGGCCCTATGCGCTCGGCATCATGGCGCTCGTCAGCTTCTTCGCATGGGTTTCGGCCTATCGCCGCTACCGCCAGATCCATGATCTGCCCACCTCCAGGGTTGCGTCGGCCGCGCAGGGCTACGTCGAGCTCTTCGGGCGCTCCGAGCGGCTCGACGGAGAGCCCCTCGTAAGCAAGCTAACCGGGCTGCCGTGCTGCTGGTTCCGCTACTACATCGAGCGCAAGAGCTCCGACGACAAGTGGCAACACGAGGACAGCGGGATGAGCATCGCGCACTTTCTTCTGGTCGACGACAGCGGGCGGTGCGTGATCTCCCCTGAGGGCGCGGAAGTCCTCTCCAATCGCAGGCAGGTCTGGACGCAAGGCGATTATCGTTACACCGAGTGGCTGCTCCTGCCGCAGGGCCCGCTTTACGCCGTCGGAGAATTTGTGACGCGGGGCGGTGCCAACGCCGAGCTCGACGAAAAGGCCGATGTCGGCGCCATGCTCGCCGACTGGAAACAGGACCGGGCCACCCTCCACGAGCGCTTCGACCTCGACGGCGACGGCGCCATCGACCTCAAGGAATGGGAGCTTGCCCGCCTTCAGGCGCGCCGCGAAGTCCGCCAGCAGCATGCCGAGACTCGCGCGCGCGACGGCGTGCACCTCCTGCGCAAGGCGCACGACGGACGCCTGTTCCTGCTCGCCAACGAGGTGCCGGAGAAGCTCGGGCGCCGTTTCGCGCTCTGGAGCGCCGTCCACCTGCTGGTCTTTTTCGGAACCGGCATCACCTGCTTATTCCTCATCTTCTGACGGCCAATATCGACCCGCCGGTCACGGGTAACCAGCAGCTATCTGAAAAACAACACGGCCACGGAAACACACGGAAATTGCTGTTCCAATCCAGCACACCTCTCGGTTGACGTCTTCGTCCGTGTAGTTCCGTGTGCTTCCGTGGTTAATGATCTTTTGCTCTCATCGGTGTTTGAGAGCCGTTCTCGTGGCCACCAACGAGTTACCAGCCTGCCCCCCAGACTCTATAATCCACGCTGATCTTGGATCGAAAATGGGCGACCATGCGCGAAGCTGATCTGCTGTGCCTGGGAAAAGACGGGTTCCATCGCATGCATTACGTGGAATGGGGAGACTCGGACGCGCGAAAAATCGTGATCTGCGTCCATGGCCTCACTCGCAGCAGCCGGGATTTCGATACGCTCGCGCAGGCTCTGCTGCCGGAGTTCCGCGTGGTGTGTCCCGACGTAATCGGCCGCGGCAAAAGCGAGTGGCTCGAGGACAAGGAAGACTACAGCTACTCTCAATACTGCGCCGACATGGCGGCACTCATTGCGCGCGTTAACGCGGGGGACGGCCCCCGGCATCTCTACTGGGTCGGCACCTCGATGGGCGGCATCATCGGCATGCTCCTCGCCTCGCGGCCAAAAAGCCCGATCGAGCGGCTCGTCGTCAATGACGTGGGCATGATGGTACCCAAATCCGCGCTGGAGCGCCTTGCGGCGTACGTGGGCAAGGACCCTCGTTTCACCAGCTTCCAAGAACTTGTCGGTTATATGCGCGTGGTATCCGCATCATTCGGCCCGCTCACGGACGACCAATGGCATCACCTTGCGCGCCACAACGCGATGAAACACGCTGATGGAACATGGGGGTTCAACTATGACCCCGGCATCGGTATTCCCTTCCGGGAAAGCGTGCTCGAAGATGTGAATCTGCTGAGTGTCTGGGATCAGATTGCCTGCCCCACGCTGCTGATCCGGGGCGCGGACTCCGACCTTCTGCCGCGGGAGGTCGCGCTTCAAATGACCCAGCGCGGCCCGCGTCCCAGGCTGGTGGAGTTCGCCGACGTCGGCCACGCGCCGATGCTGTTGGCGCTCGACCAGATCGCGGTCGTGCGTGAGTTCTTGTTGAGCTAGTACGCGGGCAGTACGCGATGCAGATTTTCGATTCCATCGCGGAACGCCGAATCCGAGAAGCGCAGGAGCGCGGCGAGTTCGACGACCTTCCGGGGATGGGCTTGCCCTTGACGCTCGATGACAACGCCCTGGTGCCGGAGGACCTGCGCGTTGCCTATCGGCTGCTGAAGAACGCAGGCTTCGTTCCGCCAGAGCTTGCGGCGCACGGCGAGCTCCGGGAGCTCGAGCAGTTACTGCAGGCCGCCGAGGACGATGGCGAGCGCCGTCAACTCTTTTCCCGAATCAACTTCCTGCTCACGCGCACCGCCACAGGCCGGCGGCGCGGGCACCTACAGGTGGACGCGGACTACTACGAGCGGATTGCTGAGCATCTGCAAAGGCCTCGCGGCTGAGAACGTTAGGGCGCCCGCAAAACAAGAATTATTAACCGCAGATAGGCGCCGACGAAAACTCCATCGCTGAGTCGCCGAGTCACATAGTCACTACCTCGCCACCGGCGGGGCTTGCCCGTTTTCACGCTCCCTGTAAGCCCATAGCTCACGGCTCGAAACCCGCCCATCGCGGTTGGCGTCGATCGTCGAGAACTTGCCTGCGAGATGGGGAAAATTCTCCGCGAATTCCTGCGGCGTGAGGCCGCCTGAAGGAACACTCTGGACGCCGCCGGGTGCCGGTGCGCGTACCGATTTCCGCTCGAGTAACGCCTTGGCAGGGGGCGCCTGCACCCGCCCGGCCCGCTGCTGAACGATATCGGTGCCCTCGATGATAACGAAGAACACCACGATGCCGAGCGCCATCCAGAGATATTTCCGCTCACCATCGGGCGCGGATTCGGCGGGCCCTCTCTTGGGGCCCGCCTCGGGCTTCGCGGCCGCCACCCGTGGCTGGGCGCCGCGCACGATCGCGCTGCGCCACTCGGTCACATTCTGCGGTCTGCGCTTTTCCTCGAGCGCCAGCCCCCACTGGATGGCGGCGAGAAATTTCGCGCTGAAGCGGTCCCTGCCACGCTGGAGACGTTTGCCGACGCCATCAACCTTCAGCCGTGTGAGCGCATCCGGCGGGTTCTCGCCCACGACTGCACGGTAGAGTACCGCCGCCAGCGAATAAACGTCGGTCCAGGGTCCCTGCCGCCCCGTGCGCACGTAGAGCTCGACGGGGGCGTAGCCCGGCGTGAGGATGGCGATGGCGTCGTGCACGGAATCGCGAATCGCCAAGCGCGCCGTCCCGAAGTCCAGCAGTACCGGCGTGCCGTCCGCACGCAGGAAAATATTGCTCGGCTTGATATCGCGATGAAGGAATCCCGCGGCATGCACTTCCTGAAGTCCCTCGAGCAAGGGCTCGACCATGGCCTTGAGGTACGCTTCATCGGGCTGCGCAGCTTTTCGCAGGAAGCGGTTTAGCGAGGTGCCCTCCTCGTAACTCATCACCATGTAGGCGGTGCCGTTCGCCTCAAAATAACGACTCACGCGCACGATGTTGGGATGGGTGAAACGCGCGAGCGTGCGCGCTTCGGCCAGAAACAGGTCGAGCCCGCTCTTGTAGTTGAATGCGGTATCGGTATTTACCGGAACCACGCTGCGATCGAGTGCGCGCAGCGCCAGGTCCACCGGCAAATACTCTTTGATGGCGACATCCTTCTCGAGGTGGGTGTCGCGCGCGAGATAGGTGATCCCGAATCCGCCCGCGCCCAGGATGGACTCGATCCGGTATTCCAGCAGCAGGGTCTTGGATGGCAGGCCATGCTGCTTGATGCTCTGCTTAGTAATCGGTTCGTCCATTGAACCAGTGTATCAAGTGATGGAAACTGGTGATGAGGTAATGGTGATGGAAATGGGCCGTTGAGGTTATCCCGATGTTTCATCACCATTTTTCATCACCATTACTCTTCCTCATCCTTCATCACTTCTGCCGGTTCTGCCGGGCCTGGAAGCGGCGCAAACGGAAGAATTCCTGCGGCGAGATCCTCCCGTCACCATCGGCATCGATGCGCTGAAACTCGCGCTCGATCAACGGAAAGTGCCCGGCCACCTCCGTGCGCGTAAGATAGCCATCGCCGTTACGGTCGGTGCTCTGGAAGTCGCCCCGCGCCTACTGCCTGAGCGCCTCCTGCTCGTCGCCAGGCCGCTCGGTCCGGTCGCGGGACGGACGCCCCGGCACCAGCTTGCTCCCCGGAAGTAGCTGCCGCTCGACGGCCGTTGGCAGCCGGCTGGGGTGCGCGGCCTTGCGCTGCTTGTTCCAGGCGCTCGCCAATGTGACCAGAACAAGCACCACGGCAGCGAGTGCCGCCCACCGCCACCAGGAACGGCGTGGCCTCGCTCGGTGGGTTGGCTGAGGCGTGCCCGCCGCCTGCACTTTCGGATCCATTGCTCGCGGCGCACTTGCGGCATCGAGCAGTATCGTTGGCGCTGTTGCGGCAGTGGCCACCACGGGCGCCGGAGCCGAGCGCCCGTCCAGCAACGCGCGCCGCCACTCGGGCACATTCTGGGGGCGCCGCTTCCCGTCGACCACCAGCGCCCACTCGACGGCTTTCACAAACGGCGCGCTCATCCTCGCAGGCGCATCTGCGAGGCGCTGCGGCACGAAGTCGTCCTTGAGACGGGTCACCGCATCGGGCGGATTTTCCCCAACGATTGCGCGATAGAGAACACACGCCAGTGCGTAAAGATCCGACCACGGTCCCTGCCTGGCCTCGCTCGCGTACTGCTCGAGCGGCGCATAACCCGGCGTCAGCACCACTGTCATGCTGCGCGTGGCGCCCCCGACCGCGGCGCGCGCGGCCCCGAAATCGAGCAGCACGGGTCCGCCCGTTTCGCGGAGAAAGATGTTGGTGGGTTTGATGTCACGATGGAGGAAACCCGCCTCGTGCACGGCCTGCAGGCCGTCGAGCAGCGGCATCAAAATTGCGCGCAGGCCCGCCTCGTCCGGTGCCACGGCACGCCGGAGCATCTGGTTGAGGGACTCGCCCTTTTCATAGTCCATCACCATGTAGCCGGTGCCATTCGCTTCGAAATATTGGTTGACCCGCACGATGTGGGGATGGTTGAACCGGGCGAGAGTGCACGCCTCCTGAATGAAGCGCTCCAGCCCCCAATGGTAATCGTACTCGTGCTCGGTCGCGACCGGTACCACGCTGCCATCGAGCGCGCGCATCGCCAGATCGGTCGGCAGGTACTCCTTGATGGCGACGTGCTCCTCCAGGTGGGCGTCCCACGCGAGGTAGGTAATCCCGGAGCCGCCGGCACCGAGCACGCCCTCGAGCCGGTACTCGAGCAGCAAGGTCGCATTGGGCAACGCGTTGCGGTAGGTGGTCGTCTCCGACATGCCTGATGAGGCGTGATGAGTGACGGGTGACGAGTGACGGGAGGCTGAGGAAGTTACCGATCGATCATCACTTATCACTGTCCTGCAACGCTTGCATCATCGCGTCGAGCAGCGCCTCGGCGTCCTGCGCCCCGGAGACTCCGACTTTCTGATTGAAAATGAAAAATGGCACGCCGCCGATACCTGCACCGCGCGCTTCGACGTCGGCCTGCTCGACGACTGCGCGGTCCTCGTCGGTGTCGAGGTACGCCGCAACGACCTCCTCCTCCAGCCCCGCGCGCGCAGCCACTTGCGCGAGCACGGCATTGTCGGTCAGGTTGGCGCCTTCGAGAAAATACGCCTTGAAGAGCTCGTCGGCCATCGCGTCCTGATTGCCTGCCCGGTCGGCATAAATGAGCAGGCGGTGGGCCTTGACCGTGTTGGGTTGCACTTCGATCTTGTCGAACGCAAAGTCAATGCCGACGGTGCGGCCCACCATCGCCACACGCTCGTAGTTGCCCTTCCCCCGGGCGCCAAACTTGCGCGCCACGTACTCGACCCGGGGTATCCCGGCCACGGGAAGGTCAGGGTTCAGCTGAAACGGCAGCCAGCGCACGGCCGGCTCGGGTGCATCGGGATGGCGCTCGCGGTAGAGGCGCAACGCCGCCTCCAGCTTTCGCCGCCCGATATAGCACCAGGGTCAAACCACGTCGGAAACGATGTCGATGCGCAAGTCCACGGACACTCCTTTGGTAAAGCCGTTGAACGGTTCGATGGGGCGCACGGCCGCGCGCCCACCGCAAGATTAACACTGAATCCCTCATTTGTTGAACTCTGCCCGCGCCTCTATCATGCGCGGGCCACATCATCAAACCGGATGGATTATCATGGACCTGAAGATCAAAGGCCGGCTCGCGCTGGTGACGGGCTCCACGCAAGGTATCGGGCGGGCCGTCGCCGGCACGCTGATTGCCGAAGGTGCGCGCATCATCGTCAACGGTCGGGATCCCGTACGGCTGAACGATACCGTGACCACGCTGGCGCGGCACGGTGAAGCCCACGGAGTCGCTGCGGACCTTGCGACCGCCGACGGCGCAGGGAAGGTCCTCGAGGCCGCCGCAGCCATCGGACCCGTGGACATTCTGGTGAACAACGCCGGCTACTTCGAGGTGCGGGAGTTCGGCGACATCTCCGACCAGGACTGGCTCGACATGTTCGAGCTCAACGTGATGAGCGGTGTGCGCCTGTCGCGCGCGCTGTTGCCGGAAATGCTGCAGCGGAACTGGGGGCGGATCGTGTTCATCGGCAGCGACCAGAGCGCCAAGCCCAATCGCGGCATGGCGCATTACGCCATGTCGAAGGCGGCGCAGGTCTCGATCGCCCGCAGTCTTGCCGAGCTCACCAAGGGCACGCGCGTCACCGTCAACAGCGCGCTTGTGGCTCCCACCTGGTCGGAGGGAGTCGAAACCTTTCTCGCCAAGATGGCGCCAGGTGCGGGCAAGACCGTGGACGAGATGCGCACCGCCTACTTCGAGGGGCCCGGCAGCTCATCGCTGCTGCAGCGCTGGGCCACGCCACAGGAAATCGCGGCCCAAATCGCGTTCCTCTGCTCGGAGCAGGCCTCCGCCATCAACGGCGCAGCGCAGCGCGTGGACGGAGGCATTATCCGCTCTCTTTTTTGAACGGCGTGACGGGTCACTGGTCACGGACTTTGAAGTTCCTGAACTGCTCGCGCAGCGCCGCCTTCATCATTTTTCCCGTCGAGCTGCGCGGGATCTCGGCGACGAAAGCCACGTCATCAGGCAGCCAGTAATTGGCAAATCGCGGGGCGAGATATTCGCGCAACTCGTCCGCCGTCGCCGCTTGTCCGGTCCTGAGCACGACCACTGCCAGCGGGCGCTCGCCCCATTTCGCATGCGGCACCGCTATCACCGCCGCTTCCGATATTTTGGGATGGCCCACGAGTTGGTTCTCCAAATCGACCGAGCTGATCCATTCGCCGCCTGACTTGATGAGGTCCTTGATCCGGTCGATGAGTTTGACGTAGCCGCGCGCGTCGATCGTGACCACGTCGCCCGTGCAAAACCAGCCATCTGCGGTCCACTTCCCCTCCTCTGCGCCGAGCCCGTGATAGGCGGCAGCGACCCAAGGCCCGCGCACCTGGAGCTCCCCCATGGTCTGCCCATCCCACGGTGCTGGTCCATGCTCGGCCATAGCCCGCACCTCGAAGAAGGGCAGCGGCAGTCCCTGTTTTGCCCGCAGCGCGTAACGCTCATCCTCGTTCGCCGTCTTGATCTCCCGCTTCACGTAATTCACGATGCCGACCGGCGTCGTTTCGGTCATGCCCCAGCCATGCAGCACCCGCAACTCGAAGCGGTCGAAGGCGCGAATCATGGACTCGGACGCCGCCGCGCCGCCAACCACCATCCGCATTCCGGGCTTAAGCCGCCAGCGTGCGGGTTCCGCCTCGAGCGCCTGCAGGATGCCCGTCCAGATCGTCGGCACCCCTGCGGTGAGTGTCACCTCTTCCGATTGATAGAGATCGAGCAGACTCACGGCGTCGAGATGCGGCCCCGGGAATACGAGCTTCGCGCCAACCATGACGGCTGTGAAGGGAATGCCCCACGCGTTGACGTGAAACATCGGCACCACCGGACAGACCGCGTCCGCGTTGGCGAGCCCCATCGCGTCCGGCAGCGCGGCCGCAAAAGAATGCAGCACGAGCGCGCGATGCGAATACACAATGCCCTTCGGTCGCCCGGTGGTCCCGGAGGTATAGCACATTCCAGCCGGGTCCTCTTCCTTGAGCACGGGAAATTTAACCGTACCGGCCCTAGCGATCAGTTTCTCGTAGTCATCGTACCCGTCTGGAATAACCGTGCCGCATAGCGGCACGACGATGACTTTTTCGAATTTCGTAGTGGCACGAAATTTGTCATAAAGCGACAGGAGCACATCGTCGATGATCAGAAAGCGATCGCCCGCATGCTCCGCTATGTACGCGATATCGTCCGGATGCAGCCTCAGGTTCAGCGTATGGAGCACACCGCCTACGCAGGGCACACCAAAATAGGCCTCGAGGTGCGCGTAATGATTCCACATTAGCGTGGCCACACGCTCGCCGCGCTTGAGGCCGAGACGGCGCAACGCGCTGCCCAGGGCGCAGGCACGCCGGTGAAAGTCCGAGTAGCGTTGACGGTGGAGCGACTTATCCGGCAGCCGAGAGACGATCTCCGAATCGGGAAAGAGCCGCCCGCTGCGCTCGAGCAGATGGTCGAGCGTGAGCGGGAATTTCATCATCGTGTTTTGCACGAGTTCACACTAACCGCCAGGACGCCAAGCTCGCCAAAAAACCGAATTAGTCGCAGATAGACGCGGATACAACTCAAAAGGCCTTCTGCCTTCTGCCTTTTCGAGTCTGTGAGCTTGGGCTCCGCTTCTTAAGGCGTTACGGCATGGTACCGACGATTTTCTTCATCTCCTCGGTGGAAAAGCCCCGCAACGTCTCTGTTCGAACGTTACCGAGCGAACCCGCCTTGAGCAATGCGGCCGTAACGGCTTCGTCTGAGCCTTCCAAGATCACCACGAGGTCGTAATGCCCTACTGTGTAGTGGACGCTCTCGACTGTCACGCCCAGCTTTTCAGCCATGAACCGAAATGCTTCATAGCGCCTGGGTGATTCCTTGACGTCACGGATTCCCTGATCGGTAAAGTTCAAAAGGCTGATAAACGTTGCCATGGTGTCCTCCTTCGTTGACTAGAACCCGCGAATTGATGAATGGTGAATCGAAAAACAACAACCGCTGCACCACAAGAATCATCTACTCACGAATCACCGGGTTTCTCGCGCTTTTGCTTCAGCAGATCCCCGAGGCCCTCGAACGGCCGCTGCGTTGCATGGGATTGTTTCCCGCCGCCGGCTTGATCAGCGTCGCGCCCGGTGCCGTCAAGGTACTTCCGATGCTCCGCTTCGTGGCAGTAGGTGCAGAGGAGCTCCCAGTTGCTGCCGTCGGGCGGATTGTTGTCGTGGTTGCCGTCCCGGTGATGGACCTCGAGCAGCTGAAGATTCGCCCGCGTGAATTCCCGCGCGCAGCGGCCACAAACCCAGGGATAGAGTTTGAGCGCCTGCTCACGGTAGCCCTTCTCACGCGCCTCGCGATTGCGTCGTGCTTCCACGACGATGCGATCGAGCTTCGTGTTATCGGGTCCGGATTTTCCTGCCGCCATGTCCGATCGGGGAAACCGAAATGATGATCGCCCCGGAATCTAAAAAGTATACGCAACTCGACCTGAACTCTCACGAGTTACTGAAAGCTATCTCAAGAACCCGGGATGTAGCCGCCGATGAAAGCCAACGATACGAAAGAAGTGATGATTAATGGTGATGGAAATGGGTGATGCGAAATGGTGATGAATAACGCCTACAACTTAGCATATCACCACTAAGCATCACCATCTCTCATCACCGGTATTCATCACTATTTCCTAGTCACCGGTCACGGGTCACCGGTCGCGGCTCTTGGTAAACGCCTACTGCGGCGGCCAGCCCGGCAGTGCTTTGCAGCGCTCAAGCCATGCGACTACCGAAGGGTACGGGTCGAGCGGAACCTTGGCTTCGGGAGCCGTCTTAACATAGGGAAAACAGGCGACGTCGGCGATCGTCGGCCGGTCAAGCGCAAGCCACTGGTTGTTCTTGAGCTGACCCTCCATCGCAGCAAGCGCCCTTCGGCCAAACTCCTGCGCTTTGTCGAGCGGCCCGAGCGTCTCACGCCCCTGGACGATCGTGCGGCGCCCGTACTGAAGGCCACACTGGATTTCGGTCGCTGCCAGCGCGATCCACTGCATGACCGCCGCCATTCCGGCCGGGTCCGTCGGGAGCCACTTCTCGCCGCCGTACTTGCGCGCCACGTAGGCAAGACACGCCGCCGAATCCCAGATCACCGTACCGTCGTCGTCGATGGCCGGGACCTCCCCGCGCGGATTGACCTTGAGATACGCGGGCTGCTTGTGCTCCTGTTTCTGATTGTCGAGCACTACGCGCTCATACGGGACATTCAGCAGACCCAGGAGAATGCGAACCTTGTAGGCGTTACCCGAGGCCTGGAATAGGTAAAGCTTCATTTACACCTCCGCGCAAAACGATGAGCCCCATCGAGCCGAAGGGCTATATGGAGTCGATCGTAAATGGTAAAGTTCGGGCTGATTCTAGGCTCAGACGTGCGTTTTTGCCACAGATCAGTCCACAAGATGGATCGAGCGCGGGCACGAGTCAGCGGTGTTAACACATGAGGGGAGCGCGTCATCATGGCAATCAAACTCGGCGGCGTGATGCAGAGCCCAGTCACGCCCCTCAAGGAAGACTTCAGCCCGGACTTGCCTGCCTTCGAGCGGCTGCTGGATTTTCACGTGCGCACCAGCGGCACCGCGATTTCCTGGCCGCATCACAAGGGCGAGTCGCTCAACCTCACGATCGAGGAGCGCAAGCGCTTCGCCGAGGTGGCGGTCAAGACCGTCGCGGGGCGGGTTGGGGTGTCAGTCCATGTGAGCGCCCTCTCGGTCGAGGATTCGCTCGACCTCGCCCGTCATGCAGAGAAAATCGGGGCTGACGCCATCATCGCCATCACGCCCTACTTCTGGAACCCGTCGAAGGAGGCGATCTACGAACATTTCGTCCGGCTCGGCACCGCCGTCGATCTGCCGCTCATCGCTTACAACTCCCCGAGCTACCTGTCGGGTATCGAATTCGACGGCGAACTGCTCGCTCGGCTCATCAAGCGGCTGCCGAATCTGATTGGAATGAAGGAAGCGAGCTTTAACAGCGAGAAGTTCATCGATCTCGCCCGAGCGGCGCTCCCGCTGCGTCCCGATTTCGCGCTGGTCACCGGCGTCGAGTACCTGCTGCCTTCCGTGCCGCTCGGCGGCGTTGGCTCCTATTCGTCAGCCGGCGCCATCGCTCCCAATCTGTGCAACCAGGCATTCGATGCCTGCGTTGCCAAGGACTGGGACAAGGCGCGCGAGCTGCAATACAAGCTCTCGCGGCTCTGGCAGCTATTCCGCGACCAGTATCCCTCTTCGCTCAAGGGCGGGATGGTGATGATGGGACGCCCGGTGGGCCCCACGCGGGCGCCGTTGCCAACCGCGACCAAGGAGCGGCAGCAATATATCCGCACCCAGCTCGAGGAAATGAGGATACTGGACACCGAACCGCATGGGTGGTGATGACAAGACGGGCTCATGGGATATGGTGATGAGGAAATGGTGATGGAAACTGGTGATGAGTACTGGTGATGGGCGACGCTTCGCGTTGATCGATTTTGCATCACCAGTAATCATCACCACTATTCATCACCACTATTCATCACCACTATTCATCACCACTATTCATCACCATTTTTCCTAGACAAGGCAGTTCCCCAATAGAGACAGGTCCCGAAGCAATGTCAACGTTCCAGCCAGGTTTGGTGCACACGCCTGTCACGCCGTTCACGCGTGAGCATCGCATCGATTACGCACTCTACGAGAAGATCATCGAGTTCCACCTGCGTAACGGCGCCGATGCGCTGGCGCTTCCTATGCACGCCGGCGAGTCCGTCAGCCTCACGGACGCGGAGCGACGGCAGTTGCTTGAGTTCGCGATCAGAAAGGTGAACGGGCGCGTTCCGGTCATTGCCCACGTGAGTGATTCAGGGACGACCATCGCCGCGGGGCGTGCGCAGCACGCGCAGGAAGCGGGCGCCGCCGCCGTGATCACCACCGCGCCTTATTATTGGACGCCACCGCCCACGATGCTCCTGGAGCACTTCGCCCAGATCGGCGCGGCCGTGCGCATTCCGTTTTTCATTTACAACGCGCCCGACGAGATGGGGGGCACGAAAATGACAACCGACCTGTCGCTGAAGCTCATAGACAGGCTGGACAACTTTTCTGGGATCGTGGACGCAAGCCTCGACTGGCAGTTCATGATCGACGTCGTCGACTTCGCGCGGCGCGTGCGCCCGGCCTGGCAGCTGCTCAGCGGTACCGAGTACATGATTTCTGCAAAAGCGATCGGTACAACCGGGGCCTTCTCCCCGCTGGCGAGCATTGCGCCCGCCCTCGTGCGCCGGGCCTACGACGCCTGCCACAAGGAAGATTACTCTGCCGCGCGCAAGCCCCAGGAAGAGCTCGCCGCGCTGCGCCAGCTCCTCAAGAAAGGCGGCGTCGCGGCGCTGAAGGCGGCATCGCGTGCCATGGGCCGCGACTGCGGCGAGCCCCGCTATCCCCTGATGCCGTTGGGTGAGGCCGAGCGGGTCGGTTTTTCCGATCAGCTTGCTGCCCTGAACTCGCTGCGTACGGAGCCTCGCGGCTGGTGACACGGGTGACGGGTGATGGGTGATGGGTGATGGGTGATGCGGTTTAGAGATCGTCCATCATCAGTCGTCACGCATTATCGCGCGCGCGTCACCGGTCACGTTGTGTCGCTCGCGCTTCATCGAACATAGATGAGCACCCAAAGACCGACGGCATTGGTGACAGGAGCCTCGCAGGGAATCGGCGCTGCGATCGCGGTCGGGCTTGCGCAAAACGGCTTCGATGTTGCCGTTTCCTCGACGCACCCGGAGAAGTTGTCGGATGTCCTGTCCCAACTCGCAGCCACTGGCGCTCGGTCGGTCCCGCTGGAGCTCGATGTGTGCTCACACCCGAGCATCGCCAAGGCAATGGGCGAAGCCATCGGCGCCTTCGGACAGGTCGATGTGCTCGTCAACAATGCGGGAATCCCTCTGAAGAAGCCGGCGGTGGACATCACCGCGGAGGAATGGGACTGCGTCATGAACACCAACGTCACCGGCACGTTCTTCATGAGCCAGGAGATGGGCCGGCACCTCCTGGCAGCCCGGCGCCCCGGCTGCATCATCAACATCGCGTCAACGCACGGCCTGGTTAGTCTGCCCGAGCGGGCGGCCTATTCCATCGCCAAGGCAGCGGTGATTCATATGGCGCGCGTGCTGGCCGTCGAGTGGGCGGGCCATGGAATCCGGGTAAATGCCATCGTTCCAGGCCGCGTGGACACGGCATCCCGGGCGGGTTCGCTGGCCGAGCCCGGTTACCGCGACATGGCATTGAGCCGCATTCCATTGCGACGATTTGCGACGAGCGACGAAATCGCCGCCGCGGTCTGCTACCTCGCAAGTCCAGAGGCGGGCTACATCACCGGACAGGCACTGGTGCTGGACGGAGGCTTGACGGCGCAATAGCCCGTTATGATCGGCGGCGGATGTCCCGAGGTAGACTCTTACGCGCAATGTTACCCTCGCGAAAAAACTGCGCCTGCCGCAGGCCTGGCATCAGAAACCGCACAGACGGGGCCCGAAGAGGAGCGCGAATGATCACTGACACGCTGCACGGTTCGTCATGACACCGAAAAGTTCATGGACTGCGCGGCGCGCGTGCTCGGCACGCCGGGCGCCGAACGCCTCCTTGGATTGTGCTCGCGATGCCACGACCTGTCCGACGTCGGCGAGCTCGTCAGGGCTACCTTGCCGGCCGCCGCCAGCGCGGCGCCAGCGAATCGATGCTGACCGAGTAGCCTCCCCATCCGCATATTTCTGCGGCCCAAGGTGCAGTGACTGGTGACCCGTGACCGAAATGCCGTGAAACGTAATTCGTTTCTACACCGCCAAACGGTAAGAAAGCTTTGACACAAAGGACACGAAGGTCACGAAGGTCACGAAGGATAATTAAAATTAATTAGAACGAGGGCACGGCGCTTGCCTTGCGTTATAACTCATATTAGTAAACCTTTGCGTCCTTAGTGTCCTTGGTGTCTAAGCTTTTCTTTTCCTCGGCGGCTTGGCGGTTCACTAACTTCCGTGAATCGTGATTCGTGGGTCGTGAATCAAGTTTTCCTTGACGGTTGATCTTCTAACCGCGCAACGGCGCCAAATCCAGCGAGCCGTCGAAGAACGCCGGAACCGAATCGAGGAACCGCCGTGCCCGGCCTTTCGCCCAGCCGCCGTACTCGCAATTACCGAGAAATTTGGCCTCGATTTCGGCGCGCGAGAGCGGTTCCTGCGCCCCGCCTCGGATATGCCCCTGGCGCTCCTCGACGACCCGCCCGTCGTTCAACGTCATGCGGACGTGCCCGGTAAAGGCCTTGGGGTAGGGATTGTTCGGGTCCACCACGTAGCGCACCTTCGATGCCAGCGCGAGAATGCGCGGGTCCTTCGCGGTCTCCTCGGTGAAGGCGGACAACCCGGCGCCCCCGGTGACGAAAGCCACCGCGACATTGAAAGGCGTACTGAACTTTGCGGCGTAGGCATTCGTCGGCCGGTGCTTCGAGGCAAGCGGTTCCCACAGACGATGAACGTAGCCCTCCGCCGTTTCGCAGAGAACCTCGTTCACGTCCTCGGGGCTGACACCGCGTGCACCCAGGCGCAGCGCGCAGTCGATATAGGGCTGGTTCATCGTGCCCGTCGCGTACGGCTTGAAGGTAATCGAGTCGATGAACCATTTCTCGCCAAACCCCTCCGTCAGCACCCCGTAGTTGCCTTCGAGCGAGCGCGCGAAAGCGTAGAACAGCCCGTGCGTTCCCTCGAACACGGTGCGGGGACCGAGAAAGCCCTGGGCGGCAAGCCGTGCCGCCTGCACCCCCGCCTGCGCCGCCCAGCCCGGATGCATGCGCTTGGTCCAGGCGCCCTCAGCAAGATACTCGATGATGCCGCTCGCGAGGCTGCCGGCGATGCCGAGCGCGTTCACAGACTGACGCCGGTCAAGCCCCAGCGTGCGTGCAGCAGCAAGCGCGGCGCCCATCACGCCTAGCACGCTCGTCGGATGAAATCCTGCCTTGTGGATCGCCTTCGGAATCACCATCGACAGCCGGCACAGCACCTCCATTCCGGCAACGATCCCAGGCAGCGCGTCACGGCCTTGGCGCTGGAAGCGCTCAGCCGCGGCCAGCGCCGCGGGGATCACCACCGCGCTCGAATGCACCGGCCCGCCTTCGAAGGTGTCGTCGAAATCCTCCCCGTGCGCGGCCGTGCCGTTGATCAGCGCGGCCGCTTCGGCCGGAAATCCACCCGCGTGACCGATGGCGGTGCACGGCCCGCCGGCGTCGACGGCCGCGACGACCGCGCGTACGTAGTCTGTGCGCCGCGCGGCGACGCACAGGCCGACGACATCAATGAGAAGCTCTTCGGTGCGCCGTCGGACGGAGGCCGGGATGGCCTCCCCCCGCAGCGCGAAAACGCGCTCGGCCAGCGACTCCGCGACGGATGTGCCGGCCGAAGGCGCGTTCATGGAAACGACCGCTTGATCAGCGAACCAGCTTGATGCCCGCTTCCTTCAGGATGCTACGCATCTGCTGGGTGTATTCATTCACAAACTTGTCGAGCTCTTGCCCGGTCAGGAAGCCGTCCTCGTACAGGTTTTCCTTCACGAAACCCTTCCACTCCGGACTCGCATGCAGCTTCGTGAAGAGTCCCACATAGTACGATTTCACATCCGGGGTCATTCCCGGAGGACCGACGAAACCGCGGGCCTGCGGCACTTCGGGGATGTCATACCCTTGCTCGGTGATCGTCGGAACGTTCGGCAAGCTCGGGATCCGCTTTTTCATCAGCGTCGCGAGCACGCGCACCTTCCCGGCACGAATCTGCTCGATCGCCTCGGCCGGCTCCATGATGTACATGTCCACATGGCCGCCCAGCAGGGCCGCCACGCGCTCACCGCCCGATTTCATCGAGATGAACTGCCACTCGGCGCCGGACGCCTTCATCAGCAGATGCCGCGTCGTGTTATCGCGTCCGCTGAGGGATCCGCCCGACTGCTTCAGCTTGCCGGGGTTCGCCTTGGCGGCGTCGAAGAAGTCCTTCGCCGTCTTCCAGGGCTTGTCCGCGCGCACCGTCATCACCGAGGGTTCGAGAATGAGGCGTGCAATGGGGGTCAGGTCCTGCATCGTTACCTTCGCCTTCTTGCGGATTTGCGGATTGACGAACCACACGCTGGTGAACACCGCCAGCAGATTTGACTCACTCTTCTTCTCATTGAGGTACGACATGGCCACCAGGCCGCCGCCGCCAGTCTTGTTCACGACTTGGATCGATTGCGGGGCCAGCTTGGTCTTCTCCAGCAATCCCTGTACGGCGCGCGCGAAGATGTCGTTCCCGGCTCCGGGACCGGAGTGAACCATGAACTCGATCGTGCGATCCGGCGTGAATGCCTGCGCGGGAGCCGCGATCAGACACGCCGCCGTCAGCACTGCACCAAACGCTACTGCATATTGTCTTTGCATTACATCCTCCTATCTTCTGTGAACAACGAGTTTACACATCCTGCTCGGCCGCTCTTAGGCGCCAAATATCCACGCGCCGAAACATCGGTCCGATCAGCACGAGCACCGTCAGAACAAGCATAACCGCCGCGAGCGGCCTTGAATAAAGTATTGAGACGTCGCCCTTCGACATCATCAGCGACTGGCGCACCGCATTTTCCATGAGGTCGCCCAGGACGAGCCCCAGGATCAATGGAGCCGGCGGATATTCGATCTTTCTCATCAGGTAGCCCAGCAGGCCCAGGAAACCCACTAGCCAGCAATCGAACAGGCGCTGGTCGACGCTGTACACGCCGATCATCGACACGCCGAGAATGAGCGGGTAAAGAACATAGGCAGGTAGCCGCAGAATTTGCGCGAAGACAGGAACGAGGGGAAGGTTCAGAACGAGCAGCATCACGTTGCCAATGTACATGCTCGCGACCAGCCCCCAAAACATTTCCGGGTGGTCCTGGATCAGGAGCGGTCCCGGCCGCATCCCCCAAATGATAAGCGCCGCAAGCAGGATGGCCGTCGTGGCCGACCCGGGGATGCCCAAGGTCAGCAGTGGCACGAGCGCTCCGCCCGTTTCGGAGTTGTTGGCGGCTTCCGGCGCGGCAACGCCCTCGATCACGCCGGTTCCAAATTTTTCCGGATGCTTTGACACGGCCTTCTCCACCCCGTAAGAAACGAACGAGGCGATGGTCGAGCCGGCGCCGGGCAGCACGCCCACAAAGAACCCGATGAGCGAACCGTTGACGAACGCAAAACGCGAGTCCTTCAAGTCCTGCCAGTTCGGCATGAGGTTGCGTAAGCCCTTCGGTACCTCGAACATCTGCCCACCCGTTGTGCTGACCAGATTGGCCAGCACCTCGCCGATTGCGAAGGTGCCGATCGCCACCACGACGAAATTCACCCCGTCCATCAGCTCGATATAGTCGAACGTATAGCGCTCGCCGTCCGTAAACATATCGATGCCGATCGTGGCCAGCCACAGGCCGACGAACATCGAGATCAGGGCCTTGATCATGGATTTCCCGGCGAGTAGAACCACCATTGATAGCCCCAGCGCCATCAACGCGAAATACTCGGGGGGACCAAACCGCAGCGCGAATTCCGCGACCGGCGGCGCGACGAGCATAAGCAGGACGACGCCGACGGTCCCCGCCACAAACGACGAGATGGCGGCGATGCCAAGCGCCGGCCCTGCTCGGCCGTTTTTCGCCATCTCGAAGCCGTCGAGACAAGTCACGACCGAAGCGGACTCGCCGGGCACGTTGAGCAAGATCGACGTCGTCGAACCCCCATACTTCGCGCCGTAATAAATGCCGGCCAGCATGATGATGCCGCCAGTGGGGTTCATCTGCATGGTCAACGGCAGCAGCAATGCGACCGTTGCAGAAGGCCCCAGGCCCGGCAGGATCCCGACCACCGTGCCGAAGAAGACCCCGATGAAACACCAGAGGAGGTTCATCGGCTCGAGCGCGACCGCAAAACCGTGCATGAGGTTCGCGAGTATCTCCATGCCCGCGCCCCTAGAAACCCCACGGGCCAGCCGGCAGCTGTACCCTGAGGAGCTTCACGAACAGAACCCAGAAACCCGCAGAGGCGCTGACGCCAACGATGAGCGCCGAGAGGAACGTGCGCCGGAAAACGGCCATCACGAGAATCATGACTAAAAGCAGAAAGCTGACGACGAAGCCCGCCGGTTGGAGCAGTGCAATACACAGCATCAGCCCCGACCAGCCCCCCAGCACGCGGCCTGCGCCCGCCCAGTTTGTGGCCGAGACCGCACCCTGATTGATTGTGTGCACCACCTGCAGCACTACCAGGAGGGCCGCCAAGGCGATGATGCAGATCCCGATCCAGAGGGGAAAGAATCCGGGGCCAGGACCGTCCGCCGTCAGGTAGGGCCAGTCCCACGCGTGCATCAAGACAAAAACGCCCACTCCAATCAGCAAGAGGGCAGCGACCAGCTCGCTCTTGTTAAGCGATCTCCATACCCCCACGCAATTCGCGACGCGCGCGGCGCCGCTCCTCCTCTCCCCTTAAATGGACCTTCAGGCGAAAGTTTCGCGCTCGATTCTACTGCAATTCGCGCGAGATTCTCGTTTAGGGCGACTCGGTCTGGCAAAAGCCTGCGCGGCCCCGGCCGGGCATGCTTCAGCGCTCTAATAACTACTTGCTGGACTGCGGCTTCTTGTAGCGTCCGACGGGAACAATCTCGGCCACCGTGCCGCCCGGCGCGCGAAATTTCACGGGAATTACGCCGGGGTCGCTGATGATCTCGCAGCCATATTGCTTCAGCTCGCCGGCGTACTTCGCCACATCCTCCACTTCGATCGCGAAGTGGTGAATGCAGGGCCCCGCCCCTGAGGCCTTCGATTCCGCCGACTGGGTTCCCGCGTCGTACTTGATCAGCGTGAAATCAATTCCAGCACCATCGCTTAGGTGGCGCGAGAGGTGGTCTCGCGTCTTGCGCGTCTCGACCTCCTTGAACCCGAACACCTTCTGGTAGAACTCGGTAGTCTTTTCGAGATCTTCGACTTTCAGCGCCAGATGCACGATGCGGTTCATAACAACTCCGTGAATGGTGAATCGGGAGACCCGTTGCCGCTCAACGATCGAATTCGTAACCGGCTGCCTCGAGAGCCGGCCGATTGGCCGGACCCGTCAACCGCACCAGAAACGATTTCGCGGTGTCCGAGTCCTGTGCCCGGGCGCACAACCCTGCCGAGTAGATCGTCTTCATCTGCAGCTCGTCGGGCAACGGGCCAACGTATGTTACACCTTTGTTGGCCTTGATCTCGGTGTTCTGGGTGATGCCGACTTCCAGAGTACCATGGCTTTCGGCCAGCCAGCTCATCGCGGCATACCCGTTCGGAAAAAACTGCAGCCTGGGCCTGGCCTGCTCCGCAATTCCCATGCGCTCCAGCACGCTCATCACAACTTTGCCGGCCGTCGCGGTCCCTGGATCGGGGCAGACGATTTTTTTCGCGGCCAGGAGGCTCCCACGAAGCGCGTCTGTCGTCTTAACGTTCGGAAGCGGC
>JAOTTL010000053.1:0-21648 GCA_029864385.1 Betaproteobacteria bacterium | reverse complement strand
CCCGGTGGTACTGCGGGGCCTTATCGATCACGTCTCCGGCCTGCCGATAGCCGCGCGACGACTTCCGGACCTGCGATTCATGATGGCCACCGGCGATGCGCTGGCGGCAGAACTGGTCGACCGCTGGCTCCTCGCCTACCCCGAGATCCCCATCGCGAATACCTACGGCCCGACGGAGACATCGGACGACGTCACGCTGCTGGTCCTGCGGGAACCCTTCGCCGAGAAGCGCGCGATCGTCCCGATCGGTCGGCCGTTGCCGAACATCTCCATCTTCATACTCGACCGGGAGTTGCGGCCGGTCCCGATCGGTGTCCCTGGTGAAATCTGCATCGGTGGCATAGGCGTTGGAGAAGGTTACTGGCAACAGCCCGACAAGACGAAAGCGGCTTTTGTGCCGAGTCCCTTTCCGCAACTTTGTGACGGCCCCATCTATCGATCGGGCGACCTCGGACGGTGGCTGCCGGACGGCTCCGTGGAGTTCCTCGGACGGATCGATCAACAGGTCAAGGTCCGGGGCTTTCGCGTCGAGCCGGGAGAGATCGAAGCCGTCCTGACGCGGCATCCGGCCATACAGGATGCGGCCGTCGTCGCCGTCGATGACAGCGCCGGGAACCATCGTTTGGTTGGCTACTTCGTCGCCCGCAGGGATCAGTCGGTCGCCACAGGCGAATTGCGCCAGTTCCTCCAGTGCGTTCTTGCCGACTATATGATTCCGGCAGCCCTCGTCCCATTGAGCGCTCTCCCGTTGACCCCTCTGGGCAAAGTCGACCGCAAAGCGCTGGCCCGAAGCGAGTACCCGGGTAGTGTAGAGAGGGAAAACTACGTCTCACCGCGAAACGAGACGGAAAGCGTTCTTGCCGCGGCGTGGTGCAAGGTGCTCGACCAACGGCAGGTGGGCATCGACGACAACTTTTTTGAAATCGGCGGCGACTCGATCTTGACCATCCACATCATCGCCGAGCTGAAGAGGGCAGGCCTCTATGTCGCGCCGAAGCAGTTCTTCCTCCATCCGACGATCGCCGAGTTGGCCGCTGAAATCCATGTCCCGAAGGCACCGGCGGTAGCGCCTGAGGCAGGGCGAGCCACGTCGGACATGGGCGAGCCGCTGTGGAACCTGAAGCCTCTTCGTCAGCAGCTGGTCACGACGTTTCCCGATCTCGAAGACGTGTATCCCCTCGCGGCGACCCAGCGCGGGATTTACTTCCAGTCGATTCTCCCGGCGAAAAGTTCCGGCGGTTACGTCGAACAGGTTAGTTTCGAGTTGCAGGGCGATTTCGACGAGGAGGCATTTTCAAAAGCCTGGCAGCAGACCGTCAGCGCCACGGAAGTGCTGCGCACGGCGGTGGTGCGGCGCGGTGTTCCGCAACCGATGCAGGTCGTTCTTCGCTCCGCGACATTGACGCCCCAGATTCGGGACTGGCGCGGGCTGTCCGCGGCGGATCGCGATGCGGCGCTAGAGACGCTCGTCGTCGAGGACCGAAGGAACGGCTTCGACTTGGCGAGGCCGCCTTTAATGCGGGTGACGCTCACGCGTCTCGGAGACAAGCGTTGGCACGTGCTTTGGACCTATCACCACATCATTCTCGATGGGTGGTCGGAACCGCTCGTATTGGGTGACGTCTTCGCGGCGTACGACTCGCTGATCGGTACGCCGCAAACCCAACCCGCCAGCCGCGCCCGCTATCGCGACTTTGTTGCCTGGTCCGAGTCGCAGGACTTGGCCAGGGCTCAGAAATTCTGGCGGCGGCAGCTCGCCGGGTTCGTGTCGCCTGTGCGTCTCAAGGACAATTCCCCGGCGGTGCAGCCGCCGGCGAGTGTCGAGCTTTCCCACGGCTGGGAGGAGATTCAACTGACCGACGCCGAGACCAGCCGGCTGGACGAGGTTGCGCGACGCAACAAGCTTACGCTCAGCACCATCATTCACGGGGCGTGGGGCATCCTGCTCCAGCGTCGCACCGGGTCGGAGGACATCGTATTCGGCAGTGTCGCCTCGGGCCGGCAGTGCGACTTCCCTCAGGTCGAATCGGTCCGCGGCGTGGTGGTCGTGACCCAGCCGATGCGGGCGCGCCTGGTGGGTGAGGCGACCTTCTCTTCCTGGCTCCGCATGCTACAGCTTCAGATGGCGGAGATCCGTGAATTCGAACAGGTGCCCTTGGCTCTGATCCAGCAATGGTGCGACGTCCCGGCGGAAAAGCGCCCGGTGTTCGATACGCTCGTCGTGATGGCAAATTATATCGGCAGCGACCTGGCGAACTGCCGTCCGAGGGGAGTGGAGCTCTCGAGCGTCTCGTACGTCACGCAGCCGCTCTATGCGCTTACGCTGTTCATCCAAAATGGCGAGCAGATGAAGATTCGCCTCGTGTATGACAAGCGACGCTACGCTCTCGTAACGGTGCATCAGCTCCTCGCCGAATATCGGCAGTTGTTGATCGGGTTTGCCGAAAATCCCGAGCAACGGCTAACAAGCCGATCGACGCCAAGCTAGCGATGGTCAACGCCTGGAGACTGCGTTGATTCGGGACGTCGGATTCGTTGGCGACAGGACTGAAGTCCCGATCGCAGCGGCGGGACGCTTTGCGTCAAAAGCAATCCCGGATGGCGAGAGCGTAGACGTCTATGGACTCAACCTCGACGCTCACAGCGAGGCGATCGAAGCTTTCGAAGCCGTTCTCAGCCCGCATGAACGAGCCGAAGTCGCCCGGCTTGACCGGCGTCAGCAAAGGCGGCGCGTGGCAATCTCGCGCGGGGCGTTGCGGCGGATTCTTGCTGGGTATTTCGAAAGACCGCCTGCGGAGGTACCCCTCGCTCGCGAACCCCTTGGCAAGCCCTATGTCGATCTCGCCGCGTTTGGCGGGCGGAAGAAGTTGCACGTGAGCTGCTCGCGGTCGGGTCCCTACGCGATCTTTGCCGTCGCAACGGGGCAGCCGATCGGAGTCGACATCGAGGTCGCGAACGCTGAGAACTTCTCTGATCAGGTCGCCGAAATCGTGCTCTCGCCGGAGGAAAGCAAACATTACGCTACTCTCCCTTCAAATGCCCGTACCGCGTGGCTGGCGCGGGCGTGGGTCGCCAAGGAGGCCATTCTCAAGGGCCTCGGTTGCGGCCTGGAGATACATCCCGGGTCGAT
The DNA here is from genome assembly GCA_029864385.1 of Betaproteobacteria bacterium. Lineage (GTDB taxonomy): Bacteria > Pseudomonadota > Gammaproteobacteria > Burkholderiales > SG8-41 > SG8-41. The sequence continues at coordinate 18,518 of JAOTTL010000053.1, read as the reverse complement.
CAATGTCGCTGCGCCATTCGCAGACGACGCGGTCGCCGACGCCTTCGCATGGACGTCGCGGGCGACGGCTTTTCCGCCGTGGTGGTTGTGCGAGTCGGCGTGGGGACCAAGCGTCGTCGCTTTTGCGACTCGGCGTAGGCCATCGTCGCTGCGGTTTGCGGAGCTCACGCCAGATCACTGAGCCACAAGAGCGCGACTCGGGCGTCGTGAGGTCGACTGTCGATGTCCTCTTGCGGCGGCCCTATGTTGCCTTACGGCGGCCTCGGCGATGCTGAGCCGTGCCGTCCCTCATCCACTCCGATCTGCGATTCGGAGTCGCGTTCGTGTCAGGAGCCAACCCAGTGACCCAATCCGCCATCCAGTCAATGACCTGCTCCCGCCACTGGGGCTGGGAGAAGGTATGGTCGGACCCGCGAAGGTCACGCCGCTCGATGGCGCGCGATCTCATTATGCGACGCCAACGCTTCGACGATCGGGTGAACTCGTCGAACGTTCTCGCCGTGAGGTCTTTCTCACTCATGATTAGCAGAACCCGCCCCTTGAAGAGCTCGAGCCCGTCCGCCATTCGCTCCTCTAACGCGCGGGCAGCAGTGCGGGGCGCATGCTCCTTCGCCGCGCTCGCCGCTCGTGACCCATCCGCCGGCGTCCCACGCCCCAATCGAAAAGCAGATGTGACCGTGCTCGCGAAGGAGCTCAGCGCCGATCTCAAATCAAAACGTCCGGAATACACCTTGCGCCAGAAGTCGGCCTCGGTGAGCCGGTTCAAGTAATAATGCTTGAGGTAGGCGCGGTTCTGGCTTTGCTCCGATCTGACCCAGGGGTTAACCAGGATCATCCCGCTGACCGCGGAGCCACGCCCCTCGTGCATGAGAATGGCTGAAGCTGAGCCGCAGATTCCCCAGAGCACGACGTGCTTCAAACCAGGCACGTTTCTGAGTAAAGCGGCCACGGCAGCATCGATGTCAGGACCCATCTCGAAGTCCCGGTACGGACCGCCGCTGTCCGCCATTCCCGAAGCGTCGTACCGCAAGGTGGGGATTCCGTGTTCGGCCAACGCGCGGGCGACCAGCACTTGTTGGCGATGGGGACCGAGGCGGTATTGCGCGCCGGCAGCAAGCATGATCAAACCGATCTGGCCGGCCTCCTCTGGCAGGTGCAGGATGCCCAGGAGCTCGTGGCCGTCGCTCTGAAAGCTGAGGGGCCGCTCCATGGTTCCTCGGCGCAGTGGGGTCACAGGGCTTCTGCCGTTGCCGTGATCAACTGGTTCGCAAAAACGGGCTCCAGGGCTTGTACCGACCAGAACGGCGTGTCGGTGACCGGTACAACAGTCACGGCCGCTCCGTGGTTTCGCCATGCGTCCACAATCCGGCGGCCAGCCGGCGAGAGCTGGGCGGACGATGCCGCGACCACCTCGAACCACAAGACAGGGGTTGCGGAGCCGGGGACGAGGATGGCCATGTCGAGCTCATCCAGGTCCTGCGCAAGTGTCGGCGTTAGCGGGTATCCAGCCACGTGTATCAACTTACCGGACGCCAGGCGCTGGCGGAGCTCGCTCCTTGTTTCCAGGGATTCGCTGTCCCTGATCAAGGCGCCGAAAGCGCGTATGCGCAGGAACTGGTTTAAGAACGGCTTGCCGCTGGTCACCGGTTGCCACAGAACGAGACGGGAGAAGAGGCGCGGGTGGGCGGCCGCGGCGTCGGCGGCGAGAAGCGCCCCCAGCCGCAGACCCCAAAGGCCCACGGCGTTGCGCCCCCGATCGCGGAGCCAGGCATGTGCTGCCATCACGTCTTGACGCCAAATCTCCCACCGGCATTCCTCAAACATGCCCTCGCTATCGCCCGTGCCAAACAGGTCGAGGAGGAGTACGCCCCAGCCCCGCCGCGCGAGACACCTGGCCATTCGAACCACCGTATGCCGGGATTGGTTTAGTTCTTCAGCAAAAGGCGGCAGGAAAATGAGGTCGCCCCGTTCGTCCGAATCTCCGGACGCTTCGTGATAGACGCAGAACAGCTTTCCGGCCGTGCCGGACAGAAAGAAGGGCATCATCATTGGGCTGAGGAAGCAGTTACAAGGGAGCGTTCGTTGCTCAGAAAGTACATATTCCACAAAAATACCGACCATTGGGTGCTCTGTCTAGAGGAGAAACGTTGGTCCGAGGATCGTCGCTGCCGTTTGCGGAGCTCACGTCAGATCACTGAGCCGCAAAAGACGAACGACTTGCGGGAGTCCACAGTCGTGTAGCTCCCTCGTATGTCATCCGAAATTCGTTGACCTCCCCAACGTGGCGCTCTGGCCGCTTCTCGTGTTCATTATCCGAATGACGCAGATGCCATAATATTTAAAGTGCATTTTTGTCGGGCGTGGCGCGACTCGGGGGTCGCGAGCTCGACCGTCGATGTCCGCCGCGGTGTGCTGGGCTTCCAGGCGATGTGCTATCATTACTTTCTTCTCTTAGCTGTTAGGCCATCGGCTGGCTACGATTCGCGCACTATCTGTCGAGGCAGTGTTGTCAGCAAAGAATCCGGCACTCGATTCGCTTGTCCTGGTGAGCCCCGGCGCAGTTACTCCGCACGAGATGGCGACGGATGATCACGTGCGGAGGATTGTGGACGCAATCCTCGAAGACGGGTACGTTCGGCATCCGATCGTTTCTGTGGCGGTCGGCGCAGAGTACGTCGTCATGGATGGAACACACCGCCTGGCTGCTCTGAACGCCATCGGCGTTCAGAGAATTCCGCTCCAGGTTTTAGAACGTAATGACGTCAGATTCGACACGTGGGCGAATGTTGTGGCGCACCCACGGGGTTGCGCTGCAGTATTGGAGACGCCGTTGGGTTGGCGGCGTGGCGATGATGCGGCTGCTGCCGTACGCGTACTCTCAAGCGATGGCCAGAGTTGGCAAAGCAGCGAGCCGCCGATAACTCTTGGCGAGCGGTATGAGATGATCATGCGGGTGCTGACCGGCATTGAAGACGCGGACGAAGTGCGCAGGTCAGTACCCTCGCTGGCGAAACCCGATGGTCCCGGCTCCTTCGTTCTCGGCTTCCGAGCGTGGACTCTCGAGGACGTGATCGAATTGGCGCGGCAGCACAAGCTGCTCTACTCAGGGCTCACACGGGTAATAGCGATTGGCCGAATTCTCAACCTGAGAGTTCCTCTCGCCATGTTGCAGGATGAACAGATCGATCAAACCGCGTGGGCCGCGTTCATCTCTGCCGCAAAACGCCGGGCCCGTCTTTATGACGAGCCGACGGTTCTGGTTGATTAGCACCTTGGCGGGAACGATCGGGCCGGGTGCCGAGCGTCCTTGCGGCGCTGCAGCCTCGTCGACGACGACCCCAGGGGCCGCCGGGACCCGCCCCTAGTGAGCCAGACCCTACGCCGGCCCTTATGCTCCGAAGAGAGCGATGGGGCTGTGTTCTCCCGCTGAACCCCGTGTAGGCATGCTGCCTCTCTATTATAATGATGTCGTATTCGAGCGCGCGGTTGAGCGCGAAATCTTGCCAGAAGGTGCACCGGATGGATAGGACTCAAGACGTGCTCAAGCTTCTCGATGAAGTATTGAGTTTGCAGGGCCGCGCGCTGCAGTTCAAATCCGACACGCCGTTGTTAGGAGGTCTTCCCCAACTCGACTCGATGGCGGTCGTAGGAGTGATCACCGCGATCGAGGATCGCTTCGGCATTACGATCGACGACGATGATATCGACGGATCCACTTTCGCCACGGTCGGCAGTCTCGCGGGATTTGTCAACGGCAAGATCGGGGGCTGATCGTCTTGGGCGCCGTATCGGCCGATGCTTTCCTGCTGCCGGTCGGATCGGGCTTCCGCTTCTTTCTGTTGCGCCTGCTGGCGCGTCGGGCGTCCCTTCGCGGTTGCTTGCTGCAGGCGCCACCGTTTGCCGAGGAGCTCAACAAATCGCGGCGCATGATCACCCTCGCGGCCGAACGCATCGCCGCCGCCTCCGCTGCGCTGTTCTACTGTTCTACGCATACCGGGATCGCGGAGGCCAGCCACACTTTCACGCGAGTGGCGCGATGAAGTTGCAGCCGTGACTTTGCGCTGGGTGCTCGAGCTTGCCGAGGGCGATGCCCCATGAACCGTTGAACGGTTAGGTTGAGAGTGCCAGCTCCTTTCCTCTGCAGCGACGTGCGTACGATGTATCACGCCAATTACTGTCGGCGGGGTGCCGATTGACTGGCGCGTCGAATTGCAAATAGGACCCTCACAATCCGTGGCCGTACTTCTGCACGAATTGGTACAACTGACCGCGGATAAGACGCCAGGAGGCCAGGCGCTCGCTTACCGGGGACAGGGCATGAGCTACGGGGCCCTCACCGAACTGGTGGACCTGACCGCCCGAGCGATATTGGCATTGGGATTCGCGCGCCAGGACCGTCTCGCGGTCTACCTTGAGAAACGCCCCGAAACCGTGGCTGCAATGTTCGGTGCCGCCGCTGCCGGCGGTGTGTTCGTACCGGTCAATCCCGTGCTCAAGGCAACACAGGTTACGTATATCCTGAAAGACTGCAATGTGCGCATACTGGTTACATCCCCGGAGCGCCTGTCTCTGCTCGCCGAATCCCTCAAGGAATGCGAAGACCTCCGTGCGGTGATTATCGTTGGGTCGATCGGAGATACCGTTCGGCTTCCAAGTGTCAGCATCGTGTCCTGGGAAGATGCCATACCCGCACGCGCCAGCGTGCGGGCGCACCGGGTCATCGACACGGACATGACCGCGATCCTTTACACCTCGGGCAGCACCGGTAAGCCGAAAGGGGTTGTGCTGTCACACCGCAACATGGTCGCCGGCGCAAGGAGCGTGGCGCAATATCTCGAAAATCGTCCGGACGACCGGATCCTTTCCGCGCTGCCGCTGAGTTTCGACGCGGGCTTCAGCCAGCTCACGACCGCGTTTTACGCCGGTGCCAGCGTCACGCTGATCAACTATCTCCTGCCGCGGGACATCATCACCGCAGTCGAGCAGGAGCGAATCACCGGGCTCACCGCCGTGCCGCCGCTGTGGATACAGCTCGCGCAGCTCGAGTGGCCGGAAGCCGCGCGCGGCAGCTTGCGCTACATCGCCAACACCGGCGGCCGGATGCCGAGAGCGACGCTTGATGCACTACGAGCGGCACTGCCCAAAATGCTGGTGTTCCTGATGTACGGGCTGACCGAGTCGTTCCGCTCCACCTACCTGCCGCCCATGGAGCTGGACCGCCGCCCGGACTCGATCGGCAAAGCGATTCCGAACGCCGAAGTGCTGGTGGTGCGAGAAGACGGCACGCCCTGTGCGCCGGGCGAGCCGGGCGAGCTGGTGCATCGCGGCGCCCTGGTGTCGCTCGGTTACTGGAACGATCCGGAGAAGACCGCGGAACGTTTCAAGCCGGCCCCCGGCCAGCCCGAAGGTCTGGTCATGCCGGAGATCGCGGTCTGGTCGGGCGACACCGTGCGCAGGGACGAAGACGGTTTCCTCTATTTCATCAGCCGCCACGACGAGATGATCAAGACCTCCGGCTATCGCGTGAGCCCCACCGAGGTCGAGGAAGTAATCTACGCGACCAAGCTGGTCGGCGAGGCCGCGGCGCTCGGCATTCCGCACCCGGTGCTCGGCCAGGCGATCGTCGTGGTCGTGACGGCGCGCGATGGCGTGCGGCTCGATACCGAAGAGCTGCTCGCGCAATGCCGGCAGCAGCTGCCCGCATTCATGGTACCGGCGCGGGTGATGGTGCGGGAGGGGAGTTTGCCGCGAAATCCGAATGGCAAGATCGACCGCAAGCTGCTGGCGCAGGAACTGCAAGACCTCTTTGAACCGCCGATGGCCGCCGATGGCCGCCGATAACCATAGCAACCCGAATGGAATGACAACATCAAGAAACGAGCAAACGCCGATGGACGGTGACGCGCGCCGGTTGGAGCTGGACCGGATTACCCAGAAGATTATCGGTTGCGTTCATCAAGTGAGCCGAACTCTAGGAGCTGGCTTTCTGGAAAAGGTCTATGAGAATGCTCTCCTTGTAGAGCTTCAGCAAAACAGCCTTCAGGCCGCTCAGCAACACAGAATCGAGGTCCGCTACAGGGGCGTGCTGGTCGGCGATTTCATTGCCGATCTTCTCGTTGAAGGGTGCGTCATTGTTGAAGTGAAGGCAGTCAAAATTATCGATGATATCCATGCGGCGCAATGTCTGAACTATCTTCGAGCAACCGGGCATCAAGTTTGCTTGTTAGTGAACTTCGCCACGTCCAGGGCGACGGTAAAGCGCATCGTGTATCACTTTTGAGTCGCTAAAGAGTTTCCTGTGTGTATTGAAATCACTTTCGCCTGCGGCCATCGGCGGCCATCGGCGGTTAAATGGGGTTGCTCTTGACTTTATGACCAATACGCGCATCGCGCATGCACCGATGACGCAGTTTTCGGTCGTGGACGACTGCCTCCAGGTCGGCGGCGTCCCGCTCACCGAGCTGGCGCAGCGTGTCGGCCGCACGCCCTTCTACGCCTACGACCGTGGCCTCATCACGCAGCGTGTCGAGCTGTTGCGCAAGCACCTGCCGGCAGACGTGCATCTGCATTACGCGATCAAGGCCAATCCGATGCCGGCGGTTGTGCAGCACCTCGCCCGGCTGGTGGACGGCCTCGACGTGGCCTCCGCCGGAGAGCTCAAGGTCGCGCTCGCCGCCGGCATGGATCCTGCGGCAATCAGCTTTGCCGGACCTGGCAAGACCGACGCGGAGCTGACCGACGCAGTCGCCGCCGGCATCGTCGTCAACCTCGAGTCGGAGCGCGAGATGGAGCGCATTGACGCGCTCGGCAAGAGCGCCGGCAAGCGCCCCCGTGTGGCGGTACGGGTCAACCCCGACTTCGAGCTGAAAAGCTCGGGAATGAAGATGGGCGGCGGCCCTAAACAGTTCGGTGTGGATGCCGAGCGCGTGCCCGAGATGCTCGCGCGGATTGGGCAGCTCGGCCTCGACTTCCAGGGCTTCCACATTTTCAGCGGCTCGCAGAACTTGCGCGGTGACGCGATCAAAGAGGCGCAGGAGAAGACGATCGAACTGGCGCTCACGCTCGCCAAGCATGCGCCTGCGCCGGTACGCGTGCTTAACATCGGCGGCGGCTTTGGCATACCCTATTTTCCCGGCGAGCGTCCGCTCGACGTTGCGGCAGTTGGCGGCAACCTCGCCAGATTGCTCGACGGAATGAAGGGACAATTGCCCCAGGCGCAGGTTGTGATCGAGCTGGGCCGCTACCTGGTCGGCGAGGCGGGCATCTATGTTTGCCGTGTCGTCGACCGCAAGATCTCGCGCGGCCACGTGTTCCTCATTACCGATGGCGGCCTGCACCACCATCTGGCGGCATCCGGCAATTTCGGCCAAGTCATACGGAAGAATTATCCTGTAGCGGTGGGTAACCGGGTAGTCGGCAGCAAGCGAGAAGTCGTGAGCGTCGTTGGTCCGCTATGTACGCCGCTCGATCTGCTCGCCGACGGCATGGAAATGGCAGAAGCGGACGTCGGCGACCTTGTCGCCGTGTTCCAATCGGGCGCATACGGTCTCACCGCGAGCCCAACGGCTTTTCTCAGCCATCCCGCGCCAGCGGAAATACTTGTTTGAGCCACAGATAAACACAGATAAACGCGGATAAGATAAACACCAAAGACCAAAACCAGATTGAACCACAAATAAACACGGAAAACTCAGGACCCGGTAAAAGCCGATGGACTCAGAGGAGCGTCAATCAGAGATCAACCGGATCACCGAGAGAATCATCACCTGTGTTTACCGCGTCAGCAATACGCTAGGCAGCGGGTTTCTGGAAAAAGTCTACGAGAACGCTTTGGCAATTGAGTTGCGGAAGGGCGGCCTTAAGGTCGAGCAGCAGCACCCGATCAGGGTTCTGTACAACGGTCAGTCGGTTGGAGATTTCGCCGCGGACCTTCTGGTAGAAGATCGTGTGATTGTGGAGCTGAAATCAGCACGAATCCTCGACGATGTACACTCCGCGCAATGCCTCCACTACCTAAAGGCGACAGGCCTTAGGATTTGCCTGCTTGTAAATTTCGGCAGGCCGCGAGTTGAAGTAAAGCGTTTGATTTTGCATTAGTGAAATCTGTGTTCATCTGTGTGTATCTGTGGCTCATGTTTCTTGATTTTTGAGATGGGGGTTGCGTCATGAGCGGACTGTGCGGTTGGTTTGACCCGAAGCGTTCTGGCCCGGCAGACCCGCAAGTGATCGAGGCGATGGCTGCGCCGCTCAACCGCTTCGACGGCAGCGCGGTGCGCAGCGCCTCCGCTGGCTTCGGCGCCGTAGCGGCAGCCGGTACCGATCTCGATATCTTTCAGGATGACCACCAACTCGTCGCGGTGTGGGGTCGCGCGCGTTTTTCGGACGCCGACCTCGGCGCACTCGCGCAGCGCGACGGCATGGCGCGCGCGATCGCGCAGGGCTATGCCCGCAAGGGCGCGGACGTGCTCACGGCCCTGGCGGGCACTTTTGCGCTCGCCATCCTGGACGGCCGCGGCGGCGAAGCAGTGCTGGCGATCGATCGCATGGGCACGCGCCCACTTTGTTACTGCGTCGCCGTCGGCACCCTCGTGTTTGGGTCCACACTCGACTCGATCAGCGCCTTCCCGGGGAGCACGGCTGAGATCGACCAGCAGGCAATTTACGATTATGTCTACTTCCACATGGTGCCAGGGCCTCGCACCATTCACGTAGGTCGGCATCGCCTGCTCCCTGGTACCTTCCTCCTCTGGCGCAACGGCAAGGCCGAAACCCGCTCCTACTGGGAGATGCGCTTCGCCGAAGACGAGAGGCCGTCCTTCCCGGAGCTCAAGAAGGAATTTCTTACCTTGCTACGCGAAGGCGTCCGCGAAGCCGCGCAAGGCGACACAGTCGGGACGTTCCTCAGCGGCGGTACGGACAGCTCCACTCTCGCGGGCATGCTGGGTGAGGTCACGGGGAAACCCGCGCGTACGTATTCGATCGGCTTCGAGGCCCAAGGCTACGACGAGATGCACTACGCGCGCATCGCCGCGCGCCATTTCGGCACGCGGCACCAGGAGTACTACGTCACGCCCGACGACGTAGTGAGCGCTATTCCGCTGATTGCCGCGGTCCACGACCAGCCCTTTGGCAACTCCTCGGCGGTTCCGACCTACTATTGCGCGAAGCTCGCGAAGGGCGACGGGGTGGACACTTTGCTCGGCGGCGACGGCGGCGACGAGCTGTTCGGCGGCAACGAGCGCTACGCCAAGCAGTACCTTTACTCGCTCTACAGCGACCTGCCCCGCGACTTGCGCAAGGGCCTGATCGAGCCAGTCTTGGGCCTGCTGCCTTCAGTAAGCCTCATGGGCAAAGCGCAGCGCTACGTGACGAATGCCTCGATGCCCATGCCCGCCCGTTATGACAACTACAATCTCCTCGAACGTCTCGGCGCCGACAACGTTTTCACCGCCAATTTTCTCGATATAGTCGACGCACAACAGCCCCGGGCGATGATGGAACAGGCGTACAGCGGCGCTCAGGCGCAATCGCTGATCAATCGCATACTTGCGCTGGACTTGCGGTTCACGCTGGCGGACAATGATCTCCCCAAGGTCACGCGCTCATGCGAACTTGCGTGCATTGACGTCAGGTATCCCCTCCTCTCCGACTCAATCGTCGCGTTCTCCGCCGGCTTGTCCCCCCGCTTGAAACTCAAAGGTACACGGCTTCGCTACTTCTTCAAAGAGGCCCTTCGAGGCTTCCTTCCGGACGAAATCATCGCCAAGAGCAAGCATGGATTCGGACTGCCTTTCGGGCCATGGCTACAAACACACCGACCGCTGCGGCAGCTTGCGCTCGGCAGCCTGACCGATCTGAAGGAGCGCGGCATCGTTCGCCCGGAATTCATAGATGAGCTAACCTCCACGCACGTCGCAAGCCACGCTGGTTACTACGGGACGATGGTCTGGGTGCTGATGATGCTTGAGCAGTGGCTCAGGCGACATGGGGCGGCTGCATGAATCGGACAGTCTCGTGCGACAGCGACAACCGCATTGGCGCCTCGCTCGGCAAGTCGGCTTGAAATTCGCGCGACACCGATCCGGCAAGCCAGCGCAATGCTATGGTATACAATGCTTAGAACCGGTAACAGAATGCCGTGAACTTCTCTTAAGCCGCTGCTGGATGCCCAGCCCTCACTCCTTCCCTCGCTCCCGTTGCGAGAGAGGAGGCACACACCACTCTTCCCGCTCCGGGGGAACGGTCGGAGATGGGGGGATCGGACGAAGATAGAACCAACTTCCTGAATCTGCTCAAGTTTTGCGATTTTCATCGGCGCCTATCTGCGTTTACCTGCGGCTAATTTTCTTCATTTTGTTACGCGCTCGTAGTTCTATTGCGTCGTCATGAAAGCGTCCAAATCAGTCCGGTGCCTGTGCCAGGCAGCACTCGCTCTAGCTGCGGTTTTGGCTGGCGGCATACCTGCGCACGGCCAAGGAAACGTCCCGGGATACCCCGACGATCCCCGTAATGGTGACCCCAGAGAGCTCGCCATGGTGCCTCGCTATTGCATGTACACCCAGCCTTACCGCGCCCGTATCCCGGGAAGTTCAGGCGAAGTCAACCGGTGGTATTCGGTAATGGGCCCTACGTTTCACGCCATGCACCATTACTGCTGGGGGTTGATGAATACCAATCGTGCGCTGTTCCTGGTGAAAACCCGGACGGCTCGCGTATTCTACCTTAATGCTTCGATTTCCGAGTTCGACTATGTCATACAAAGGGCCAAGCCTGACTTCGTGATGCTGCCGGAAATCCATATGAAGAAAGGCGAGAACCTGATTCGGCTGGGCAGGGGTCCGCAGGGAATACAGGAGCTTGAGCGTGCGATCGAGCTCAAGCCGGACTACTGGCCACCGTACGCAGTCATGAGCGACTATTACAAGGCCGCCGGAGACATTAAAAAGGCACGGGAAGTTCTGGAAAAAGCACTGTCGTACTCTCCCGACGCGAAGGGCCTGAAAACGCGTTTGGAGAAACTCGAGAAGGCCAAGGTCAAGCGCAAGACTGCCCCGTAATCGGGTATCCCGCAACAGCCCCTTAAGCCACAGCGGCGTTCACGCGGGTACGGAACGCGCGCAGCTCAGGAGAAGGCGGATTCCGAGCCGGCGCGGATTCCTGTCCCAAGGGCCGAAGCGCGGCAACTGGAACAGGTCGCTGCCGCAATTGGCAATGCCGCTTACCGTCGATACCGCAGCGGCGAAGCCCGCCTCCCTGACGAGTCTCACGTCCCGCGCGCCGTAGTCCTGGCCCGGCTTGCCGTTCGGATAGGCGAACAGCGTGACCGGCGTGCCGGTGATTTCTTCGAGGCGACGTTTGCCGTTCACGATTTCAGTGCGTGCTTCCTGCTCGCTCAGCACCGCCAGAATCGGATGGTTCACGGTGTGACCGCCGATCTCCATGCCTTCATCGCGGAGCCGTTTGATCTGCTCCGAACGCATCATCAGGTCCTTGGGAAGCGCCGAGTGCATTGCCGCGGCGAGCTGTTCGACCAACGCTCCGCGCTCGCCTACCGGGCGGTACTTGAGCTGCCCGATCAGCGCATCGATCGCCGCTCGCCGGCTTGTGTTGTCCCCCAGGCAATGACTCCCCAGGCCTAGCGAAGACAGATCGTATGTCCCCGCCGGCGCGTGCCGCACCACCTCGATTACGCCGTCGTTGAACATGAAGCCGCCGTCGGAATATCCGGTGGACACGAAAAATGTCGCCTGCAGCCCGAGGCGCTTGAGTATCGGCAGCGCGGTCTGTTCGTTGTCCGCATAGCCGTCGTCGAAGGTAATGCAGGCAGCGCGCGCCGGCAACGCCCCGCGCGCGAGCCGCGCGCAGGCTTCGCCGAGCGGCAGCACGTTGAACTCGGCTGCCAGCAGCGCCATGTGGCGTTCGAACGTCACCGCGTCGATCTCGCCGTGCAGGATGGGATCAGGCGCAGCGAGCGCTCTGTGGTAAATCAGTATGCTCAGCCTTCCCCGCTTGCCGGCGGGAGAGAGCAGATTGCCAGCGATACGAAGCAACGCGCCTCCCAGGATCAATGGTTACGTCCACCCACAACGATAGCGTGTTGCCGAACAACAGCCAAAGCGAGCGCGTACCTCAACAACGCATCTGCGACCGGGATTCCCGGCGGCCATGGAGCGTGCCGCATCGTTTTCGCCATTACTTGCGCACCTTACAAATCGCTCACGCGTGACCTCTGTCGCTTCATCGCCATGCCCCGAAGGCCACCTGGGCCAGCCCGATTTCGCCGTCCGCCATGTCTGCCAGTTCTCGTGGTTTGAACCCTTCGTCGTCCAATCATTGTGTCTTCGAACGTCCGAATTTCCCGCGCACTCGCTCCAGCGAAAACAATTCCACAATCTCGTAGACCGCTGCCCTGTTTGCGGTCCACACCAACGCCCCGTAACTTGCCGCGCCGACGCCGATCAACAGCGCCATACGAACCGGTGCGCCTAGCCCGTCTGCCGCAAGGTACCTCGCGATGCTGACTGCGGCGTACATCCCAGCGCTGGTCAGCACGGCCGGTGCTAAAGCGGCCAGTACATCACGTAATCTTAGAGCGACAAGCGGCAGCATTCGCCGCAGGTTGACGATGAGCACCAGAGGGAAGCCCAGCACCCATGCAACGCACAGACCGAAAAGTCCCCAATGGGCCCCGATCCAGAATGCCCCGGGCATGACCAGGCAGGCGGTGAGCACGTTCATGAACACCACGCCGCTGCGCCCAATTCCCTGAATTGCGGTATTGAGGAAAGTGCTGAGGAGGCTGAGCGGCATAACTAGGGGTAATAGGTATAGCGGTATCGTTGCAACCTCCCATTTCGGCCCGAGGAGTACCGCGACAATTTCTGGAGCAATGCTGGATACTCCCCACAGAACGGGAAACGCCAAAAAACCGAGCACGCGCAACGTTTTCAAGAGGTATTTCGACACCGCAACCGGGTCGTCCTGAGTCCGCGCGAAGGCGGGAAATGCAACCTGGTTGATGATCACAGAGATCCTTTGCACCGGGAGTGAAGCGAGGTGCATTGCGACTGAATAAAAGCCAAGCAGTTCCCTGCCGAGCAACTTGCCCGCGATGAAAATGTCGGCTTGGGAATACACCATCCACAGCGCCCGCGCCGCCGTCAACTGCGCGCCAAATGTTATTAGTTTGCGCGTTCCTCTCAGTGAAAAATCCGGCCACTTCAGGAACGGCGACAGCACGTTGATGGCCACCGTATTCCACAGAGAGGTGATCAGACTGCCGACAACGAGCGCCCAGACGCCGTAGCCTGAAAGCGCCAGGCCCAGCGTGCTCAGGCTGCCGCACAGGGCGCCCGTCAGAGCGACGATCGACAGGCGCTTGAAGTCGAGCATTCGTGTAAGCAGCGCACTCGGGATGATCCCGAACATCGCGATCAGGAGCTGCAGCGCGAGTACTCGAATGATCAAGACCAGGTGGTCTTCCTCGAAAAACTGTCCAATCGTGGGCGCTGCTCCGACCAACAACACAAACAGCGCGGAGTGAAACAGGATCACGGCGCCGAAAACGCCCCGCAGCTTCAGATCGTCCCCTTCGGGCGCCTGAACGAGCGCCGCGCCGAGGCCCCCTTCGGACATATGGATGAGAAAGTTCAGGAACACCGTCGCCATCGCCAGCAGCCCGTAATCGCTTGGGCTTAACAGTCGAATGACGACAATAGTAATAGCCCAGGTCACTATCTGTCCGAGGAGGCGGGTGCCGCTCGTCCAGATCAAGCCGGAGAGCACCTTCTGCCGCAGGCTCATGAGTGCCGTTGCCGAGAGTATTCCGGCCCTTCGGTACGGTCAGCGACATCCCCCGTGGACGTTTCCTGTAGCGCGCCACGCGCCCGTTTTTTCAACATGGGCAAACGGGACCGACATTGCGTGATGCAGTCATGCATGCTATCCAGCCAAATAATCGTAACATACTGCTGAAGACACTCGCGCCGAGTGCGCGCGTTGTGTTCCTTCGCCGCGCAGGCGTTGGATCGCGTAACCTGACACCTCGAGGCCTTGCCGCTGGCGATAGCCGAGGCCCCGGAGGTGCCGCAGGATGCTCCCGTTGCCACACCCGATGTCGAGAACCACGTCCGAGGGCTTGGTTAGCGACGCAATCACCTCGTTTTTCGTCAGCCACTGCAGGCCCGCGTGATCCCAGGTCTGGGCGAGAATTCAAATCCTGGTACTCCCAGCTGTTACCGCTCAGGCCGGTGTTCAGCAACAGTTGGTAAAGCAGAGGAAAACGTTCCGACAGGAGTTTCTTACTCGCCAGGGGATCATGCGACACCGTGACGAGAGCGCGCTCCTCGTTCGGATTCATCCCCCATCCCCACCCTTCCCTCAGAGGGGGAAGGGTGGCATTTGCTTCCTCTCTCCCTTTGGGAGCGAGGGAAGGAGTGAGGGCTAGCGTTCATCTGTGGCTCAACAGCGCTTACCAGCATAGTCCCACCACCTTCCCGCGCAACGCCTCGCGCTGCGGGATGTTGACCAGGTCGAGTACGAGCTGGTCCTCGCGCACGTGGCGCGCAAGCGCCTCGAAGATTTGCGTATCGCTCAGGCCTACAACGAGAACGTCCGACTCGCCAATTACGCTCTCGATGTCCTCGCGCATGAGTGATCCGATGTGCGGGACATGCTGCTCGATGAACCGCCGGTTCGCTCCGAGCAGCCGCGACAGGTGCACCTCCGGGTCGTACACGAGCAGGCGCAGTCCTTTGCCGATGAACTGCTCGGCGATCAGCACCAGCGGGCTCTCGCGCAGATCGTCGGTTCCGGTTTTGAACGATAACCCGATCATCCCCACGCGGCGGCGCCCGGAGGCGAGCACCTTGGCGATGGCATGCTCGACGTGCACGCGGTTCGATTGCAGTACGTTCGCCAGCATCGGCAGTTCCACGTCGCGCGTCTTCCCAAGATATAGGGTTGCGCGCAAGTCCTTCGGCAGGCACGAGCCGCCGAACGCGAATCCCGGCTTGAGGTAGGCCGGGGAGATATTGAGCTGCCGGTCCTTGCATACCAGGTCCATCACCTGGAAGGCGTCGACGCCCAGCGCCTCGCACAGGCGCGCGATCTCGTTGGCGAACGTAATCTTGAGGGCGTGGAAATTGTTGCAGCAGTACTTGACCATCTCGGCGGCCCGGATCGAAGTCGTGTAGAACTCGCACGGAAGATGACCGAACAGCTCGCGCAGCCGGTCTGCGGGCGCCTCGGCATTGGCACCGACCACCGTAAATGGCGGCCGGTCGTAATCCCGGATCGAACTGCCTTCGCGCAGAAACTCCGGTTGGAAACAGACGTCGAAATCGCGGCCGTCCTTCTTGTCTGACGCCTGCTCGAGAATCGGCCGCAGCACGTCTTCGACCGTGCCAGGCACCAGTGTGGAACGGAACACAAAGACGTGCCGTGCGTCCTTCCCGCGCGTCGCCTTGCCGAGATCGTGAGCGAGGTGCAGTATCGCGGACTGGTCCTGACTGCCATTGGGCGCCGAGGGCGTGCCAACGCAGATCAGCGAAAGGTCCGATCCCCGCACGGCCTGTATGACATCCGTGGTTACAGAAACCCGGCCGCTCGCAGCCACTTCGGCCACGAGATCAACCATTCCCTCCTCCACCACCGGCGTCTTGCCGCTGCGGATCAGCTCGAGTTTGGCCGGATCGACGTCTACGCCGATCACAGTGTGACCGTCACGCGCAAGGCACGCGAGGGAGACAGCGCCGACGTAACCCAATCCGAAGATACTGATTTTCATTATTTTTTCCTTATGTTCTCGATCGACAATCCAGGCGCTGTGCGCTCTTTTGGCGCTACCGGCATGCTCAAGCTCGTCCCTTGGCTCCCGGCCTGCAGAGCACATTGGACGAGCTCGGGAGGCGCTCGACGGCGTAGCCCAAGTCGTTAAGAAGATCCAGGGACTCCTGTGAGCCGGTTTCGACGATGAGTACCGGATGATAGCGTTCGAGCAGCCCGCGCATTCCGCGAAGGGCGGGCAGCTCGTGGCCCTCAACGTCGATCTTCACCAGTTTGATGGCGGGAAGTGACAAGGCGTCGATCGGAACCGTCAATACCGCAAGAGCGCCCG
Organism: Betaproteobacteria bacterium; assembly: GCA_029864385.1. Taxonomy (GTDB): domain Bacteria; phylum Pseudomonadota; class Gammaproteobacteria; order Burkholderiales; family SG8-41; genus SG8-41. Next base: position 2,401 of record JAOTTL010000053.1, on the reverse strand, counting down.
AGTCCGTGCTTAGGTGCGCCTGGTAGTAGTTCGAAAGCCCGTCCGCGAACCTCGGGATCTGCATTCTCATCGCTGCGACCCGATCGGATGCCGCGACATTCAGTAAGGATACGTTCGGGTACTCGAACAGCCGCACGTTCGCTGCGAGCAGAGAAAAGGTGTCTGGCACCGGTTCCAGGGCGATGACCCTTCCGGTGGAGCCGACCAGTTGCGACATCCGCATCGCGTAGTGGCCGACGTTCGCGCCAATGTCGAGCACCCAGTCGCCTTGGCCGATGAAGGTGTCCAGAAGCGCGTATTCCTTTTCGTCGGTGCAAAAGGTCCCGCGCCGAATCTCCCTTTGAAAGTGGCGCCGGCGCAACTCGTGCTGCCAGCGATCCGGCAGCTTCGCTGCAATCCGCTTCAGCAGAGTCATGGGCGCGCGCCCTCCTGTGCGCGAAGGCATATTTGCTCGAACGCCTGCGCCGCCCGGCGTGCCGACATGTTCTCCTCGACGTACTTGCGCGCCTGCAGCGAGAGGCTTGTCCTGCGCTCAGGATCGTCGAGCAGCGAAAGGATGGCTGCGCCTATGGCTTCGCCCGAGTCAGCTTCGAGGTAATGACGGCCGCGCTCGACGGGCAATCCTTCCACGCCTATGCGCGTCGAGACGACCGGGCAGCCCATCGCCATCGCCTCGTAAACCTTGATGCGTGTCCCGCCGCCGACCCGAAGGGGAATCACATAAACGTGCGATTTCCTCACGAAAGGCCGGACGTCATCCACGAACCCGGTGAACTCCCAGTTCAGCCCCCCCGCACGGGCACGCTCGACAAGAGCCGGCGGAGGATCACGGCCGACGATGACGCAACGCACCCCGGGCCGCGCGCGGGAGACCGTGGGCCAGGCCGCCTCCATGAAAAACTCGATACCGTCTATGTTCGCCATCCAATCCATGGAGCCTGTGAATACCACCGTTCCACCGTCTCCACTTTCCAGCTTTGCACTGCCTTCATAGGTGAAGTAATCGAGGTCCACGCCCGTCGGGATCGTCGACACGTTGCCAAGGCCGTAAGCCCGCTGAAAATACGCCTGGTCGCGCTCCGAAACGGCCACCACGGAGGTAAATCGCGACAATAGATCCCGCTCATACCGTTCCATCTTTTCCGTCTGGTTGCGCCAGATTGCCCGCTTGACCGGATTGTCGGCAACCTCAGCATGACGGCGAAAAATTTCGGCCTCGATATTGTGTGTGAACATCACGCCGGAACATGGATATGGCGGCGGCGCGAGGACGGCGGCGTGCGGAAAATCCACAACCACGATATCTGGACGCTTCGTCAGCTCCTGTGTAATCGCCCGATGCCCCGTCTCCGAGTAGTCGGTCGCGACGGCGACCGGCAGCTTCGAAACAAGATGGCGCATGCGGCTCCACTCGAAAAGGGTGCCGCGGGCTGCGTCCGGCCAGCCGACAAAACGATCACAAACACTGCCCAGGTCTGCCCGATCCCCAGGTCGAGCGCACGCGGGAAGCGGAGACGCAAGGGTGATTTCGAACGCGCCACCTTTCATGCCACGAAGGATGTTCACAGTCCGGATCTTACCGCCGGAATCGGTCGGAAACAGATATCGAGAAGCAACAAACAGGAGACGGCGTTGACGGCTCATGTCACCGTTCCCGCTTTCCATTCCGGTTCACCCCTCTCGTCGCGCCACAAACTCACGCAACGTTCAATAACACGGTCCAATCGCTGCATGGACCGGTCCCACGCGTGGTGCGACAGCATGCGTTCACGGCCCGCGATCGCAAGGCGCCTGCGCTCCGCCGGGTTGTCGAGAATCTGCAGCACGGCCTGTGCATACTCCTTCGGCGTGCTCGCGACCAGGAAATGTTCGTTCGCCACCGCATCTACCCCGCCCGCCGCCACGCGGCTAGCGACTACGGGCACGCCGGCCGCCATCGCCTCCAGTATCTTGTTCTGCGTGCCACGCGCGATATTCAGCGGCGCCACCATCAGCGCCGAGCGGCGCACGTGCGGGCGCACGTCCGGCACCGAGCCCGTGACCGTGACGCCCGGCAGTTCGCCCAGCCGCTGCACCGCGGGAGACGGATCGGCCCCCACGATCAACAGCTTGATGTCCGGCCGGCGCTCGCGCAGAAACGGCAGCGTGCTCGCGCAGAAGTCGAACATGCATTCCTGGTTTGGGTAATAGTCCATGCGTCCGACGAAGGAAATCGTACTCCTATCGTAGGCATGGTCCTGCGGCGCGAAAAACTCGCTGTCCACGCCGTTTGGAAACCAGTCCGTCGCGACGCCGGTGCGGTAGCGCTCAAGGGTTTCCCATTCCGCGCGGGTCGTCGCAGTGCACAGGTCGAACAATCCCGCAAGGCGCCTTTCCTCACGCTCGAGCTTTTTCCCTTCGA
>JAOTTL010000215.1:0-5504 GCA_029864385.1 Betaproteobacteria bacterium | reverse complement strand
GAGACTTCACCCGTCCACCGCGCATCGCATCCTCTCGGTGATGGTCGACAACCGGCTCGTCGATCGCATCGAGCCCGGGACCTACCGGCTCGGCATCCGCCTCCTCGAACTGGGCAGCCTGGTCAAGTCGCGCATCAGCGTGCGGCAGGAAGCCCTGCCCCACATGCAAGTGCTTCATCAGGCGCTCGGCGAAACGATCAATCTCTCGGTACGCCACGACGACGAGGTCGTCTACATCGAGCGCACCGCAGGCAGCAGCTCGATGATGCGGGTAGTCCAGATTATCGGTGCGCGCGCGCCCCTTCACATTACGGCCGTCGGAAAGCTCTTCCTCGCAGAGGACAGCGGAGAGAAGTGGCTCGAATATGCGCGGCGTACCGGCCTCCCTCGCTATACCGAAAACACCCTGACGGAGGCCGAGCAGCTCGCCAAGGAGCTCGACAAGATCCGCCGTCAGGGCTACGCGTTCGACAACGAGGAGGCCGAGAAAGGCGTGTCCTGCATCGGGGCGGGAATCCACAATGACGAGAATCGGCTCGTGGCCGGGCTTTCGGTGTCGGCGCCATCCGACCGTCTCGACCGGGCGTGGGCCGCCCAGGTGCAGCAAACCGCTCAGAACATCTCCCGCGCCATCGGCTACCAAGGGCAGTGAACGGTGACTGGTTGAAAGCCCTCCACCTTCACGCCCTTTCCTGGTCGCAGGTCACGGGTCACGGGTCACGGTCTTGGTAGTGCTCGACCAGCCCCTCGTCTTACTGGACGTCGAAACCACAGGCGCCCATCCTGCTTACGATCGCATCACCGAAGTCGGCCTCGTCGAGGTCGACCGTGGGCGCGTGCTGGGCGAGTGGTCCACCCTCCTCAATCCGGGTGTGAGCATCCCCCCCGCAATCCAGTCACTTACCGGCATCACCAATGACATGGTGGCGCTCGCTCCAAGCTTCGACGAGGTCGCGCGCGAGCTCTACCGGCGGCTCGAGGGCCGACTTCTGGTCGCGCACAATGCCCGCTTCGATTACGGCTTTTTGCGCAACGAGTTCCAGCGCGTGGGTCTGCGCTACACGAGCCGCGTGCTGTGCACGGTGAAGCTCTCGCGCAAGCTCTATCCGCACGAGGCGCGCCACAACCTCGACGCCCTGATGACGAGGCACGGCATCGCCTGCGAGCAGCGGCACCGTGCGCTCGGCGACGCGCGCGCGCTTTGGCACCTGGCAAGCCACTGGCAGCGCGAGTTCGAGCCCGATGTCATCGCCGCTGCCGTGAATCGCCTTGTCAAGGCCCCAACCGTACCCGCGGGCCTTCCCGAGGGCGCCCTGGACGACATTCCGGAAGGGTCAGGCGTATACCTTTTCTACGGCGACAACGATGTCGTTCTCTACGTCGGCAAGAGCGTGAACCTGCGCGCACGTGTCATGTCGCATTTTTCCAGCGACCACCGGGACGGCCGCGACATGAAGATCGTGCAACAGGTGCGGCGCGTGGATTGGATCGAGACGGCCAGCGAGCTCGGCGCATTGATTGAGGAAGCGCGACTCGTCAAGCAGCTTGCGCCAGTCCATAACCGTCGGCTGCGCCGCACCAATGAACTTTGCGCCTGGCACTGGCGGGCGCAGGCGCCGGACGCCCCCCCACAACTAGTGAGCGCACGCGATCTCGATCCGTCCCAGTTCGCCGACCTTCATGGCCTGTTCCGATCGCGCCGCGCGGCGCTCGAGGAGTTGCGCGCGCTGGCAACCGAGCACGGGCTATGCCTCATCCTGCTCGGGCTCGAGAAGGGCCGCGGGCCGTGCTTTGCCCATCAGATCCGGCGCTGCCGTGGCGCCTGCGTCGGAAAGGAAAGCCCCGCCGTTCACGGGTTGCGGCTCGGGCAGGCACTCGCGCGGCTCAGGATGCGCCCGTGGCCATTTGCGGGACGCGTCGGCATACGCGAGTCCGGCAGCGCAGCTGACCCCCTGATCGTGCTTGACCGTTGGTGCTACCTCGGCACCGTGCGTTCCGAGACGGACCTGCAAGAACTGTCGGAGCGTAGCCCGCAGCCCGTGTTCGACCTCGACACCTATCGCATTTTGACGCGCTTCTTCAGCTCGGCGCGCCCGCGTTGCGCGGTAGTCCCCCTGCCGGCATAACGGCACGGGCATAATGGGCCGCCAACTGGTTGAACCCGCAAAAGCTTGCAAAAACCTTCCACAACGAGCTCGATTGCGGACGCGGCGCTCCCGCACGGAATCGTGCGCGTCAGGCAGCTGCCCCAGGGCCTCGAGTTCTATTTCCCGCCGTTGCGCAACCTCGGGGCTGCCGCCGGGTTCGGCGCCTTCGGTGCGTTAAGCATCGCGCTACCCGTTGCCGCTGCAGCCGGCCTTGGACTCACGGGCGGCCCGGGCGCACAGGGGTGGCTGATGATCATTCTGGTGGGTGGATTCGCTCTCCCGATCCTGGCGTTCGGCGTCGTGTTTATCGCGTTGGCCGCCTACCTGCTCGCCAATTCGCTGAGGGTGATGGCGGAACCCGATCACATCGCAACGGTACGCCGCCTATTCGGATTGACGCTTTCCCGACGCACGCTTTCCTGCTCAGACATTGCCGCAGTGGAGCCGCTGATTCCGGCCCGCTTTCAAAACCAGTTCAGCGCCGAGCCACGCTACCAGCTCATCGCGCGCAGCCGTAATCCGACGCAGGCCAATCTGGTGATTGCGGAGAGTCTGCCGGGCCGCGCCGCGATGGAGCAGATGGCGGCGCTGATCGCGGGTGCGACGGGGATCGGCCTCACCGAAGACTAAGAGCCCGTAAAATTATCGTACGGGTTCTAAGCTTGGCAGAGGAAACGGCGCCTCAGCATTTACGGTCCACCGCTCACCCGGCAACGAGGCGCTTATGCGGGCGTCAGTGGTACACGACGGGAACATCAAGCAACACGCCGAAGTTGCCGAGGAACTCGTCGACGTGCTCGACGGTGGCCTCTCCCGCAACCGCCTCCTGCATGGACTGTGCAAAGCGCTCCGCTACGTCGCCCCGGAAAAACGTCCCGCGCTGGGTGCGCTTGTCCACCAGCTCGAAGCCATGCTGCGCGGGGTACTCCACCACGTAATAGTTGTCACTGCTGTAAATGATGTTCATATCGTCAAATTCGTCACGCAATGCCCCAATTGAACTCTATGTGGGGTATCGCGATCCCGATTTCAAGCCAATGTCCACGCCACCAGCGCGGGCGTACGATGTGGTCAAGAAACCGGTCGGAGACCGAGCGTTCTAGCACAATGGCTAGCGCAATCGGGCCGGGGCGCGGTTAACGGCGGCGCAGTTGGCTCGTCGCAATGCCGGTCAGAATAAGAAGCAATCCCGTATACGCGTTGGCGTTCGGCGCTTCCCCGAGAATCACCACGCCCAGGAACACGGCAACCACCGGGACGCAGTAGTTCACCAGCGACATGAAGGTCGGACCCGCCGAGCCGATGAGCCTGATAAACGCCAAAGTGGCGATCGCAGTGGGGCCAATACCCATCCAGATCACGGCCCAGACCGAGGTCGCACTGGGAGACAGGTTCCACGGCTGGTCGACGACGAGCGCAACCGGCAGGCTGATCGCGGCGCCGATCGCCACGATGGCAGCAGATGCCACCATCACATCACCACCCTTCAAGGTCAGGCGCACGAGCACGCTTTGGCTGGCGTAGCAGAGCGCCCCGCCCAGCACCGCCAGCTGGGCGAGAACCCGGCCCGCGGATCCACCAAGCCCCGCAAGCGCAGCCGGCCCCACCAAAACGACGATTCCAACGAAGCCCAGCACGAACCCCAACGCGCGGTTGCGCGTCAGGTGCTCACCGGTAACCCAGACGTGCGCCATGACGAGCGTCGCGAGCGGCATGATGGCCATGAGTATGCCGGCGAGGGAGCTGTCGATCGTCTGCTGGCCCCAGCTGATGAGCCAGAACGGCATGCTGTTGCCCACCACCGCCAGCAACGTGTAGGAAACCCACACCGGGCCAGGCCGCGGGAACCGGTAACCCAGCGCGCGAATCACCGCGACGAGGACCACCGCGGCGACGACGAGCCGCCCGGCGGCGAGCGTTGCCGGCGGCACGGTTGCGACGCCGAGCTTCACGAACATGAAGTTCGAGCCCCACAGCACGACCAGCGTCGCGAGCAGGCCCCAGTCCTTCAGTGTGCGGGGTTGCACGTCAGAATCCGCAAGAATTAACCGCCAAGGCGCCAAGGACGCCAACGTAAACGTTTAAGCTCATTTCGATTATTGTCTCGGTCTTTCTTGGCGGCCTTGGCGTCTTGGCGGTTCAATCAAATGGTTCTGGCCCTCGTTACAAATGCCGCGCGGTCTCCTTTTGCGCCCGACCAGGACTGCGCAAGGCGCTTATCCGTTACAGCGCAAAATCCAGCGCGCTCAGATCCGCCACCTTTTCCGCTGCCGCCAGCTGACCGAACAACCGCTCGGCCCGCGCCCGGTCGTGATGTGACGTAAGCTTAAGAAACTTTTCGAGCAGCTCTGGCCGCGTGAGCGGCATCGTGGGGGTTCCCTTGAAATCATGGCCTTCTGCGGAGAGCTCCTTGCCATTCTTGAGCCTGAGCGTTACCCGGCACGCCGGCGCATAGAAGCCCGACCCCGTCTTATCCAACTCGACCTTTGCACTCTTCGCCAGCGCGCGAATACCGGGATGACTGAGGCTAGGCTCGGAAAACGCCCGCGGGTCGGTCGGGTCGAGATAGAGCGCAAGCGAAACGCAGAACGGCACGCTGTACTGCGCCATCGCAAGATCTTTTGGCTCGTTGATGGCGTGCTGGTTCACCGTTTTCTCGTTGGCCGCAATGGTTATGCCCACGACGTCGTCGCCAGAAATTCCATGCTTCTCCTTCAACTCGAGCGCAACCGTGACCGGAACTTGTGCCGTCGAGTGGCACGCATAGCGCTTGATCTTGGTCTTCAGCACGTGCCAGTCGGCGCCCAGGTTTCGTGTCAGGCGCGCCGGATCCGCGTCGCGGCAGAAGGTGTTGAGGAGCCCGAACCTGCCCTCGAACACGCCCCCCGGTCCGGTGTAGCCGTCACGCGCGAGCACTGCAGCCATGAAGCCGCCCTCGGCGGCGCGCCCGAGATGCAAGCGCTTCACCATGCCCCCCGTACGGGAGAACTCCATCAGCCCCGAGCTGAGCGAGCCGGCGATGCCGAATGCGTTGGCCATTTGCTGCGCGTTCAGCCCGAACAGCCTGCCGACCACAACGGCGGTGCCAAACACGCCGACGATGCCGGGCGAGTGAAAACCGAGCTTCTCGATGGAGTGGCGCGCCGCATCCCCGATCCGGTAGAGCACTTCATAACCCGCAATCACGGCGGCCAGGACATCCATGCCGCTTTTCTTGCGCCCCTGGCCCACCGCCAGTCCCGGCACGGCCAGCGCAGCGCTGGGGTGAATGCCGACGCTCGGCTCGCAGAGGCAGTCGAGCTCGTAGGCGTGGGCCGTCGCACCGTTCGACAGGCAGGCAAACGGTGCCCGCAGCTT
>JAOTTL010000214.1:0-5505 GCA_029864385.1 Betaproteobacteria bacterium | reverse complement strand
ATGCGACACACCGTCGCCGTGCATGATGTGCCCGCCGCCCATGATGCCCACGACGAGTGGCCGCCCCGGGCGCTCCTGTGCGGCGCGCAGCGCCTGGGCCATCGCCCCGTCCCACAGTTGCTGCACCTCGACGAAACGCCGGAAATCGGGATCGTCGCGGGTCGCGTCGGCGCGCTTCTCGCCCGAGAGATCGTGCTCGCGAAACACCTCGAGCAGGCGATCGAGATAGGCACCGCTCGCCTCCGCCGGCCGCTCGACGCCCTCGCGCTCGGCCTGCGGCACGCCGTCGAAGCCCTTGTCTCGCACCGCCATGCGCAGCGGTTCGCCGATGTTGAGCGCGACCATCGGGATGCGGTTCATGCGCGCAAAGTGGAAAAGCGGCATGTAGAAGCCGGGATCAAAACGCCAGACATTGATCCAGTCCGCGGCCTTGAGAAACGCCGTCTCCGAGAGCTCCCCCGCGACCCAGCGGTCGAGCGCCTTCTGCACCCGCCGCGGGAACATCTCGAAGCCGATCACCATGTCGGGCCGTAGGGCATACAGCCCCGCCAGCGTCTGCAGCTGCCAGCGATGGTGCTCGTAGCTGTCGTGAACCTCGCCCAGCAGGACGACCGAGCGCCGTGCCGCGCGGGCGATGACGTCCTTTCCGTCGAGCCGCTCGCCCGCCGGAACCATCCAGGTTGCGACCGGCACGCAGCCAGGATGGGCGGCAACGGGCGGAGCGATCGCAAAGGTGATCGCCAGGAACACAAGAACGTAAGAAATCTTCCTAAGCACGAGAAATCCTAGCCGCATTAGGCTGATGAAACGGATCAGGTTTTCGTATGAGTTGTGTCCGCGTTCTTTCTTCTGAGGCTGTTACCGGTTCTTGATCTTATCTGCGTGTATCGGCGGCCAATTTCTCGATTGACGATCATGGTGGACTACTGGCCGATCATATCCCACAATCCGACCACCGGCTCAGGCGCGTGCCGCGCCACGGCGCGTTTGATGCTTGGCGGTACCGGCCTCAAGAAGGAATGATAACTTGAATTTTCGGACGCCAACGCGGGACAGGGATACGGCGACCACGGCGCCAGCGCAACCCAACGATTCCGTGAGAAATGACAAATCATGACCGACCTAGACCTAAATAACCTCCGCCGTTTCCTCGACGACGAGGAATCTTTCATCGCGTCCATCCCGCTCAACGACCCGCGCGCGGGCCTGGCACGGCAGATGCTCGGGCTCATCATCGACGCGAGACGCAGCCTTGCCCCGTCAGCGGATTCGACGGCCAATTTCGTACCGGTTCGGGACATCCTGGCGCAACTGGGGCAATTGCGGGAGCGGTTGGACAAGATGCCGCCTAAGAGCCGTGATTCGTGATTGGTGAGTCGCGAATGGATAGCCGATAAAGCTTCACCGCAGAGGACGCCAAGGTCGCAAACGACAACAAAAGCTTTACCGCAACATGCGCCAAGGCCGCTAAGGACTACATTACAGGAATACAAAAGCGCGGTTAGATCGATCACAGCGTTCCGAGGGTGCCGCGACCAGCGGTACTTTTTTGTGCCACCCTTGGCGCCGTCTTGGCGACCTTGAAGTTTGTACTGATTATTTTTTCTTGGCGTCCTCCGCGCCCTTCGCGGTGAGGCTTTTCTGTTCCTCCGCGTCCTTGGCGTCCCTGGCGGTGAAGCTTTAGCGCTTACGATTCACGGCTCATGCTGAGGTCGCCAGGCGGGCGATGTCGCCCGCGTCGTCGAGCGATTCGAGTGACCAGCACACCGCAATCAGCTCCGCGATGCGGCGCTCGGCCAAGATGCCGGTCACCAGGCCGCGGAACTTCGCCTCCAGGTCAGCGTCGCTCATGGGCCGCTCGAGCGTGCCAAGCGCATGCGCGACGTGCTGATCGAGCCGTCTTCCATCCCGGAGCCGGATCGACACCCGCGCCTCGGTCCTGCCGATCGCGCCGTCTTCGGTGGCGAATACACGGTCCCGCAGGGCGATCACCTGCGGGTCGCGCGCCACATCATCACTGAACTGGGCCTCCTCGGCGGCACCGTGAATGATGGCAACCGCTGCCGCATGATAGACGCTGAACTTGCCCTCGAGCCCCGACCGGGGGCTGCGCTTGCCCGTGAGCTCGAGCACCAGCGGGCTCACGGTGAGATCCACGCGCTCGATCTGTTCGGGCGTTATCCCATGCTCGCGGGTCAATTGGATGCAGCCGTCGATCGCTGCGTGCACGACCAGCCCGCACGCGTAGGGCTTGTACATATTCGACAAGAGCTCGTAGCGCCGCCCCAGGTCCTCCGTGATCACCTTCGGGTCGAAGCGCGTTGACGTCACCTGGCCGAAACCCCGCGGCGCTTCAATGGCCTGCTCCGAACTGGTGAAATTCTTCGCAGCCAGCAGCGCAGCCAGCAGCCCGTTCTGGGCAGCGCGGCCGGGGTGGAGGCTCTTGCACATGGTTCCGAACATTTCACGCAGGCCGGCCGCCTGGGTGGCCGCGGTGCCCAGGGCCCAGCACATCTGCTGCTCATCGAGACACAGCAGCCGGCCGACGGCTGCGGCGGCGCCGAACACGCCCGCGGTGCCGGTGATGTGCCATCCAATTGCGTAGTGCTCGGGGAAAACCGACAAACCGATGCGCTCTTCGGCCTCTACGCCCAGGACGAAAGCGTGGATCAGATCCTTGCCCGTTATCGGCCGCCACTCGGCGTAGGCGATCAGGGCTGGCAGCACCGGGGCGCTCGGGTGGATCGCCCGCGCGTGGGTATCGTCGAAATCCAGAACATGGGAACTGATGCCGTTCAGGAGCGCGGCATGCAGGATATCGAGGCGGTCGCTGCGTCCGAGCACCGCCGCCTGCGGCGCGCCGGAGAACGGCCGCACCGCTGCGAGGGCGCGCTCGACCGTTTCGTGCCGCGAGCTTCCCACCGCGCACCCGAGCCAATTGAGCAGCGCGCGCGCCGCCTCGTGCCGAACGGCCGCCGGGAGGTCTTCGTAGCGCGCGTCCACAAGGTACCGCGCAAGGATCCGGGTCACATCCATGCGAACCCTTTAACGAAATCTTTAGAGCGCCTAAAAGAATGAAACTCGCGCAACCCCATCCCGATCCCAACCTGCCCCCTGAGGAGGAAGGCGGCAGGAGATGTCGGTTGAGGGGAAAGAGTTTTTCCCTCCCCATCAGGGGGAGGGCCAGGGTGGGGTTGGGTCATCTGCACTTCGGTCGCTGTCATTTTGTTAAGGGCTCTTCTCGGAGGCCAGACTCGATTGATTTTGGTCTGTTTGCGACATGCTCCCGACTTATGGTCCCCTCCCCTCGGATTCGGTGCAAGCCGCCGGTCGAGCTGCGGCACGATCAATCGCGTCTGACCCCATTGACTATGACCCCATTGACGACATTGACTAGCGCCGTGTGGACCAAGCGTATCCGTCTCTCACAACCTTTGCCCACCGTTCTTTGAGTCTTCACACGAACATTGCTAATATTGGCGACTTTCTCGATAGTTCGCTTGAGTGAATGGATGAACCTGACCAAACAGGCTGCGGTGTTTCTTGAGGGACGGATAGCGGCGCCGGGCTGGCGCCACTTCATGTATTTCGTCAATATGTCCCTGCGACGTGATGTCCGGCGACGTCGCCCGAAGTCCGAAGACGCCGATTTACGTGATAAGTTTTGCTCGAATCCGTTCGAGCTTTTCGAGATGCACGAAGACGGCAGTGTTTTCATGTGCTGCCCGCGCTGGCTGCCTTGGACGGCAGGCAATCTCCATGGGCAAGACGCTGATGCGATCTGGAACTCACCGCGCGCGCAGGAGGTGCGGCGCAGCATCCTCGATGGTGATTTCAAGTACTGCAACCGAGACCTATGTCCTCTGATCGCCAGCGATTCGCTCCCGTCACGGGCGCAGGCACGGAAGAATCCTTTCCTCCGCGACATCATCGACAACAGAAAAACCGTCCTGGACCCCTTGCCAAGGCGCATCAATTTGTCGAACGATCGATCGTGCAATCTGTCGTGCCCGAGTTGTCGGACCCGCGTCCTGAACTTTGCCACCGGATACGCTTACGAACTGCGCAAGAAATTGCAGGATCGCCTGGTCAAGGCGTTCTTTTCTAAGCCGACAAAGGCGGTTTTCGCCGTAAACGTAACCGGCTCGGGCGACCCGTTTGCGTCGCGCGTGCTCCGGGAATTCCTCCACCAACTCGACAGCAAGGACTTTCCCAATCTGCACGTTTACTTGCAAACCAACGGCACTCTATTCAACGAAAAAGCTTGGAGGCGGCTGAGCAAGATCCGCAACAATATCTCCACGGTCTCGGTTTCGTTCGACGCGGCACGCGAAGAGACCTACAAGATCACCCGCCGGGGCGGGAATTGGCAGCATCTACTGAATAATATGCGGTTCCTATCCCAGTTGCGTGCAAACGGCAGCCTCAGGCACCTGCGCATCGATTACGTCGTCCAAGGAGCCAATTTTCGGGAAATGCCAGAGTTCGTTGCGATCGGGAAAGAACTATCCGTGGACGTGGTGGCCTTTTCAAAGGCGGTGAATTGGGGGACGTGGACTGCGGGCGAGTACCGGGACCTCAGCGTCTGGGACGCGACCCATCCTGACCATGCGGAGTTTCAGCGGATCATTGCGCAGCCCGTTTTCGATGACGCCAAGGTCTCGCTCGGAAATTTGACGCAAGATCGGCGCCAAGCCTTGCGCGCCCATACACCGGTCGAGGCCGCGGAATCGCACCTGACGGTTTCGTCGTGAGGTGGTCGCCACGGCCAATGCCCGTACCGGGACAATCGCGTGAATCAGGACGGTTCGGCTAGGCGGGTCCGATTTGCGCAGTGCAAGCGATGCGGCGCAACTTGTTGAGCGGGCCTACGTCGACAAGAACAAGTCAATTCCGGACTAGAGGGTTTATTTGGCGGCGACCATTGCTTGCGCCGGGGCATCCACATTGGAGGCCGGAACAAGTTCCGGCGACCGCTCGTTGCCTCGTTCAATATTCTCGATTAGCCGCTCGATGTCGCCCACGACCTGCCGAGCGAAAGGTCCCAGATGCAGGTAGAGCGTCATCATGATGGTTACGCTCTTGACCGCGCCAGGATTGTGCCAAGCGCAATCCAAGAACGTCCGTGCGAAGTGAGGGGTAAGCCCGGGATGCCGCGTGCCAACGCGCCACATGATCCGCATCAGGCGCCTCATATCAAACCGCGTCACGCCCTCGAACATGCCGCGTTTGCGGGCCGACTTGCCGGCATCAGACGGCTCGGCGAGTGCCAGTGGCGCGCGATTCAGCGCTCGACCCACATGGCGCACCCGCGCAAAGTAGGCGTCGGGACTGTAGACGGCTTTGAGCACGCGCGTGTAATCCGACAGAATCTTGCGCCGTTCCCGTGCGGTCTCGAAGTTGAGGCCGCCGGTGCACTGGTCGCCCACCGTGCGTGTCTTGTTGATATCGTGGCCCACATGCAGCCGGCCCTCGCGGATTAGCCGACGAGTGAGTTGCGTATTC
>JAOTTL010000213.1:0-5607 GCA_029864385.1 Betaproteobacteria bacterium | reverse complement strand
ACAGGTTGGTGGCGACCACCACGTCGAAGCTCTCGGGCCGGCGCACCACCAGGGCCATCATCGCGTCCACGATGACCTCCTCGGTCTCGATCCTCGGATAGTCCGCGAGCACGTCGCGAGCGGCCTCCAGAAACAGCCCGTCGCTCAGCTTGAACACGTGCGCCTTGTGCAGCAACGTCACTTTCTTTCGCCGCTGCATGGCGAGCTCGCAGGCCGCGCGGGTGATCCGCGCGCTGCCCTCGTAGCTGATTTTGCGTATTGAATGTGCGAGCTTCGGCGTGGGCATGAACTCGGCGTTGCCGCGGTACATGTTGCGGTCGGCCATGAAGCCTTCGGTGTTCTCCCGCGCGATCACCAGATCCATGCGCGCAACGTGCGCCGGCACGCCGGGCCGCGTCCTCGCGGGGCGCATGTTGGCGAACAGGTCGAGCTCCTTGCGGATGATGCTCGACGGATTGGGGTAGGTTCTGTGCTCTGCCGGGTAGCTGTTGGCGTCGTGCGGGCCCATCAACACGCCGTCGGCGTCCCGCGCCCGCGCCAACACGCGATCGTGCAACGCGTGGCCGTGCCGCTCGATGCCGGCGTGCCCCACCGCCTCGTGCTCGAAGATGAGGCCCAAGCGGAAGCGATCCGAGACCGCCTCCAGCACCTGCACCGAGGCCGCCGTGATCTCCGGGCCGATGCCGTCGCCCGCAAGCACCAGAAGTTTCATAACGAGCGATTCTAGCAAGCATCGGCGACCCCAGGGTGGCCCGGGCCGCGATACCACCCGGCCCCGAGTCATCGAAATAAACGGGTCAGAGCCGATAGTTTTGACGAAAGGCGGACTCACCTCTCAAACATTTCGGCTCTGACCCCTTTTTTAATGAAGTCACTTGATTTGTCGGCCCGCGCATCGCGAAACACTCGCGCACCGGCCGGCCGCTGGGTGGCGAGAAATTCGTTCAGCGGCTGGAACGCATCACGGACCGCAGGCTCGCCCATCGTCCACCCGGCTGAAGAAAGAAAGAAGGCCGAAGAGAAATAGGTATACTGTCCCCAGAATTTCACCGTAGGTCCCATGGAGTGATCACATCGGCGCCGCCCCGCGAATGGGGGGCAGCAGGCGGCGCCGTCACCACAGAACGCCTCCCGGAGGAGAACAACGATGAAACAATCGAAATCGGGAAGCGCCGGTAGCTGGCGGACAGTAATGACCGCCGGCGCGATGCTTATGCTGAGCGTCTCGGCGCAGGCGCGCATCACCGACATCGAAATCCTGTCCATCGCGCCCTCGGGGCCCGGCAGCTTCGACCAGATTGACGGCATCGCCCGCGGCGCGGTCGACCCAAACGACCCACGCAATGCGGTGATAACTGACATTCACCTTGCGCCTCGCAACGCCGACGGCTTGGTCGAGTACATCACAGAATTTCGCATTCTGCGCCCAACTGCGGAGGCCAACGGCGTGCTCCTCTACGACGTCGTCAACCGCGGGAATGTGCTCTCCGAGCTCGTTTTCGGCCCGACGGTGCTCGGTGTGCCAAGTATTCCGCGCGAACGACGGTACATCAGCGTATGGAGCGGCTGGCAGGGTGACCTAAAGCCGAGTCCCGCCCGCCTCAACCTCGACGTACCGGTCGCCACGCAGAGCGGGACACCCATCACGGGTACCGTGCGCACGGAATATCTGAACGCATCCGGCTCGACCCTCGACCTATCGAGCGGCGCTTTCACTGGGAACTCTCACTTGAGCTATCCCGCCGTGAGTCCGGATACCTCACAGGCAACGCTCACCAGGCGCCTCCGTGAGACCGACCCGCGCGAGCCGATCCCGTCGTCTGAGTTCGCGTTCGCCGACTGCGCCGCCGTGCCGTTCCCGGGTGACCCTGATCCAACGAAGATCTGCCTGAATGGGGGTTTCGATCCCGCCTACATCTACGAGCTGCTCTATGAGGCGAAGGACCCGCTCGTACTCGGTCTCGGCTTCGCGGCGACGCGCGACCTCGTCTCATTTCTGCGTCACGAAGATGCGGACGACGACGGCACGCCGAACCCGGTCGCTGGCGACGTAGAGACCACGCTGGTGCACGGCACCTCCCAGAGCGGACGCTACGTGCGCGGCTTCCTGCAGCTCGGTTTCAACGAAGACGAGTCCGGGAAGCGGGTCTTCGACGGCGCGAATCCGCACATCGCGGCCGGACGCATTCCGCTCAACGTCCGCTTCGGGCAGCCCGGGCGTGCGTACGGTGAGCGCGAGGACCACCTGTTTCCGGCGTATGAGTCGCCGTTCAACTGGCATCCGCTGCGCGACAAGATCGCGAATCACTCCGAGGGCCTGCTTGACCGATGCCGCCGTTCGAACACGTGCCCAAAGATCATGCAGACTGTAAGCTCAACAGAGTACTGGCAGGGTCGTGCATCGCTGGATGCGACGGACGCGTTCGCACGACACGACGTCGGTATCCCCGGGAATGTGCGGATGTTTCTATTCTCGAGCACGCAGCATTTCGCGCTGCCGGGAACGACTCCCTCGATCCCCGGTGGCTGTGAGCAGCTTAGCAACCCCAACAGCTACGTGCCCCACATGCGAGCTTTGCTTGTCGCCCTAGAGCAGTGGGTTCGCGAGAACCGGAAGCCACCAAAGACAATGATCCCGACACTTCGTAAGCGCACACTCGCGACGTCGGGCCAGGAGTCTCTTGGCTTTCCGGACATCCCAGGTGTGCTCTATAACGGCACCTACAATGAGCTGACGCTCATCGACTACGGCCCACTCTTCGAGGCACTCGATGAGAGCGGCATCCTGCTCGAACCGCCGCTCGTCATCGATGGGGCGGACTATCAAGTGCGCCTGCCGACCGTAGACGCCGACGGCAACGAGATCGCCGGTATCCGCTCTCCCGACATCGCGGCGCCGATCGGCACGTATACTGGCTGGAACATCATCTCGGCGACCGGCGAGCTCTGCGGGCTGTCTGGCAGCTTCGTGCCGTTTGCCGAGACCCGCGCCGAGCGCCTCGCCGCCGGCGACCCGCGGCTGTCGCTCGAAGAGCGCTACGGCGATCACCAGGGCTATGTAGACGCGGTGCGCAAGGCCGCTGAGAAGCTCGTAAGGAAGCGTCTACTGTTGCCGGCCGACGCCGATCGCTTCGTCGACACGGCCCAGATGAGCGACGTGCTCAAGTAACTCAGCGCCAACTGCGGAGGCGGGGGCGGGCGGTCTTCCGCCCGCCCCCAATCAAAGCGCCCAAGTAGTGAAAAGGGGCCGAAATGTTAGCTCAGCCACCGAAACATAACGGCCCCGGCTCCATTTCCCGCATTGGCCCCATTTCCCGCACTCTCATGCTGAAATAATACATGCGTGTCTGGCCTGCATTTGCGTATTTGTAATCTGGATGAGGAAACACTAGATTCGGCCGTCGGTCGACGGGGCCGAGCATACGCGCTGCGTATGCCCCGGTTGCGTGACGGGCCCACACGCCCAGCGGTTGAAGCATTGAGACAGATAAGACGAAAAGAGTCAGATGAATACCAGCGTCAGAATTGAGTTAAGCGAACCGAGCCGATCCTCGCAGCGAAACGCCAGGTACCGCCATAACAATGCTCGGCCGCGAGCCTTCGTCGGCCGGCTCCGGACTTTGCTGCTGGGACTGTCGCTTGCGGTGACGGCATTCAGCGCGCAGGTCGCCAGCGCAGGCGAGCCCGTCAAGATTCTCTTCATCGGCAACAGCTTCACCCATGGCCGTTTCGACGAAGTACGGCTTTATAACGCTGAAAACGTGTACGACGTGAACTGCCCGGTGGAGGTGACATTCGACTATCCGGGCCCGGGTCCGTGGGCCGACCCTGGCTCCGCGACCGACCGCGACTCCGACTGCTACCCCGGTGCCGAGCCCGGCTCGGGAGACGCGTTCCCGGAGTATGCGGGCTTGAGCAGGACCGAACAGAAACCGGATCCGATTCCCGTTCCCATGTTACCGCTGCCGGAATCGCCCGTGCTGGCCGATCCAACGGAGACTCATCCCATCGACGATCTCATGTTCTACCCGACGATGCTCAGGTACGGGCCCTACGGCGGGATTCCGGGCCTGTTCAAAAAGTTCACGGATCAAGTCGGGCTCGACTACGAAGTTGCGATCCTCTCGCAAGGCGCCGCCACCCTGCAGAGCTTCTGCAGATTCCGCTCCAGCGTTGGTGAATGCACGGACCGTTCCCCCAACTTCTACCTCACTAAGATCGCCAACGCCTTTGAAGATGGGCCGCCAGACACCGTCGTGTGTTGCAGGAACAAAGCTTCAAGCCCCTGCCGACGGAGAACGCCCTGGGCAACCCGACACGCGGCACCCGTCCCACAAGCACTATCAGTTTCGTCAACAGCGTGAAAAATCTTGAACGGTTCATTAACGGTCTGAACAACGGGGCAGAGATCTATCTCTATCAGACCCACGCGCTGGCCTCCTACGTCTATACCAGCGACAACCCCGACAAGCCGATCTTCGGCAGCAGCACGGTCGAGTTTCAGGGTGGAGATATCAGGTACGCACCCTATCTGGAAACGGACGGCGGCTCGCTCGAAATGATGACGACGGACCTGCATGACGCGTACTTCGAGGCTGGGGACCTTCCAGGCATCACGGGCGTGGCGCCGGCCGGCGATGCCTGGATGCGAGCGATTCAGGAGGGTATCGCCAGGCGCAACCCTTTTGTCGACAGCCAGAGCACGGATCACCAGGTTAGCCTGTGGGACGAGGACCCTGCGCTCGCCTGCTGCACGGTGCCCATGGGCTATCACACGAGCAAGCATGGCGCCTACCTGAGCGCGCTGGTGCTGTTTGCAGAGATTACCGGCGTCAATCCCATGCGGCTGGGGCCGAACGATCAGGTGGCCATGGATCTGGAAATCGATCGGGGGATCGCAAGAAGGTTGCAGCGCGTCGCCTTCCGGACGGTCAGCTGCCAGCATGCGCTGGATGAGGGCCTCCCGTTGGAAGGATTTTGCACTCGACCCGCCACCCATTGATTTAAGAAGCCGAGAAAAAGCGGGAGAAGTGGTAGCTTTGGTGGGGCAATGGTCCCGGAGTTGACTATTTGACTAAACGCGAGGTTAGCCGTCATCGTTGCTACGCGGCAGGCAAGCAGGTCAAAAACACGCTTAACCGGCATAGGTTTCGGGCGAGGGAAACCCTTCAGATTGTGCGTAAAACTTTTGACCTGTAGCCTCAATTACCAGATAGCCGCCTCCACCGTACTTGTCCATGTGCTGCGTGGCAGCCGACCAATTTGTTTCCTGGTGTCGTCCGGTCAGTTCAAAGAGAAAGCACTGATCGTCAGGCTTCAACGTACATGTACCATCTCTGAAACGGTCCTCGAATACGTCGGAGATACGATGACAGATACGAGTCATTAATCGTGCGGGCTTTTTGATTGCTTCGTGGACGAAGCGGTCTTGAAATGCCCTCTTCACGAATTTGGCCGCAAAAATCTGCAACGCTTCGTTTGTGACCATGACGGCTAACGCCGCCGCTCAGGGGCGCGCCGCTTGCGGCGCGTCCCCTGCAGCGGCTGGTTAAGTGGAAAGCGAATTAAGAAATACAGCGCATCCAAATGCCAAAAAGGGAAGCGAAA